>NZ_JBIAWP010000012.1:0-210272 GCF_042895785.1 Streptomyces sp. NPDC001380 | reverse complement strand
TGACCGGCGGCATGGCCTGGGAGGCGCTGAACAACATCGCCGACGCCGAGGACCGGCCCGTGGTCATCGTCGTCAACGACAACGAGCGCTCCTACGCGCCCACCATCGGCGGCCTCGCCGACCACCTCGCGACCCTGCGCACCACCCGGGGCTACGAGCGGTTCCTCTCCTGGACGCGGGAGGCGCTGGAGCGCACCCCCGTGCTGGGACGACCGGTGTTCGACGCCCTGCACGGGGCCAAGAAGGGGTTCAAGGACTCCTTCGCCCCGCAGGGCATGTTCGAGGACCTGGGCCTGAAGTACGTCGGCCCGGTCGACGGCCACGACATCGGCGCCCTGGAGTCCGCCCTGAGACGGGCCCGCGACTTCGGCGGCCCGGTCATCGTGCACTGCCTGACCCAGAAGGGCCGCGGCCACCGGCCCGCCGAGCAGCACGACGAGGACCGCTTCCACGCCGTGGGTTCGATGGACCCCGCCACCTGCCTCCCGCTCTCCCCGTCCACGGGCGCCTCGTGGACGTCGGTCTTCGGCGAGGAGATGGTGGCGCTGGGCCGGGAGCGGCGGGACGTGGTGGCGATCACCGCGGCGATGCTGCACCCGGTGGGCCTGGCGCCGTTCGCGCGGGAGTTCCCCGAGCGGGTCTACGACGTGGGCATCGCCGAGCAGCACGCGGCGGTCTCGGCGGCCGGCCTGGCCACCGGGGGCCTGCACCCGGTCGTCGCGGTGTACGCGACGTTCCTCAACCGGGCCTTCGACCAGGTCCTGATGGACGTGGCCCTGCACCGCCTGGGCGTGACGTTCGTGCTGGACCGGGCCGGGGTCACCGGCACCGACGGGGCCAGCCACAACGGCATGTGGGACATGTCGGTCCTCCAGGTCGTCCCCGGCCTGCGGCTGGCCGCGCCCCGCGACGCCGACCAGCTCCGCGCCCAGCTCCGCGAGGCCGTCGACGTCGACGACGCCCCCACCGTCGTCCGCTTCCCCAAGGCCGACACCTGCCCCGCCGTGCCCGCCGTCGAGCGGATCGGCGGCGTCGACGTGCTGCTGCGCACCGCCCCGCCCGGCGGGCCCGCCGACCGGCCGGACGTGCTGCTGGTCGCCGTCGGCACCATGGCCGGCCCCTGCCTCGACGCGGCCCGCCTGCTCGCCGACCGGGGCGTCACCGCCACCGTGGTCGACCCCCGCTGGGTCAAGCCCGTCGACCCGGCCCTGGTGCGGCTCGCCGCGGGGCACCGCACCGTGGTCACCGTCGAGGACAACGGCCGCGCCGGCGGCGTCGGCTCCGCCGTCGCCCGGGCGCTGCGCGACGCCGACGTGGACGTGCCGCTGCGCGACCTCGGCATCCCGCAGGAGTTCCTCGGCCACGCCTCCCGCGGCCAGATCCTGGAGGAGCTGGGGCTGACCGGCCCCGGGATCGCCGACCGCGCCGCCCGGCTCGTCCGCACAGCCCGGCCCCGCACCGGGCCGCGGGCCGCGGACCACAGGGAGCGCGCCCGGGTGGCCGGCGCCGCGGCCGAGGACGGCAGGGCCTCCGCCCCCGGCCCCCGGCCCGCCCCGGTCCGCACCGCCGACCGCGCCCGCGCCGCCGAGCGCCCGCGTACCGCATCCCGCCCCCGGCCGAACGGGGCGGACGGCCCGGACGCCCCCGCGCGCGTCCCCGTCCGCAGCCCGCGCGCCGCCGGAACCGCCCGCACCCGAGGAGGGGAACCCCACCGTGGCCTCTGACACCGTCGCCCCCCGTGCCGAGGAGCCCGGCCGGCCCGGCGCCCCCACGTCCCCGGCCGGCGCAGGACCCGCCGCTCCCGGCGCCGCCGGAACCGGTCCCGGGGCCGCCCCCCGCCCCGGCAGGGGCTTCGACCTCGCGGCCCTGATCGCCGAGCGCGGCGCCGAGCGCTACGACCTGCAGGAGCGGTACCTCAACCCACAGCTGCCGCGGGTCCTGCGGACCATCGGCTTCGACCGGTTCTACGAACGCGCCGAGGGCCCCTACTTCTACGACGCCGCGGGCAACGAGTACCTCGACATGCTCGCCGGCTTCGGCGTCTTCGCCCTGGGCCGCCACCACCCGGTGGTGCGTGCCGCCGTGCAGCAGGCGATGGACCTCGACCTGCCCGACCTCACCCGCTTCGACTGCTCACCGCTGCCCGGCCTGCTCGCCGAGCGGCTGCTCGCCCACACCCCCCACCTGGACCGGGTCTTCTTCGGCAACAGCGGCACCGAGGCGGTGGAGACGGCGCTGAAGTTCGCCCGCTGCGCCACCGGCCGCCGCCGGGTCCTCTACTGCGAGCACGCCTTCCACGGCCTCACCACCGGCTCCCTCTCGGTCAACGGGGAGGAGGGGTTCCGCAAGGGCTTCGGCCCCCTGCTGCCCGACACGGCGATCCCGCTGGGCGACCTGGACGCGCTGGAGCGCGAGCTGCGCCGGGGCGACGTGGCCGCGCTCATCGTGGAGCCGATCCAGGGCAAGGGCGTGCAAGCGGCCCCGCCCGGCTGGCTGCGGGCGGCGCAGGACCTGCTGCACCGGCACGGGGCGCTGCTGGTCTGCGACGAGGTGCAGACCGGCATCGGCCGCACCGGCGACTTCTTCGCCCACCAGCACGAGGAGGGCGTGGAGCCCGACCTGGTCTGCGCGGCCAAGGCGCTCTCCGGCGGGTACGTGCCGGTCGGGGCGACCCTGGGGAAGGACTGGATCTTCCGCAAGGTGTACTCCTCCATGGACCGGGTGCTGGTGCACTCCGCGAGCTTCGGCTCCAACGCGCAGGCCATGGCGGCCGGCCTGGCCGTCCTCCAGGTGATGGAGGACGAGGGGACCGTCGCCCACGCCCGCCGGACCGGGGACCTGCTGCGCGGGCGGCTCGCGGCCCTGGTGGACCGCTACGAACTGCTGGCGGACGTGCGGGGGCGCGGCCTGATGGTCGGCATCGAGTTCGGCCGGCCGCGCTCGCTGGGGCTGCGCACCCGCTGGACCGCGCTCCAGGCGGCCCGCAAGGGGCTCTTCGCCCAGATGGTGGTGGTACCGCTGATGCAGCGGCACCGCATCCTCACCCAGGTCTCCGGGGACCACCTGGAGGTCATCAAGCTGATCCCGCCGCTGGTCGTCACCGAGCGCGACGTGGACCGCTTCGTCGACGCCTTCACCGACGTGATGGACGACGCCCACCGCGGCAGCGGCCTGATGTGGGACTTCGGCCGGACGCTGGTGAAGCAGGCGGTGGCCAACCGCTGAGGGGCCCGTCCTCCGCGGCCGGGCCCGGGGCGCGGCCTCCCGGACCCGGCCCCGGGGCCGGCGCGTCCCGGGGCCGGGACACGCGTCGGGCCGCCGACCGGCCCGGCGGGCTCGGCGGACGGCCCGGCTGCCGCGGTGCGGTCAGATCTCGAGGTTCTCCTCGAGCCTGCGGATGATGTGCCTGGCCATGGCCAGGTTCGCCCGGTGCCGGTCGAGGGCCAGGTAGAGGAAGATCCCCTTGCTGGTGCGGTGCGTCAGCGGACGGATCAGGTGGTACTGGGCCGTCAGGGTGATCAGGATGTCCTCGATGGTCTCGTTGTGGAGGTTGAGCATCTCCATCGTGCGCATCTTGGCGCGGACCACGTCGGTGTTGCCCGCCGCGGCGACGTTGAGGTCGAGCTCCTTGCTGCTTCCCAGGGTGCCGAGGGCCATGCCGCTGCTGTAGTCGACCAGGGCGACACCGACGGCGCCCTCGATGCTCATCGCTTCCTTGAGTGCCGCTTCCATGTTGGTCATGGTGTGGGTGTCCTCCGTTGGTGGTGCCGGCTCGGCCGGACGGGGCCGATCCGGCGGATCGGCAGCGCGGGTGATCAGCGGGTGTCAGGAGTACCCCCGCCGGTCGGGGCACTGGTGACCTTAGGGACCGCTTTGCCGGGCACATGTCGCTTGGTCTTTTTTGAACGATCAGCTGTTTTTTGGTGATCGCTTGGAGTCGGAGGATGAGCGAAGTGATCCGAAAGGGCGCGGCGGACGCCCGATCGGGTGAAAGGGCGGATGGGGACGTCGGGCCACCCGTATGGCCGAGCCCCCCGGGGTGCCCGGGTCCGCCCGGGCACAGGCGGCGCCCCGGACGGCCGTGCCGTCCGGGGCGCCGCCGCGGTGCCGCGGCCGGGCCCGGCGTGCGCCGGGTGGCGCCCCTCTCAGCGAAGGGCGGCGGCCTCCCGCTGCTCGCGGCGCCTGCGCCGCCACACCGACTGCGCCACGTCCAGGGCCGCGCCCACCGAGAGCACGAAGCAGGCGATGGCCAGGCCGACGTAGACGCCCCGGCTCCCGCTGCCCACCTGCGAGGCGACGAAGGCGAAGATCGCCGTCCCCACCAGCAGGATCGGCGCGAAGACGCTCGCCAGGAAGATCCGGATGTCCGACATCCCGCGCCCGCCCGGCGTGGTGGGGAGGCCGCGCCGCCTCCCGGTGATGTCGTACTTCAGGTGCGTGTCCGGCAGCCGCGTGTCGGTCGCCTGCACGTGGTTGCGCCGGCCGGGCATGCCGGGCCCCTCCAGGGGCATGCCGTGGGGAGAGGTCCGGGGGGCCTCGGTCCCGCCCGCCGCGCCGCGGTCCCGGTTGGGGATGTACTGCCGCATGGTCTCGTCGCCTCCAGCGTCGTGCTCCATGGCCGGGGGCTGCCGGACCGCGCGCAGCGCGGCACCGCCGTGCCACCCACTGTCCGGATACCCGCTTCCGGTGTCCGGACACGGGACGGGGCCCGCTGTTCCGCCCTCACCGCCGCCCGGTCCGCGCCCCGCCCGGTCCCGGCCGCCTCCGCTCCCGCGCCCGCCGCCCGCCCGGGCCCCGGACGCACCCGGCCGGGTGAAGGCGCGGCCCCGGGGGGAACCGTCCCGCGCGGTACCGGCCCCCGCCGTGTCACCGTGGCCGGAGAGGCCCCTCGGAGGCGCGCGGCGACCGCGCGCCCGACCGGCCCCCCAGCACGCCGCACACCGCACCCCGCCCGGCTCTCCCGGCCTCCCGGCGCAGCCGGGCCTCCGCGGTATTCCCAGGAGGTCCGCCCATGATCCGTGCCATCGCCGTCGTCGTCCCGGCCAGGGACGAGGAGCGACTGCTCGGCGGCTGCCTCGCCTCCGTGCGCCGTGCGGCGCGCCACCCCCGGGTCGCGGGCCTCCCGGTCCGCCTGGTCGTGGTCGCGGACAGCTGCCAGGACCGCACCGCCGCCATCGCCCGCCACGCCGGCGCCGAGGTGGCGACCATCCGGGCCTGCAACGTCGGCGCCGCCCGCGCCCGCGGTACGGACCGCGCCCTCGCCGAGGTGCTGTCGCCCTCCCGCGGACCGGCGCCGGACGAGCTGTGGCTCGCCCACACCGACGCGGACACCCGGGTGCCGTACGGCTGGCTGGCCCGGCAGCTCTCCTACGCGGAGCAGGGGTGGGACGCGGTGGTCGGGACCGTCCAGGTGCTCGACTGGTCCGAGCACCCCCCGGGGACCGCCGAGCGCTTCCAGCGCCAGTACGCGACCCCGGTGCGGCCCTCGGTGGAGACCGCGCCCAAGCCGACGCTGCGCGGCGGCCCGCGGGCCGAGCACCCCCACGTCCACGGCGCCAACCTGGGGGTGCGCGCCGACGCCTACCGGTCCGCCGGCGGCTTCGCGGCCCTGGCGGTGGGGGAGGACCACGCCCTGGTGGCCGCCCTGGAGGCGCTCGGCCGTCCGGTCCGCCGGGCCGCCGACCTGCCGGTGATCACCTCCGCGCGCCGCGGCGTGCGGGCGCGGGGGGGCTTCGGGGACACCATCTCGGCCCTCTCGCTCCCCGCCGCCCTCCCCTCCGCCCTCGCCGTCGGCGGGCCGCCCGCGGGGCCTCCCGTCGGAGTGCCGTCCGGGCCGCCGCCGGTGTCCTCCGCGGCCCCCCTGCCGACCGTCCGGACGGCAATTGACAGCAGGTGATCTGCGGGCTATATACATAGGCAAGTTGAGCCCATCCGGCTCAGGATTACGCACCGCAGCCACATCAGAGGAGGAAGACACGATGCTCATGCGCACCGACCCGTTCCGGGACCTCGACCGGCTCACCCAGCAGCTGCTCGGCCAGGCGGGCCCGGCCCGGCCCGCCGCCATGCCGATGGACGCCTACCGGGAGGGCGAGCAGTTCGTGGTCCACTTCGACCTGCCGGGCGTGGACCCCGACTCGGTGGACCTGGAGGTCGAGCAGAACGTCCTCACCGTCCGCGCGGAGCGCCCCGTCCCCCGGGCGAACGGCCGCGAGTACCTGGTGACCGAGCGCCCCACCGGCACCTTCAGCCGGCAGCTCTTCCTCGGCGAGAGCCTGGACACCGAGCAGATCCGCGCCGACTACGAGAACGGCGTCCTCACGCTCGTGATCCCGGTCGCCGAGCAGGCCAAGCCCCGGCGGATCTCCATCGCCCACGGCGGGGACCGCCGCCAGATCGCGGGCTGACCCGCCCCGCACCCCCGGACCCCGGGTGCCGCCGCGCCGGACCGCGGCGGCCGGGCGGGTCCCCGCGGCACGGCCCCGGGCCTCCGCCGGTCCACCTCCGGCGGACGGTGCGGGGCCGCCCCCGTGTCCGGCCCCTGTGCCCGGCGCCCGCAGCGTGCGGGCGCCGCGGGCCGGGCCGTCCGGGTCTCCGGGGCCGTCCGTGCCCGTCCCGCGGTTCGGCCGTTCGTGCGTCCCTCGCATCCGGCGGGTGTGCCCGCACGGGCGACGGGAAGGCGCAGGGCGGCTCCGGGGCCACCCGGACGTCCCGGGAGGCACGGCCCGCCGCCGCGGGCCCCCGGCCCAGCATCCGGAGAGGCGATTCGATGGCGCACACGCTCACCCATGAGCAGCAGGAAGTGCTGAGGATGCACGCCGAGGCGGTCGCCTCCTTCGGCCGCCGGGTGCGCGCCGTGGGGGCCGGGCAGTGGGACGCGCCGACCCCCTGCACCGAGTGGACCGTCCGCGACCTGGTCAACCACCTGACCGTCGAGCAGCTCTGGGTGCCGCCGCTGATGGAGGGGGCCACCGTCGAGGAGGTCGGCGACCGCTTCGACGGCGACCGGCTCGGCGACGACCCGGTGGGCGCCTGGCGCAGCGCCGCCACCGCCGCCCGCGAGGCCTTCACCCGCCACGGCGCCCTCGACGCCACCGTGCACCTCTCGTCCGGCGACACCCGCGCGGTGGAGTACTGCAGCCAGATGGCCATGGACGCCGCCGTGCACACCTGGGACCTGGCCCGCGCCACCGGCGGCGACACCAGGCTCGCGCCGGAGCTGGTCGCCTTCGCCCGCCGCGAGGTCGAGCCCTACGCCGACGAGCTGGCCGCCAGCGGCCTGTTTGCGCCGCCGGTCAAGGTGTCCGACGATGCCGACGGGCAGACGCGGCTCCTGGCCCTCCTGGGCCGCCGCGCCTGACACCCGCCCGCCGCGCCCGGCCCCGGTCCGTCCCCGGCACCGGCCCCGGGACGGGGTGCCCCCGTCCCGGGGCCGCGGTGCGCGGGCCCCGGCCGCCGGGCGGCCTGCCGGGCCTGCCGGTCGCGCCCGTCACGAACGGCGGGCCGTCCGGGGGCGCGTCCCCCTGCCGGACGGTGCCCCGCCGGTGCCCCGGTGCCCTGACAGCAACCCGGGCAGCGCCGTCGACGCCCACGGCGCAGCCCGGTCCGGGTGCCGCGGGGCTCAGACCTCCCCGTGCCCGGCGGTCCGTGCGTCCCGCGCCTCCGCGCCGCAGGTCCCCCCGCCGCGCTCCCCCAGCAGCCGCAGGTGCAGGGAGGCCAGCGTCCCCTCGTCCAGTCCCAGCGCGTCCGCGGCCAGCAGTGCCGCGCCCGCGGCGCCGTCCCGGGCGCGGCCCACCGGCGCGCCCGGCCAGTGCCGCACGACCCCCCGGGCGACGCGGCGGGCCAGCGGGTTCGCCGTCACCAGGCAGGAGCCGGCCAGCACCACCGGGGTCCGCTCACCGGGCCTGCGCACCGCTGCCAGGGTGGCCAGCAGGTGCCCGGCCGCCGCCTCCACGATGCCCCCGGCCGCCGGGTCCCCGCGCTCCGCGGCGGCGGCCACCAGCGGCGCCAGCCGGGACAGCGCCGCGGGCCGCTCCGCGTACACGGCCGCGACCAGCCGGGCCGCCCGCCCCGCCCCCGGGACGTCCCCCGGGCCCGCCGCGGACCCCGGGCCCGGCGCGCCGGGCCCCAGCAGTTCCTCCAGCACCAGCGGGGCCAGCACCGGCGCGTGGGCCCGCCCGTCCAGCGCCTCCAGGGCCGTCCGCACGGCCTCCCGGCCCATCCAGAAGCCGGACCCCAGGTCGCCGAGGAGCCAGCCGAGCCCGTCGGCGCGGGCCGCCTCGTCCCGGTGCTCCACCCGCACCGCCACGGCGCCCGTCCCGGCGACCAGCACGCTGCCGCTGCCGGCGGCGGTGCCCGCCGCGAACGCCGTGGCCGCGTCCGGCACCATCGCCACCGGGCACCTCAGTCCCGCCTCCCGCCAGGCCCGGCCCAGCGCGGCCCGCATCCCGGACCCGCCGGGCGGCCCCTGCCCGGCCAGCCCGACCACGCCGTACCGGACCTCCGCCGGGTCGACGCCGGCCAGCGCCCCGCGCAGCACCACGGACAGGGCGGCGGCGGCCCGGTGGAGGGGGTGCGCGGCGGGGTTGCCGCCGTCGGCGGCGGCGTGGCCGTACCGGTTCCCGGCCAGGTCGCACAGGAGGGCCCGGGTGCGGGTGCCGCCCGCGTCGAGGCCGAGCACCAGGCCGCCGGGGGCCGTGTCCGCAGCCGCGCCCGCCCCCGCCCGGCTGTCCGCCGCCCGACCGTCCACCGCCCCGGCCGCCGTCCGACCGTCCGCCGTCCGACCGTCCGGGGCTCCGACTGCGGTACGGCGGGAGGCGGGCCCGGTCTGGTCCATCGCTGCGGTCCCCCCGGCTGGAAGCGGCTGGTGCGGTTGCCGTGCTGCGCCTCACTGTGCCAGCCGCCGCAGGGGTGCACCAGCGTGCGCACCGTGAATCCCCGCGTCCCGTCCCGTATTCACCGGGACGGCCGCCCCCGCCGCATCGGTCCGCGGTTTCGCGGCGGGTGCGAATGCGACGTGTACGCAGATTTCCCGGCCGGTGGAGCCGTGGTGAGGACCCGCGGAATTCCGGAATGCGCGCGTGCGCTCCCGGCCGGTGTGCGCTATTGGCCGTCCTGGAACCGGTTCCTGCACGGCGGGGGCACAGGACATTCACGGCCGTGACGAATCCGGGACCGCCCGGGGCCCGTTCGGCGGCACTCTTCCGTGGCGCCGCGGGTCGGCATAACGTGGCGGGGACGGCACCGCCCGGGAGGCGGGCGAAGGGTACGCAGGGTGCTGACCGGGCACCCCCGAACGAGTGAGGCGGAGACCGTGTCCGACACCGCGCCCGGCGGGGAGACCCCGCCCCGGGACGACCCCGAGAGCTACCTGGGACTGCCCGCGCAGGAGGCGGAGGCGGCCGCCCGGGCGCGCGGCTGGACCACGGTCCGGGTGCTGCCCCCCGGCGCGGTCACCACGCTGGAGTACCGGATCGGCCGGATCAACCTGACCGTCGACGGGGGCCGTGTGGTCCGCTGCTGGACCGGCTGAGGCGCCGTCCGGACGTCCGGCCCCGGAGGCGGCGGGGTCCGGGGGAGGAGGGCCCGGGGCGCCCGGTTCAGGCGCGCGCCCCGCTGCGGCGCGTGGGGCGGCGGCCGGGTCGGCCCGGCCCGGTCCTGCCCGGCGACAGGGCCGGGACGGCCGCGGCCACGCCGGCGAGCTCGTCCTGGACGGCCTCGTCCCAGGCGGACCAGTCCGTGCCGCCGCGCCCCCCGGACCCGGGCGGCCCGGCGTGCCCGCGGCCCCGGCGGCTCCACGCGGCCCGGATCCGCTCGTCGGCGGTCGCGACGACCGGCTCGAACAGCGGCAGCACGAGGAGCACCAGCAGTCCGGCGGTCCACCCCGCGATGACGTCGCTGATCCAGTGGGTGCCCAGGTAGACCGTGGTGAGGCCGATGGAGAAGGCCGTGAACCCGGCCGCCACCGAGCCGGTCCGCCGCAGGCGCACCGCCAGGTAGGCGATGACGCCCCAGGTCACCACGGAGTTGGCGGTGTGGCCGGACGGGAAGATCTGGCCGCCCGCGAACAGCTCGGGCGAGCCGATGTAGTGGGCGTAGTGCGGACCCAGCCGGCCCGTCACGATCTTCACGGCGCCCACCGTCATGTTGAGCAGCAGCAGGGCCGCCGCCATCACCAGCAGCGGCCGCAGGCTCCGGGTGCGGTGGCTGCGCCACACCAGCCAGGCGACGGCGGCGATCGCCGAGGGGCCGCGCTGGCCGACGACGATCCACACGTTGAGGTAGGGGAGCAGCTCCGGCCAGCGCTTGTAGGGCTTGGCCAGCATGGCGTCCCAGTCGAGGGTGACCAGCCAGGAGTCGGTGAGCACGCCCGCGACCACCACCACGTAGAGCGCGATGGTGGCCGCGAAGAGGACCTTGTGGGCGCGCGTCAGCGGCGGCCAGAGGCGCTCCTGCCGGGGCCGCTCCGCGACATGGTGGTCCTGCCGCACCGGCGGTGCGGCGTCGTTCGTCTGGGTACGCACTCCCTTGACGTTACCGCCCGTGACGGGGGCGCCCGTGACCGACCTGGCCTTCGTAATGACGATGTGACCTCGCCGGCGGCTTTGCCGCGGGATAAAGCAGCAGGCCCGGGGTGCTGCGGGGCGGAAATGTGACACGCGTCATTCCGCGGCTCCGGCGGCGCTTCCGCGCCGCCGTTCGGGGAACCACCGGCGCATCGGCCGCGGCGCGCCGCGGGGAGGGCCCACGGGAAGGGCCCCGGACGGGCGTCCGCCATTCGGGCGGCGCCGCCGGTGCGTCGCCGCGGCATTCCCCGCGGAGTGTCCTCATTCCGGACGGCGGCGTTCCCGTGCTTTTCGGGAAACGTCACGGGGAGTTTTCCTGAATTCCTTCTCCAGCGGATCCAGCGGATCCAGCGGATCCAGCGGATCCCGCGACCCGGGCCCCGCGGGAGGAGCGGCCCGGACGCCGAAGGGCGGGAGGGCCGCACCACCGCGGCCCTCCCGCCCTTCCGTACGGCCCTCCCGGCCCGTGCGCCGTCCGCCGTCGGCCGTCCGCCGTCAGCCCAGGCCGGCGCCCAGGGTGAGGCCGCCGTCCAGCACCAGGGTCTGCCCGGTGATCCAGGAGGCCTGCTCCGACAGGAGGAAGGCCACCGCGCCGCCGACGTCCTCCGGGACGCCGAGCCGCTTCAGCGGGTAGGCCGCCGTCACCTGCTCCTCGTGCCCGGCGAAGAGCGCCTCCGCGAAGCGGGTCCGCACCACGGCCGGGGCCACCGCGTTCACCCGCACCGAGGGCGCGAGCTCGTACGCCAGCTGCTGGGTGAGCTGGATCAGGGCCGCCTTGCTGGCCCCGTACATGCCGATGCCGGGCGCGGGGCCGAGGGCGCTCACCGAGGAGACGTTGACGATCGCGCCGCCGCGCTCCTCCATGGACGCCTTGTGGACCAGTTGCACCCAGCCGAGGGTGGACACCAGGTTGATGTCCAGGATCTTGCGGGCGGCGTCCAGGTCGAGGTCGACCATGGAACCGAAGACCGGGTTGGTGCCCACGTTGTTGACCAGGGCGTCGATCCGCCCGAACCGCTCCATCGCCCGTCCGACCGCCGCCTCCCGATGGGCGGCGTCGTGGCTCTTGCCGGCCACGCCGACCGCGTGCTCCGCGCCGCCGAGCCGTTCGACGGCCTCCTCCAGGGCCCCGGCGTCCCGGCCGGTGACCACCACCCGGTCGCCGCGGGCCACCAGGGCCTCGGCGACGGCGAAGCCGATGCCGCGGCTCGCCCCGGTGACCAGGGCGACGCGCCCGCTGTCCTCGCTCATCCGTCCGTACCTGTCTCTCGTGGGGGCTGGTGGGGGTGCGGGCCGTCAGTCGAGCGGGCCGCCGGCGACGTAGACCACCTGGCCGGAGACGAAGCCCGCGCCCTCGCTCACCAGGAAGGAGATGGTGTGGGCGATGTCCTCGGGGACGCCGACCCGCGCCACCGGGATCTGGGTGGCGGCGGCCTTCTTGAACTCCTCGAAGTCCATGCCGACCCGGGCGGCCGTCGCCGCCGTCATGTCGGTGGCGATGAAGCCGGGGGCGACCGCGTTGGCGGTGACCCCGAACTTGCCCAGCTCGATCGCCAGGGTCTTGGTGAAGCCCTGCAGGCCGGCCTTGGCCGCCGAGTAGTTGGCCTGGCCGCGGTTGCCCTGCGCCGAGGAGGAGGAGAGGTTGACGACCCGTCCGAAGCCGGCGTCCACCATGTGCTTCTGCACGGCGCGGGTCATCAGGAAGGCGCCCTTGAGGTGGACGGACATCACGGTGTCCCAGTCCGACTCGGACATCTTGAACAGCAGGTTGTCGCGGAGCACGCCGGCGTTGTTCACCAGCACGGTGGGGGCGCCCAGCTCGGCGGCGACGCGGTCGACGGCGGCCTGCACCTGCTCCGCGTCCGACACGTCGGCGCCGACGGCCAGGGCGCGGCCGCCCGCGGCGGTGATCCGCTCCACGGTGTCCTTGCCCGCGGACTCGTCCAGGTCCACCACCGCGACGGCGAGGCCGTCGGCGGCGAGCCGGACGGCGGTGGCGGCGCCGATGCCGCGGGCGGCACCGGTGACGATCGCGACACGGGGGGCGGGGGTCTGCTCGGTCATCTGGTACTCGACTCCTTCGTCGGGACGCGTCCGGACCCGTGGGGGCCCGTCGTGGCTCGGGTGGTTCGTCGTACGGTCCGTCGTGCCCCGCCGGGGGCGGGGGCGCGGGACCGCGAGGGGGCCGCGGCCGTCACGCCGGCAGCGACTCCAGGGCGGCCGCCACCAGCGGCGGCACCATGGCGCCCAGGTGCGAGAAGCCGTCGCCGACGGTCTTGCCCTGGGTGAAGCGGTAGTGGATGCCCTCCGCGATGATCGCCAGCTTGTAGCGGGCGAACGCGGTGTACCAGGGCAGCGGGGAGGTGTCGGCGCCGCTGCGCGCGGCGTACCGGTCCACCAGCTCCTCCACGGGCGGGAAGCCCGCCTCGGCGCTGACCGCGGAGGCGACCGGGTTGCCCGGCAGTTCGCGGGAGATCTCCCAGTAGACGCGCATCAGCCCGAGGTCGGCGAGCGGGTCGCCCAGGGTGGCCATCTCCCAGTCCAGGACGGCGGCCACCCGGTCGCCCGGCCCGACGATGACGTTGTCCAGCCGGTAGTCGCCGTGCACCACCGCCACCCGCCGGGCCTCGGGCACCGAGCCGCGCAGCCGCTTGTACAGCTCGTCCATGCCCGCGACCTCCCGGCTGCGGGACGCCTCGAACTGGCGGCGCCACCGCTCCACCTGGCGCGCCATGAAGCCCTCGGGGCGGCCGAAGTCCGCCAGCCCGACCTCGGCCGGGTCGACGGCGTGGAGCGCGGCGAGGACGTCCACCAGCTCGGCGGAGAGGGCGCGGGCCCGTTCGGGGCCGAGCCCGGCGGTGTCCGCGGCGGTGCGGTGGACGGTGCCCTGCACCTCCTCCATCAGATAGAAGGGGGCGCCGAGCACCTCGGGGTCCTCGCAGAGGAGGTACGTCCCCGGGACCGGCACGGCCGTGCCCGCCAGCGCCGAGATCACCCGGTACTCGCGGGCCATGTCGTGCGCGGTGGCGAGCACGTGGCCGAGCGGCGGGCGGCGCAGCACCCAGCGGGAGGCGCCGTCGGTGACCCTGTAGGTCAGGTTGGACTTGCCGCCGGCGATCAGCTCCGCCGTCAGCGGGCCTGAGGCCGTGCCGGGCCGGACGCGCTCCAGGTGGGCGTGGAGCCGGTCCGGGTCGAGACCCGGGGGCTGGTCGGCCATGCGTGCCGTCCTCTCGGGGAAGGGAGGGCTGTCGGTGGTGCGGGCGGTGCCGCCGGTGCCGGTGGAGGGCGTGCCTGCGGGGAGGCGCGGACGCCGCGGCGTGCGCGGCCCGTGCCGCCCCGTCACCATACCGACCAGTAGGTATGTCCGCTAGGGTGGACCGCGGGATCCACCCGGGGAGAGGAGTCGAGGTGTCCGCCGCCCGCCGCAGACCCGCGCAGGAGGCCCCGTCCGGGCGCCCCGCCCGGGGCGTGCTGCCCGCCCCGCCGCCGGGCCGGACCGCCGGACGGTCCGCCGCGCCCGCCGTCGCCGGGCTCCCCGTGCAGGCCAGGCTGCTGGCCGTGGCGAGCGCCCTCTTCGCCGAGCGGGGCTTCGCGCAGACCTCCGTGCAGGACATCGTGGAGCGCGCCGGGGTCACCAAGGGGGCGATGTACCACTACTACTCGTCCAAGGACGACCTGCTGCAGGAGGTCTACACCCGCCTGCTCTCCCTGCAGTCCGAGCGGCTGGCCGCCGTCGCCGGCGGACCGGGGCCGGCCGCCGGCCGCCTGCGCGCCGCCGCCGCCGACGTGGTCGTCACCACGCTGGAGCACCTGGACGACGCCCTGGTCTCCATGGGCTCCCTCCACATGCTCCCCGAGGACCGCCAGGCGGCGGTGCGCGCCCTGCGCCGCCGCTACCACGAGCGCTTCCGCGCGCTGGTGGAGGAGGGGCAGCGGGACGGCGCGCTCCGGGCGGACGTCCCCGCCGACCTCGCCGTGCACCAGTTCTTCGGCGGGGTCCACCACCTCGGCACCTGGTACCGGCCCGACGGCGGCCTGCGCCCCGAGGAGATCGGCGACACCTTCGCCGACCTGCTGCTGCGGGGTCTGTCCGCCCCGTGAAGCTCCTGTGGACGTCCCGGGGGGAACCGCTGCCGGGAACGAACAGGCGTTTACCGTCCCACCGGACTCCGCAGACCAGTCGGACATTTGTATAGTGTGCGCCAGCAGCCGTCGGCTGCTCGGCGGAGCTCCCCTCGACGCTGCGGGACGCCGGCACGCCGTTACTGCGCCCCCCGACGGCCGTGAGCGCGTCGGGCGCGACATGGGGACGGACTCATGGTGCTGGGGGAGATCGAGATCACCCGAACATCGGACGGCCTGCTGCGCTCACCGGGGCATCTGATCCGGGTCGCGCAGCAGGTGCACACCCGGCTGTGGAACGAGCACGTCGGCCTGGAGATCACCGCCCCCCAGTTCGGGGTGCTGCTCGCCCTGGCCCTGGAGCCCGGCTCCGACCAGCGGACCGTGGGGGAGCGGGCCTCGCTGGACAAGGCGACCATGGCCGAGATGGTCGGCCGGCTGGTCCGGCGCGGCCTGGTGCTGCGCCGCCGCGACCCCGCCGACGGCCGCCGCAAGCTCCTCTCCCTCTCCCCGAACGGCGTCCAGCTCGTCCGCGAGGCCACCGCCGGCGTGGTGCAGGTGCAGCGGACCCTCTTCGAGCCCCTCGACGAGACGGAGCGCCACCACCTGGTCGCCACCCTGGGCCTGGTCGCCCGGCTGGAGCCCATAGCCATCGCCGCCCTCGCCGACGCCCGGCCCCTGCTGGACGCCCAGCGCGCCGTCGGCTACCTGATCCG
This sequence comes from Streptomyces sp. NPDC001380, assembly GCF_042895785.1. Classification (NCBI taxonomy): domain Bacteria; kingdom Bacillati; phylum Actinomycetota; class Actinomycetes; order Kitasatosporales; family Streptomycetaceae; genus Streptomyces; species Streptomyces sp. NPDC001380. The sequence continues at coordinate 194,869 of NZ_JBIAWP010000012.1, read as the reverse complement.
GGTCGCCCAGCAGGTGCACACCCGGCTGTGGAACGAGCACGTCGGCGCCGAGCTGACCGCGCCCCAGTACGCCGTGATGCACGTCCTGGCGCTGGAGCCCGGGATCGACCAGCGGACCGTGGGGGAGCGGGCGTCGCTGGACAAGGCGACCATGGCCGAGATGGTCAGCCGGCTGGTCCGGCGCGGCCTGGTGCTGCGCCGCCGCGACCCCGCCGACGGCCGCCGCAACCTGCTCTCCCTCTCCCCGGACGGGCAGGACGCGCTGCGCCGGTCCGCCGACGGGGTGCGGGAGGTCCAGCGGCTGCTCCTCGAGCCCCTCGACGAGGCGGACCGCGACCGGGCCCTGGAACTTCTCCGGAAGGCCGCCCGGCTGTGACCCCGGAGCCCCCCTTTCGCCACCCGGGGCTGCTCCCAAACGCGTCCGCAGTGTGATGTCGGCAACGTCCGGCGCAGGAATCCGCAGGTGGGAGGGGGAGGGGCCGTCCGGCCCCGTCCCGGCTGTCGGTGACGCTCCATAGAATCAGCACATGTCGTCAGTCCTGTCGAACGCCGAGGTCCTGCCGGGTCCCGGAGACCTGGGGCACCTGGAGCGCGCGGTCGAGCGCGCCAACGACGCCGTGCGCGCCTACGTCACCGAGGTGGAGGGCGAGCGGCGCCGCTCCGGCGGCGCCGGGTCCGGCACGCCGATGATCGCGTGGACCGACCGGCAGTCGGCCACCCTCGCCCACCTGCAGGGCGCCTACCTGGTGGCGTACCAGGCCCTCCAGGCCGCCTCGCGCGATCTCGGCACCGCCGCCTGAAGGGGTGCCGCGCGGCCGCCTGACGGCCCGCCGTACCCGCCGTGACCGTCGCGACCGCCCCCGGACCCCGGGGGCGGTCCTCTTCTTTCCGGAGCCCCCGCCGGGGCCGGGGCGCTGACGGCCCGTCCGCCCACAGCGCCCCGCCGCGTCCCACAGCGCCCCGTCGCGTCCCACGGCACCGTTCTGCCGCCCCTCCCACCGCCGCGCCCCGCGCACGCCGCGGCCGGACCGCCCCCCGCCCGGAAAACCCGTTGCGGTCCCGGTCCGGGACGGGCACGCTCGGTGACCATGGCCACCCCTTGACCCCCAGCCGCCGGCGGCTCCCGCCGTACCCGCCTCCCGGCACCCTTCCGCCCCGTACCCGCAGCCCCGCCCGGCGCGCAGTCCTCGTCCGGCGGCGCCCCGGCGTGCCCCCGGCCGCCCACCCCGCGGCCCGGCGGCACCCCCATCCCGCCCGCACCACCCCCACGGAGCGTCATGTCGCTCGTCCAGCTGCCGATGTCCGACCCCGGCAGTCCCGACCTCACCTCGCCCCGCCGCTTCCTGCGCTGGCTCGGCCGCTCCCAGCGGCGCGGCCGCGTCCTGGCCGTCCTCTGGGGCGTCCTCCACATGGGCGGCCAGGCCGCCATCCCGCTCTTCGTCGGCCGCGGCATCCAGGCCGCGATCGACGGCGACCGGTCCGCGGTCCTGGCGGCCGGCGCCGGCGCCTTCGTGCTCGGCGCCGTCCAGGCCGCCGCCGCGACCATGCTGCACCGCCAGACGGTGTGGAACTGGATCACCGCCGCCTGCCAGATCCGCCAGCTGGTGGCCCGCCAGGCGTCCCGCCTCGGCGCGGGCCTCTCCCACCGGATCGCCACCGGCGAGGTCGTCGCCGTCAGCTCCGGCGACGTGGAGAAGATCGGCTGGTTCGTCGAGATCTCCGCCCGGCTGTGGGCCGCCGTCGCCGTCTGGCTCGGCGTCTCCGTCGTCGTGCTGGTCCGCCAGCCGGTGCTCGGCCTCGCCGTGCTGCTGGGCGTCCTGGTCCTCGCCGCGGCCTTCTGGCCGCTCATCGGCCCGTTCGAGCGCCGCTTCGACGAGCAGCGCTCCCTCGGCGGCAAGGCGGGCGAGCTGGCCGCCGACACCGTGGCCGGACTGCGGGTGCTGCGCGGCATCGGCGGCGAGGAGCTCTTCCTCGACCGCTACCGGGAGGCGTCCCAGAAGGTCCGCGCCGCCGCCGTGCGCACCGCCCGGGTGTGGGCGCTGATGCGGGCCCAGCAGGTGCTGCTCCCGGGCGCGTTCGTGGTGGGCGTCACCTGGTACGGCGCCCACCTGGTGGTGCGGGGGGACCTGGGCGTCGGCGACCTGGTCGCCGTGTACGGCGCCACCGCGTTCCTCGCCGGTCCGCTCCGCGTGCTGGGCGAGGCCGCCCACGCCTGGACGGCCGCCCGGGTCTCGGCCGCCCGCGCCGTGCGCGTCCTGCGGCTGGAGCGGGCCTCCGGCACGGCCTCCCCCGCCGCCCCCGCGGAGAGCCTGCCCGCGGACCGGGCCGCCCGGTCCGACCTGCACGACCCGGCCACCGGCCTCACCGCCCCCGCGGGCCTCCTGACCGCCGTGGTCTGCGGCGACCCCGACGCGGCCGGCGCGCTGGCGGAGCGGCTCGGCGGCCACGCGCCGCGCGGCCGCGCCGCGGAGGGCGCCCCGGAGGCGGCTGCGGTCGGCACCTCTGCCGGCATCGCGGCCGGCACTGCGGATGACGCCGACGGCGGGACCGGCGCGGCCGGGGGAGACGGCGCCCCGGCAGCGCCCCCCGCGCCCTCCCCGCCCTCCGCCCGCCTGGGCGGTGCCGCCCTCGACGCGCTCCCGCTGGCCGAGGCCCGCGCCCTGGTGCTGGTCCACGACAAGGAGCCGGTCCTGCTCTCCGGCACCCTCGCCGACCTGTTCGCCGTCCCGGCCTCCGGCCGGGTCGCCCCCGCCGACGCCCTGGCCGCCGCCTGTGCCGACGACGTCCTCGACGCCCTCGTGGACGGCGCCCCGGACGCGCAGGGCGACCCCATGCGGGCCCGGATCACCGAACGCGGCCGATCGCTCTCCGGCGGCCAGCGCCAGCGCCTCGCCCTGGCCCGCTCCCTCGTCGCCGACCCGCCGGTCCTCGTCCTGGACGAGCCCACCAGCGCCGTCGACGCCCACACCGAGTCCCGGATCGCCGACGGCCTGCGGGAGGTCCGCAAGGGCCGCACCACGGTCGTCCTCGCCACCAGCCCGCTGCTGCTGGACCGCGCCGACCGCGTCGTCCTCCTGCAGGACGGCCGGGTCGCCGCCACCGGGACCCACCGCGAACTGATGCACACCGACCCCCGCTACCGCTCCGTGGTCACCCGCGAGGAGACCGCCGACCTGCAGGAGGAGACCGCATGAGGCCCCCGGCCGACCCCGCGGCGCAGGAGCGCGAGGCGGCGACCCTGCTGCCCGTCGGCTCCCCCGCCACCGTACGCGCCTACGTCCGGCTGCTGGCCGCCCGCCACCGCCGCTCCTTCGCGGGCGTCGTCGGCCTGCACGCCGTCGGCGCCGCCGCCGGCCTCGTCGGACCCTGGGTGCTCGGCTCCCTGGTCGACGGGCTCGACGGCGGCACCACCGAGGCCCGTATCGCCCACGCCGCCCTCTGGTACCTGCTCGCGCTCGCCGTGCAGGCCGCGTTCACCGGCATGTCCCGGCTGCGCGGCGCCGTGCTCGGCGAGCAGGTCCTGGCCGACCTGCGGGAGGACTTCCTGGTCCGCTCCGTCGCGCTGCCGCCCGGCGTGCTGGAGCGGGCCGGCACCGGCGACCTGGTCTCCCGCACCACCACGGACGTCGACCGGCTGGCCCGCTCGGTGCGCGACGCCGTCCCGGAGCTGGCCGTCGCGGTCGTCTCCGTCCTGCTGGTGCTGGGCGCCCTGCTCGTCACCTCGCCGCTGCTGGCGGTGACCGCGCTGGTGGGCCTGCCGGTCCTGCTGGCCGGCTCCCGCTGGTACTTCCGGCGCGCCCCGCAGTCGTACCGGGCGGAGTCCGCCTCCTACGCCGCTGTGAACACCGTGCTCGCCGAGACCGTCGACGCCGGCCGCACCGTCGAGGCGCTGCGCATCGGCGACGACCGGGTGGCCCTCACCGACGAGCGGATCCGCACCTGGATCTCCTGGGAGCGGTACACGATGTGGCTGCGCACCCGGTACTTCCCGACCGTCGACCTGCCGTACGTGCTCGCCGTCGCCGCCACCCTCGGCCTCGGCGGGCTCTACACCCTCCAGGGCTGGATCGGCGTGGGGCAGCTCACCTCCGGCGTCCTCTACGCCCAGATGCTGATCGAGCCCGTCGACCTGATCCTGCGCTGGTACGACGAGCTGCAGGTCGGCCAGGCCTCGCTGGCCCGGCTGGTGGGGGTGCGGGAGGTCGCGGACCCCGGGCGGGACGGTTCGGTGCGGCCCGACGGGCGGCGGGTGCGGGCCGACGAGGTCCGCTTCGGCTACCGCGAGGGAGCCGACGTCCTGCACGGCATCTCGCTGGCGGTCGAGCCCGGCGCCCGGCTGGCCCTGGTGGGGCCGTCCGGGGCCGGCAAGTCCACCCTCGGCCGCCTGCTGGCCGGCATCCACGCGCCGCGGACCGGCCGGGTGACCCTCGGCGGCGCCGCGCTCGCCGACATGCCGCCCGAGCGGGTCCGCACGCACGTCGCGCTGGTCAACCAGGAGCACCACGTCTTCGTGGGCACCCTGCGCGACAACCTGCGGCTGGCCCGGCCGGACGCCGACGACGCGGCGCTGCGCGCCGCCCTGGAGGCGGTCGACGCGGGCCCCTGGGCCGACGCCCTGCCCGAGGGGCTGGACACCGAGGTCGGCTCCGGCGGCACCGCCCTCACCCCGCCGCAGGCCCAGCAGCTGGCGCTCGCCCGGCTGGTGCTCGCCGACCCGCACACCCTGGTCCTGGACGAGGCCACCTCGCTCCTCGACCCGCGGGCCGCCCGGCACCTGGAGCGCTCGCTCTCCCGGGTGCTCGACGGGCGCACCGTCATCGCGATCGCCCACCGCCTCCACACCGCCCACGACGCGGACCTGATCGCGGTGGTGGAGGACGGCCGGATCACCGAGTACGGCAGCCATCCGGAGCTGGTGGCCGCGGGCGGCCCGTACGCCGCGCTGTGGCGCTCCTGGCGGGACGAGGGCTGAGCCGCTCTCCCCGCCGCAGGGCCGTCCCGGGCCCGCGCCTGCGCGTGCGGGCGGGCCCGGGGCGGCCGGGGCGTTCCTCGGCGGTCCGGGGGCGGCCGGGGCGGTCCGGCGGGAAAACCCGCCGCCGGGAGGCGTGGGACCGCGCCCGGCGGGGCAGCCGCCCGCACGACCCTGTGTGCCCCGGGGGTCCGAGTTCCCCCGGGGCACTCCCGAACCCCCGGAGGAACCCCCGTGACCCCCAGGACCCCCAGCGACTCCGCGACGGCCCGGACCGGCTCCGACCCGTACGCGGCGGCGCAGGACCCCACGGACGCCGAGCCCTTCCCCGGGGCGGAGCAGGCGGACGAGACCGCCGAGGAGGCGCCCCGCCTGACGGTGGAGGTGAGCGTGCCGGACCCCGACGTGGCGGTGGTCGCCATCACCGGCGAACTGGACGTGGACACCGCCACCGAGCTGCACTTCCAGCTGGCCAACCAGCTCCACCACGGCCGCCGCCACCTGGTGCTCGACCTGGCCGACGTCCCGTTCATGGACTCCTCCGGCCTCAACATCGTCATCCGCGCCCAGCAGGAGACCCGCCGTGCGGAGGGCTCGCTCCGGCTGGCCCGCCCCACCCCGGCCGTGCGCCGGATCATCGACCTGACGGGGGTCAGCATCACCACGCCGGTCCACGACGGCCTCGACGAGGCGCTGGCGGAGCACCGCAGGGAGGCCCACGGCCGGGAGTGACGGCATTGGTGTATGAAATGTCCGTTGTGTGACCGTACGGGGTATGGCTAGCCGGTACCTTCCGCCGCACCCCAGGAGGCCGCGTTGGCCCGGTCGCCCGCCCTGCTCGCCGCCGCCGCCGCGCTGCTCCCCGCCCGCCCCGCCCTGACCACCGGGCTGCGCGCCGCGGCGGGCGGCGCCGCCGACGCGATCGCGCTGGCCCGGGGCGGGGCCGCCGCGGCGGCCGCGATCGGCCGCACGGGCACCGCGGGCGCGGCCTCCCTCGCCCGGTCCGCGGCCACCGGGGCCGGCTCCCTCGGGAGGTCCGCCGCCTCCGGCGCCGCGGGCGCGGCGGCCGCCGCCGCCCGGCCGCTGCCCGCCTCCGAGGCCGTCGGGCGGGGCCTGCGCGCCCTCGTCGAGGGGGAGGGCAGGCGCCGCATCTGGGCGTACGGCGGCCGCGCCCACATCCAGGTCCGCAGCCTCCCCGCCGGCGGACCCCGCCACCACCGGCTGGCCTCCGCCGTCACCGCGGCCCTGAGGGACATCGAGGGCGTCGACCTGGCCGAGGTCAACGCCGTCACCGGGCACGTCCTCGTGGCGTTCGCCGAGGACCGGGTGGACGTCGCCGACCTCGTCGAGGCGGTCCGCTCCGCCGAGGAGGCCGTCCGCCGCCCGGCCGCCCCGAGGGAGGCCGCGCCGGAGGCGGGCGGGGACGAGCTCGGCGAGGAGGAGCTGGAGGCGTGGGAGGCCGGCGAGCCCGACCGCCCCGGACCCCCCGACGACCAGGCCGCGACCGCCGCGGCGTCGGTCGCCCTCGTGCTCGACTGCGTCGGCCTGCTCGGCGCCTCCGTCGTCCGGCTCACCCGCATCGCCCCCGCGCCCCGGGTGGTGCGGGCCGCCGTGGCCATGGCCGACTCGCTGCCCGCCGTCCGCCAGGACCTCGGTGCGCGGATCGGCCACCACCGGGCCGAGGTGCTGCTCGCGGGCGTCAACGCCGTCCTGCACGGCGTCTCCGACGGCGTCGCGCCGCTCGCCGTCGACGTGGCCCACCGCTGCCTGCAGCTGTACGAGATCGGCGCCCGCGCGGCCGCCTGGACGGCCGCCCACCCCCGGCTCTGCGCCGGCGGGGTGCCCGTGCCCGCGCACCTGCCGGAGCCGCCGCCGCGGCCGGTCCCGCTCCCGCAGGGCCCGGTGGAGCGCGCCGCCGACCGCACCGCCCTCGCGGAGGTCCTCGGCGCCGCCGTCACCGTCCTGGTCTCCCAGCACATGGAGGGGGCGGCGGACGCCCTGCTGGCCACCCTGCCGCGCGCCGCCCGGCTCGGCCGCGAGGCGTTCGCGGCCGTCCTGGGGCACGACCTCGCCCGGCGCGGCACCGTGGTCCTGGATCCGGGCGCCCTGCGCCGGCTGGACCGGATCGACGCGGTGGTGATCGACGCCCGCGTGCTCTGCGGGGAGGAGGTGCGGCTGCTGGCCGCGCGCTCCGCCCACGAGGACCTCGACGACGCGGCGGTGTGGCAGGCCGCGGCCCGCGTCCTGCACGGGCGCACGGCCGCGGACCTCGCCGACCCGGCCGGCTGGCGGCGCGGGCACTACCGCCTGCGGCCGGTGCAGGACGGGCCCGCGGCCCCCGGCGCGCCCACGGCCGACCCGTTCGCGGGCGCCGAGGCCGCACCCGCACCCGTGCCCGTGCCCGTGCCCGTCCCCGGCCCCGACGCCGACCCGGCGGACCCGCGCGGCGTCCTCGCCGAGCTCCACGGCCCCCAGGGCCTCTGCGGCACCGTGCGGATCGGCGTGTGCGCGGCCCCCCTCGCCGAGGCGCTCCTCGACGTGGCGCAGCAGAGCGCCGCCCAGGTCGCGGTCACCCCCCACGCCGCCGTCCACGAACTCCTCGGCCAGGCCGAGGAGGCCGCCGACGGCGACGACGGCCTCACCGAGACGGTCCGCGCCCTCCAGGCCGACGGCCGGGGCGTGCTGCTGGTCGCCCGCGACCGCCCCCACGCGCTGCGCGCCGCCGACGTCGGCGTCTGCGTCGCCCCCGACGAGGGCGGCGCCGACTGGACGGCGGACATCGTCTGCGGCGCCGGCGGCCCGCCCGGCTCCGCCCTGGAGCAGGCCTGGCGGGTCCTGGCCGCCGTACCGGCCGCCCACGAGCAGAGCACCAGCGCCGCCCACACCTCGGTGGCGGCCTCCGCCCTGGGCGCCCTGCTCTCCGCCTCGCGCCCGCCGGAGCGCGGCCGCGGCCCGTTCCTCGGCTGGCGGACCGCGCCGCCCGTGCACCTGGCCGCGTTCGGCGCCATGGCCACCTCCGCCCTGCGCGCCAGGGGCGTCTCCCGCCGCCCCTCCCCGCCGTCCGTCGTCCGGGACGCCTGGCACGCCCTCCCCGCCGACGAGGTGTGGCAGCGGATGCGCGAGCTCCAGGAGGCCGAACGGGCCCGGGCGGCGCGGACGGCGGCGGAGCTGGGGCAGCGCCCCGCCGCCGCGCTCCGGGACCGGGCCGCCGCCGTGCGGCGGGCCGCCTGCGCGGTGCCCGGCGTGCGGCCCGCCGTCCGCCGGCTCGCCGGTCCGGCGCGGACCGCCGCCGACCTCTACCGCGCCACCCGCGACGAGCTGCACGACCCGCTCACCCCCGTCCTCACCCTCGGGGCCGCCGCCTCCGCCGTCGTCGGCTCCGGCGTCGACGCCTTCCTCGTCGGCGGCGTCATGCTCGGCAACGCCGTCGTCAGCGGCACCCAGCGGATGCGCGCCGAACGCGCCCTGCACGCCCTGCTGCTGCGCCAGCGCACCCACGCCCGCCTCGTGGCGCAGCCCCCCGGCGACGCCCCCCACCCGCCCGAACCCGCGCACACCCGGGGCCGGAAGGTCCCCGCCGACCGGCTGCGCCCCGGCGACCTCATCGCGGTCCACCCGGAGGACGTCGTGCCCGCGGACGCCCGGCTGCTGGCCGCCGTCTCCCTGGAGGTCGACGAGGCCAGCCTCACCGGCGAGCCCCTCCCGGTCGGCAAGTCGCCCGAGGCGGTCCCCAACGCCCACCAGGCCGAGCGCAGCTGCATGCTCTACGAGGGCACGGTCGTGCTCGCCGGGTCGGGGGTCGCCGTCGTGGTCGCCACCGGCGGCGCCACCGAGGCCGGCCGGGCCGCCCGCGCCGCGGGCCGGGTCCGCTCCACGGCGGGCCTGCAGGCCCGGCTCGCCGAACTCACCCGCATCGCCCTGCCCGCCACCGGCGTCGGCGGCCTCGCCGTCACCGGCCTGGGCCTCCTGCGGGGGCTGCGGCTGCGCGAGGCCCTGGCCTCCGGCGTCGCGATCGCGGTGGCCGCCGTGCCGGAGGGCCTGCCCCTGGTCGCGACGGTGGCCCAGCTCGCCGCCGCCCGCCGCCTCTCCGGGCTAGGCGTCCTGGTGCGCTCCACCCGCGCCCTGGAGGCGCTCGGCCGCGTCGACACCGTCTGCTTCGACAAGACCGGCACCCTGACGGAGGGCCGGCTCTCGCTGGTCCGCACCGCCGCCCTGCACGGCCCGGTGCCGATCGCGGGCGGCACCGGCCGGCGGATCCTGCGCAACGCCGCCCGCGCCTGCCCCCCGTTCGCCGACGGCATCCGGGAGATGGCGCACGCCACCGACCGGGCCGTCGCCGAGGCGGCCCTGGACCACGACGAGGTCCCCGGCTGGAAGCTCCTCGCGGAGCTGCCCTTCGAGACCGGCCGCGGCTTCTCGGCCGCGCTCGGCGACGCCGGGGAGGGGCCGGTCATCGCGGTCAAGGGCGCGCCGGAGACCGTCCTGGAGCGCTGCTCCGAGGTCGCCGACCGCAACGGCCGGCCGCTGCCGCTCACCGAGGCCAGGCGGCACCGGGCCCGGGAGCGGGTGCAGGCGCTGGCCGGGCGCGGCCTGCGGGTCCTCGCGGTGGCCCGGATCGCGGTGGACGGGCCGGGCGAGCCCGCCGGGATGTCCGGCGAGGAGCTGGCCGGGCGCGTGCGGGACGCCTGCCTGCTCGGGTTCGTGGGGATCGCGGACGCGCCGCGGCCGCACGCCTCCGCGTCGGTCGCGGGCCTGGTCCGGGCCGGGGTGCGGCCGGTGATGGTCACCGGCGACCACCCGGTGACCGCCGCCGCCGTCGCCGCCGACATCGGCATCCCCGACGCCGGCCGGGTGCTGACCGGTGCCGAGCTGGAGGCGCTGCCCGCGGCCCGCCGCGCCGAGGTGGTGGCCGCGGCGGCGGTCTTCGCGCGGGTGTCGCCCGCCCAGAAGGTGCGGATCGTCCGGGAGCTCCAGCGGGCCGGGCGCGTGGTCGCGATGACGGGCGACGGCACCAACGACGCCGCCGCCATCCGCCGGGCCGACGTCGGCATCGCCGTCGCCGGGCGCGGCAGCGGCTCCGCGCGCAGCGCGGCCGACCTCGTGCTGACCGCGCCCGACCCCCGGCTCATCCTGGACGCGCTCGCCGAGGGCCGCTCGCTGTGGGCGAGCGTCCGGGACGCCATCGCGATCCTGGTGGGCGGCAACGCGGGCGAGATCGCGTTCACCCTGGCCGGTACGGCGGTCAGCGGACGGGCTCCGCTGACCACCCGTCAGCTCCTGGTGGTCAACATGCTCACCGACATGCTGCCCGCCCTGGCCGTGGCCCTGACGCCCCGCCGGTCGGACGCGGAGACGGAGGGCGCGCGGGGCGCGGAGGGCGGCGGGCGCGCGGTCACGGACGGTCCGGCGCGGGGCTTCGCCGGACCCGAGGTGGCCCGCATGCTCGCCGTCCGCGGCAGCGCCACCGCGGCGGCGGCGCTGGTGGCCTGGCAGCTCGGCCGCGCCACCCGGGTGCTGCCCGACGGCGGGCGGCGGGCCTCCACGATGGCGCTCGCGGCCCTCGTCGGGGCCCAGCTGGGACAGACCCTCATCGGCCGCTGGCGCAGCCCGCTCGTCCTGCTCACCAGCGGTGTCTCGGCCGCGGCCCTGGTGGCGGCGGTGGAGGTGCCGGGGATCAACCGCTTCTTCGGCTGCACGGCGCTGGGACCGGTCGGCTGGGCGGTCGTCCTCGGCTGCGCCGTCGTCGCCACCGCCGCCGCGGCCCTCGGCGGACGCCTCCTGAACAGCTCCGCCGCGCACTGACCCGGAGCCCGGACCGCCGCCCCGCCCGGCCTCCGGCCGGTGCGCGGGCGGGGCCGGGCACGGGTGCTCAGGCCCAGGGGTCCCAGTCGGCCGGGGGGACCTGGACGGGGGTGCCCTTGGCGGGCGCGGCCTCCTCAGCCGGCTCCTGCGCGGCGGCCGGGGCCGGGGCGCCGGGGGCCGCGCCCGTGGTGCCGAAGGGGTCCCAGTCGGCCGGGGGGACCCGCACGGGGGTGCCCTTGCCCGGCCCGCCCGCGCCGCCGGCGGCCGCACCCGCGGCCGGCGCCCGGGTCGGCGGCGCAGGCGCGGCCGCGGGGCCGACGGGGGCCGCGCCGGGAGGGGCGAAGGGGTCCCAGTCGGCCGGGGGGACCCGCACGGGGGTGCCCTTGCCCGGCCTGTCCGTGCCCGCCGGGGCGGCGTCGGCCGGGGCCGAGTCCGCCGGGGCCGCGTCCGCCGGGGCGGGAGCCGGGACTGCCGGAGCGGGCGTCGGCGCGACGGCCGGGGCGGGAGCCGGAGCGGGCGGCGCGTCGGGAACGGGGGCGGGGCCGGCCGGGGCGGGCGCGGCCGTTCCTGCCGGAGCCGCGGCGGCGGCGGGCTCCGCGGCGGGTGCGGGTGCCGGCGCCGGTGCGGGAGGGGCGGTGGGCGCGTCGGCCGCCTCCTCGCGTCCCTCGCGTTCCTCGGGTGCCACGGGCGCCTCGGGCGCCGCGGTGACGCCGTCCCAGGCGATCTCGATGCTCTCCAGCACCCGGGCGAAGGCGGCGCCGTACAGCTCCCAGTCCTGCTCGTGCGGCGTGCTGAGCTGCACGGCGAGCACCCGCTCCCCGTCGGGGAGGGGGACCAGGGCGACGGCGGCGGCGGTGCCGATCAGGCGGCGGCGGCCGTCGGCGGCGAGCGCCGCCGGGACGGGCGTCGTCCGGGCCTCGGTGAGGACCGTGGCCGGGCCGCAGGGCAGCTCGACCCGGTGGGCCCCCGCGTCGCCGGGTGCCGCTCCCGGGCCGCCGGGCGGCTCCGCGGACGCGCCGGGGGCGAGGGGGACGACGACGGCGGCCAGGGTGGCGGTGCTCTCGCGTCCGCCGACGTCGAGCCGGCAGAGCCCGGCGAAGAACGCGCCGTCGGCCCGGGCGGCGTCGGCGCAGGCCGCGGTGACCGCCGCCCAGTCGCGGCGCGCCGTGCCGTGGGCGCCGGCCAGGACCTCCTCCGCGGTCTCGACCAGGTGGTCGGCCACCCGGTCGGCGCCGCCCCGGGCGAGGAGCGAGTGGAAGACCGCGGGGACGGCCAGCCCGACCCGGACGCCGGTCACGTCGGCGGTGCGCAGCGGTCCGGACCGGTCGGCGGCACCGGTCAGCGGGGGGAGGGCGGGCCGGGGGTCGCCGGGGGCCGGGTCGGCGGCTACGGGGAGGTGCAGGGCCTCGGCGTCGGCCTCGCGGCCGAGGACGGGACCCGCCCCGAGGCGGTCCAGGACGCGGCGGACGGCGTCGGCGGCGACGGGTTCCTCCGGCGGTTCGGCGGAGGCCCACCCGACGACCGCCCCCGCCCCGGGCACGACCCGGCGCTCGTGCCCGGTGGCGGGGTCGCCGGGGGAGGGGAGGGCCGCGACGCGGACGGGGGTGGTGAGCGAGGCGGCGGGGTGCAGCCAGGCCCGGCCGGACAGCAGGGCCTCGGAGACCGCGTCGACGGTGGCGGCCACCCGGTTCGCGGCGGCCTGTGCGTGGGCGAGTCCGTTCTCAGACATGCGTGCCTGTTCCCCCTCGTGTACGGATCGGCCCGGCTTTTCTACCAGACGGGGACGCACCGGCGGCCTGCGGTCCGGGCCCCCGCCCGCCCGGGCCGGCCGCCGTCAGCCCTCCGCCGCCAGCCGTCCCACGGCGTCCGCGATGCCCGGGTCGGCGAGCAGTCCGCCGAGCTGCGCGAGGAGCCGTCCGGCGGGCCCGGAGGGGGACTCCTCCGCGAGGAGGCTCCGCAGGACGGGCACCAGGGAGGGCTCCCGGGAGGCGGTGACCGCGAGGGCGGCCGTGAACTCCTGGACGAGGCGCAGCTGCAGCTCCTCGCGGGACAGCGAGCGGTCCTCCAGCCAGGCGAGGGCGGTGATCTCCGCGTCGGCGATCCAGGTCCGGACGGTGAGGCGCAGCCGCGGGCCCGGGTCCTCGGCGCCCAGGTGGGCGAGGATCTCGTCGTGGGCGGCGCGGCGGACCTCGTCGATGACGGCGCCGCTCCAGGAGCCGGCGGCGACGGACCCGCCGCGCAGCAGGGCGGCGAAGCCCGGCCCGTGGCCGTCGACGAAGTCGAAGTAGCGGACCATGACGCGGTGCAGCCGTTCGGAGAGGGGGCCCTCGGCGGGCTCCCGGAAGCGTCCGGCGAGCTCGTCGGCGGCGCGGCGCAGGGCGGCCTCGTAGAGGCTCTGCTTGCCGGGGAAGTAGTGGTAGACCAAGGGGCGGGAGGCTCCCGCGGCGGCCGCTATGTCGTCGATGGACACCTCGTCGGGGGCGCAGCGGCTGAACAGGTCGAGGGCGACCTCGATCAGCTGTTCGCGGCGCTCGTCCACGCTGAGCCGGCGGCGGGGGCCGCGGTCGGGCCGCTCCGGTGCTGCGGGGGTGCTGCGGGGGCGCGTGCGCGTGGCCATGGGCCCACCCTAACGGGAGGCGGCACGCAGCATTGACGCAGTGTCATGTACACGGATAGCGTTCCTCCCCGGGGCCGCGTCCGCACCCCCCGGCGGACGCGGCCCTGGCTCCCCGGGGCACGGTCCCCGCGGCCCCGAGGGCGCCCGCCCCCTCCCGGCCGCCCCGCCATGTGTGACGAAACGCTGACGTCCGGCCGCCGCCCCTGGCCAGGACGCGCTCCACCTGGTCGAATCGAGGGGTGGACACGACCTCCGAACCCGAGGGGCGCGGCACGCCGGTCGGCCGCCGCGTCGTCCTCGGCATGCTCGGGCTCGGCGCCGCCGGCGTCGCCGCCGGGCCCTTCCTCCAGCGCGGGGTGGACTCCTTCCTCGGAGCCGCCGCCGGCAAGGACCCCACCGGACTCACCGGACTGCTGCCCGGCGGGGGCGGCTTCCGCTACTACTCCGTCGCCGACTCGGTGCCCCACCGCGGCGAGGCCGACTACCGGCTCACCGTGGACGGCCTCGTCGACCGGCCCGGCTCCTACCGGCTGGCCGACCTGCGCGCCCTGCCCCAGGACCGGCTGGTGCGGGACGTCCAGTGCGTCACCGGCTGGCGGGTGCCGCGCACCCCGTTCGAGGGCGTGCGCCTCTCCCGCCTGCTCGACGCGGCCGGCGTGCGGCCCGGGGCGCACGCGGTCCGGTTCACCTGCTTCGACGGCGCGTACAGCGAGAGCCTCACCCTGGAGCAGGCCCGCCGCCCCGACGTCCTGGTCGCGCTGCGGATGCAGGACGCCGCCATCGGCCACGCCCACGGCGGCCCGGTCCGCCTCTATGTGGCCCCGATGTACTTCTACAAGTCGGCGAAGTGGCTCTCCGGCATCACCGTGACCGACCGGGTGCGGCCCGGGTACTGGGAGCAGTACGGCTACGACGTCGACGCCTGGGTGGGACGGTCGAACGGACGTGACGATGCCCCGACAGCCTGACGCCCCCGGGCCGGACGCCCCTGCGGTCTCCGCGCCGGGACCCGCCGCCCCGCCGTCCGACGCCGCGCCGCCGTCCGACGCCGCGCCGCCCTCCGCCGCCGCGCCGTCCGGCGGGCGGCTGCGCCGGTTCACCGCCGCCGAACGGTGGGTCCACCGCTCCACGGCGGCGCTGATGGGCCTGTGCCTGGTGACCGCCGCCTGCCTGTACCTGCCGCCGCTGGCCGAGCTGGTCGGCCGGCGGCGGCTGGTGGTCACCGTCCACGAGTGGTCCGGGATCCTGCTGCCGCTCCCCGTCCTGGCGGGCCTGGCGTCGCGGGCGTTCCGCGCCGACCTGCGGCTCCTCAACCGCTTCGGCCCCCACGACCGGCAGTGGCTGCGGTCCGCCCTGCGCCGGCACGGGGAGCGGCCGGCCGGCAAGTTCAACGCCGGGCAGAAGCTCTACGCCTCCTGGACGGCCGGCGCCGCCCTGGTCATGGTCGGCACCGGGCTGCTCATGTGGTTCCCGCACCTGGCGCCGCTGGTGTGGCGGACCGGTGCCACCTTCGTGCACGACTGGCTGGCCCTGGCCATCGCCGCGGTCGTCGCCGGCCACCTGTGGATGGCCTCGCGCGACCCGGAGGCCCGCCTCGGCATGCGTACCGGCACGGTCTCGCCCGGCTGGGCCGCCCGCGAGCACCCGCTGTGGGCGGCACGGGAGCGGGCTGCGGCGGCGCGGCCCGCCCCGGACGGTCCGGACCGCTCCGGACAGCCCTGACACGGCGGACAGCCCTGACACGGCGGACCGCCCCGACACGGCGGAGCGGCCCGCACCGGATCAGCCGCGGCCCCGCAGCTCCCGGTAGCGGCGCCACGCCTCCAGGCCGTCCTCCACGAAGGGCCACTCGGCGAGGCGCCGCTCCACCTCCTCCTCGGTGAGGAAGGCGTGCCAGTCGACCTCCTCCACCTGCGGGTCGACCGGACCCGTCCACCGCGCCTCGTGGACGTCGCACCACCACGAGTGGTCCGGCGTCTCGAAGAGGAACTTGAACAGCTGCCGCGGCCTGATCCCCGAGACGCCCAGCTCCTCCTCGGCCTCGCGGACCGCCGCCTCCGCGTACGACTCGCCGGCGCCGACGACACCGCCGACGAACAGGTCGTACTTCAGCGGCGAGAAGAGCTTCGTCGCGGTGCGGCGATGGACGAAGATCCGGTCCTCGGCGTCCCGGCAGAGCACGAACACGCAGCGGTGCGTCAGCCTCCGGTCGTACACCTCGCCGCGCGTCGCGGTGCCCGTCACGCGGTCCTGCTCGTCGACGATGTCCAGGATTTCCAGGGAGGGGTCCGCAGTCGTCATGGCCCGCATCCAAGCACACGGGCGGACCGCTGCGGCCCGTGTCCGCGTCCGGGCGGGCCCCGCCGCCGGGGTGCGGCGGGACGTGAAAGAGTCGGAGCGCCCCGCCCGCCGCCCGGGCGCTCAGCCCGGGCGCTCAGCCCGGGACCCCGCCCGAGACGAGGACGCCCATGACGGCCAAGCACGCCACCGCCAGCGTCTACCTCTTCGCCCGGGTCGGCGGCGACTGGCGGCTCGGCATGATCGAGCACCCCCGCCTCGGCGGCCTGCTCGTCCCCGGCGGCCACGTGGAGCCGGACGAGACCCCCGCCGAGGCCGCCGTGCGGGAGGTGGTGGAGGAGACCGGGCTGTCCGCCCGCTTCCTCGTCCCGCCCGGGTACGGCGCGCCGGGGGAGCTGCCGGACGGCTACCCGCACCGGACGGTGCCGCCGCCCTGGTGGACGGTGGAGATCCCGGTGGGGGCGGACCGGTACTGCCCCGCGCCGCACGTCCACGTCGACCACCACTACATCGCCGTGGCCGACCGGCCCGACCGTCCCGTGGGGGAGGCCGGGCACCCCCTGCACTGGGTGGCGGCCGCCGAGCTGCCCGGGGTGGAGACGCCGCTGGACGTCCGGGTCCTCGGCGCGGAGCTGTTCCACCGGATCGGCGCCCTCCAGGGGCCCGGCGGGTCCGCCCGGTGACCGCCCCCGCTCCCGGCCCGTCCGGCCCGCCCGTGGCGCCCGATGCCCCCGCCCCCGGCGCGCCCGCCGCCTCGCGCGCCCGCTGGCTGCGCGTCCGCCGCCACCTGGACGCCCACCGGCACCGCCTCGCCCGGCTCGCCGCGGCCGGCGCCGCCCCCGGGCCCGCCGCGCCGCTGCTGGCCCGGCCGCACTGGGTCCCGGCCGAGCCCGTGCCGCTGGAGCGGGTCCGGCTGCGGCCGCTCGCCGACGCCCCGCCCCCGCCCTTCCACGGGCTGCGCCCCGAACTGGACCCGCTGCGGCCGCTGCGCGACGACGGCACCCCCCACGCCGCCTACGCGGACGCGCTGGCCGCCCTCGCCCGGCCCCGCCTCCTGGAGGACCGCGCCTGCTACCGCCTGCTCTCCGTCGACGACGAGGGCGGGGCGCCGGTGCTCGGCTTCGGCCGCGCCCGGTACTTCGAGGGACTGGACATCCACGAGGCCGCCGCCCACGAGCTCGCCGCCGCCGACCTCGGCGAGGCGCCGGGCACGCCCTTCCGCGACGCACTCGGGGACCCGACCGACCTGGCCCGGCGGCCCGCCCTGCCCGGCGTCTCGACCCTGCTGCTGCGCCACGACCGCCGGGCCGGGACGGCGGAGTTCGTGCTGCACTGGCGCGACCCGGCCAAGGTCGCCGCGGGCGGCGGCCTGTACCAGGTGATGCCGGCCGGCATGTTCCAGCCCTCGCACGACGCCCCGTGGAACGAGGCCAACGACTTCGACCTGTGGCGCTGCCTCGTGCGCGAACTGGCCGAGGAGCTGCTCGGCGCCGCGGAGGACCACGGCACCGCCGCCGCGCCCCTCGACTACGACGCGTGGCCCCTGTACCGGGAGCTCGGCGCGGGCCGGCGGCGCGGCGACCTCTCCGTGCACTGGCTGGGCCTGGGGGCGGACCCGCTGACCTTCGCCGTGGACCTGCTGACGGTGGCCGTCGTGGAGGCCGCCTTCTTCGACCGGGTCTTCCCCCGGCTCGCCGCGGTCAACGCCGAGGGCCGCCGGGTCGGCGCCGAGGACGGCACCGGCAGGTCCGTCGGCCTGCCCTTCACCGCGGAGGCCGTCGGGCGCCTCCTGGACCGCGAACCGGTCCAGCCGGCCGGGGCCGCCCTGCTCCGCCTCGCCTCGCGGCACCGCGGAGCCCTGCTGGGCGGGGGCGCCTGAACCCGCGCGCCGCCGCCCGGGGCTGCGGAAAAGCGGTTCCGGCGCGGCGGGCGGCCCTGCCAGGATGGGCGGCGTGCGGACACCGGAGAACGCCCTGGACGTGCGGATCGAGCCCTGGTCCGAGGAGGGCCTGGAACTGCTGCGGCGGATCAACACGCCGGAGATGAAGCGGCACGTGGGCGGCCCGGAGACCGAGGAGCAGGTGCTCGCCCGCCACCGCCGGTACCTCGGGGCGCTCGACGGCCGCATGTTCCGGGTGCTGCTGCCCGGCGGCGAGGCGGTCGGCACCGTCGGCTACTGGACGCGGGTCTGGCGCGGCGACGCGGTGTACGAGAGCGGCTGGAACGTCCTGCCGTCCCACCAGGGCCGGGGCGTCGCGGCCGCCGCCGTCGCCGCCGTGCTCCACCGGGCCCGGGACGACGGCCGCCACCGGCACCTGCACGCCTTCCCCTCCGTGGACAACCCCGCCTCCAACGCCCTCTGCCGCCGCGCGGGCTTCGTCCTGCTGGGGGAGTGCGACTTCCCGTACCCGCCCGGCAGCGGCCGCACGATGCGCAGCAACGACTGGCGCCTCGACCTCGCCGCCCGCACGGACGCGCCCGGCGGCGGACCGGAGGGGTCCGCCGCCGGGCGCGCCGACGGCTGCTGAGATCCCGTCAGACCTTGCGCCGGCGGGCGCAGGCGAAGGAGAAGACGCCGAAGAGCACCAGGCCGACGGCGACCACGACCAGCAGCCACGGCCCGGCCGGGGTCTGCGTGAAGGACCGCAGGGTGTCGTCGACGCCCTTGGCCTTGTCCGGGTCGAACTGCACGGCCGCCACGACCGCGAAGACGCCCGCCGTGGCGAAGACCACGCCCCGGGCGACGCCGCCGGCGGCGCCGAGCACCTCGACGGCGCGCTCCTCCTTGGCGCTCATCCGGCCGGTCTCCATCTTCTTCATGAACTTCCGCATCGCGGCGCGCGCCGCGATCCAGCAGCCCGCCGCCACGAAGCCGATCCCGACGGCCCCGACCAGCCAGCGGCCGCCCGGCCACTCCATCGCCCGGGCGCTCAGGCCCTTGGACTGGTGGTCGCTGGACCGGGGGCCGCCCGAGCCGAGCACCAGGCCGAAGACGCCCGCCGCGACCACGCCGTAGAAGACGGCCCGGCCCAGCGCGGCCAGGCGCTTGACGGTCCGCTTGCCCTCGCCGCCGCCCGAGCCGGTGGTGGGCCCGTACACGGCCTCGGTGAGCCGCCACAGCGCCAGCCCGGCGAACGCCAGGCCGATCACCCAGAGCAGGAACTCGCCGAAGGGCTGGCGGGCCACCTGCTCCAGCGCACCGCGCCGGTCCGCCTCGGCGCCCGGGTCGCCGAAGGCGATCCGCACCGCGAGCACCCCGATGAGCACGTACACCACGCCGCGGGCGGCGAAGCCCGCCCGTGCGGCGATGCGCATGGCCTCGCTGTCGGCCACCTCCCGTCCCGCCGAACGGGCCTCCCGGCCCGCCTCCGATGCAGCTGCCGATGCCGTCACGGTTCTCCACCCCTCTCAGGTCGTGCGGCGTCTGCCCCGGGTCCACCGGGCGGAAACGGCGGTCCGCCGCCGGTGGCGGGTCCGCGCCGTCCGCGGCGCGCCGTACGGTCCCGCGGTGCGACGTGCGGTCCCGTGCCGTCGCGCGAGGCGGTCCTCCGGCGGAGGGCCGTCGCGCCACGGGATGTCCGACACTGCGTCAGGAGGGATCGGGGCCGGCATCGGAAGACCGCTCGGGCATGTATTCCTTCCGCTTTCCTCCGCTCGTGCGGCCTCTTCCGGTCGGTTGCGGTCGAGTGTCCCGGCGCGCCCGGGCGGCCCCTAGCGTCGTGATCGCGACCGGTCCGCGGGCCGGACCACCGCACGCCCGACCGCCGCACGCCCGACGGGCCGGGGACCGACGAAGAAGGGGACGCAGCCATGAACCTGGAAACCTCCCTCAAGGAGTGCATGGCCATCGACGGTGCCCTGGGCACCGCACTGGTCGACTACGGCAGCGGTATGGCGCTGGGCGTGCTCGGCGGCAATGACGAGCTCGACCTCAACGTGGCCGCGGCCGGCAACACCGACGTGGTGCGGGCCAAGATGCGCGCCATGGAGCTGCTGGACCTGCGCGGCGAGACCATCGAGGACATGCTGATCACGCTCTCCGGGCAGTTCCACCTGATCCGGCCGCTGACCAAGCGGGGCAGCCAGGGGATCTTCCTCTACCTGGTCCTGGACCGGAAGCGGGCCAACCTGGCCCTGGCCCGGCACCGCGCCCGTCAGGTCTGCGACGCCCTGGAACTCTGAACCCCTTTTTCTTGCCCACAAGTTGAAGTCTTCTTCAATTCCCGATCTGCCCGATGCTTCACTCCCCGGCAGGTCGGGCCCCCCGCCCGTAGCCTTCGACCGCGGGAAACAGGGGGTGGCCGTCCGGAAAAGGGGTGACCGGCAGTGCAACGGGTTCCGCTGTACCAGGCGAAGGCGGAGTTCTTCCGGATGCTCGGCCACCCCGTCCGCATCCGCGTCCTGGAGCTCCTCCAGGAGGGGCCGAAGCCCGTCCGCGACCTGCTGGCGGACCTGGAGGCGGAGCCGTCCAGCCTCTCCCAGCAGCTCGCGGTCCTGCGCCGCTCGGGGATCGTGGTCTCCGCCCGCGAGGGCTCCACGGTCGTCTACTCGCTGGCCGGCGCCGACGTCGCCGACCTGCTGCGCGCCGCCCGCCGGATCCTCACCGAACTGCTCGCCGGCCAGCAGGGCCTGCTCGACGAGCTGCGCGAGGCCGAGCGCGGCGCCCGCCTCATGTGACCCCGTCCGGACACTGCCCGTCCGGACACTGCCCGTCCGGACACTGCCCGTCCGGACACTGCCCGTCCGGACACTGCCCGTCCGGACACTGCCCTGCCGGGACGCGGCCCTGCCCGGGCGCGGCCCCTCCCCGGCGCGGCTCCGTCCGGCCGTCCCGGAGGCCGCTCCCCGGGTGTGTGACGCGCGTCACACTCCTCCGTGAAATAACCGGGGAGTCCTTCCCCGTTCTTCCCGTGCGAGCAACCGGGGAAGCAGTCCCCGGTTCACCGTCCGGAGGAGCAGCCCGATGAGCGTCGGCGCCGCGGAGCAGCAGGGGGCCCGCATGAGGGCGGACGCCTGCCGCAACCGTGCGCGGATCGCGGCTGCGGCCCGGGAGGCGTTCGTCGAGCACGGCGCGGACGTCCCGCTGGACGAGATCGCCCGCCGGGCCGGCATCGGCAACGCCACGCTGTACCGGCACTTCCCCGACCGGCGCGGACTGATCCGCACGGTCACCCTCTCCGTCCTCGTCCGCACCGCCGAGCAGGCGGAGGCCGCCCGCGACGAGGAGCCGTCCGCCTTCGCGGCGCTGCGGCGCTTCGTCCACGCGGCGGCGGACGAGCGCATCGGCGCCGTCTGCCCGCTGCTCTCCGGCGGGGTCGCCCCCCGGGACCCCGAGTTCGCCGCGGCCCGGACCCGCCTGGAGCGCGCCGTCTCGGACATCATCGATGCCGGCCGGCGCTCCGGCGACCTGCGCCCCGACATCGCCATGGGGGACGTCATCGTCGCCGTCACCCAGCTGGCCCGCCCGCTGCCGGGCACCGGCTGCGGCGGCGCCGACCGCTTCGTCCACCGCCACCTCGACCTGCTCCTCGACGGGCTGGGCACCCCCCGGCCCACGGAGCTGTCCGGCTCCGCCGCCACCCTCGAAGACCTCCGCAGGCTCCAGGGGGAGTACCGCTGACCGAGCCGCCACCGCGGCCCCGAGCGACGGCACCGACCCGCAGCCCGACCCGTACGCACCGGCACGCCGGTGCGCCCGTCCGCCGGCCGGACGGCGCACCCGTGCGTCCGATCCTGCACGCCCGACCCGTGACGATTGTGAGTACCCCCATGCCGGAAACGGCCGCCCCGCACCCCAGGCGCTGGACAGCCCTGGTCTTCATCGCCCTCGCCCAGCTGATGGTGGTCCTCGACGGCACCATCGTGAACATCGCCCTGCCCTCCGCCCAGCACGACCTCGGCATCTCCGACGGCAACCGCCAGTGGGTGATCACCGCCTACACCCTCGCCTTCGGCGGCCTGCTGCTGCTCGGCGGCCGCATCGCCGACATCGCCGGCCGCAAGCGCGTCTTCATCACCGGCCTGATCGGCTTCGCCGGCGCCTCCGCCCTCGGCGGCGCCGCCCTGAACACCGGCATGCTCCTCGGCGCCCGCGCCCTCCAGGGCGTCTTCGGCGCGCTGCTCGCCCCCGCCGCGCTGTCCCTGCTCGCCGTGACCTTCACCGAGGCCAAGGAGCGCGCCAAGGCGTTCGGCGTCTTCGGCGCCATCGCCGGCGGCGGCGGCGCGCTCGGCCTGATCCTCGGCGGCGTGCTCACCGAGTACCTCAACTGGCGCTGGGCGCTCTACGTCAACGTGCCGATCGCCGCCGTGGCCGCCTTCGGCGCCGCCGCCGTCGTGCACGAGCCCGCCGGCAGCCGCAACCGCAACCGCCTCGACATCCCCGGCGTCGTCCTGGCCACCCTCGGCCTCGTCACCCTGGTCTACGGCTTCACCCGCGTCGAGAGCGACGGCTGGACCGCCCCCGCCCCCCTCGGCCTCTTCGCGACCGCCGTCGTCCTGCTGGCCGCCTTCGTCGCCGTGGAGGCCCGGGTGAAGGCCCCGCTGCTCCCGCTGCGGGTCGTCACCGACCGCAACCGCGCAGGCGTGTACCTCTCGCTGGGCCTCGCCATCATCGGCATGTTCGGCCTCTTCCTCTTCCTCACCTACTACCTGCAGGTCGTCAAGGGCTACTCCCCGGTCGTCACCGGCCTGGCCTTCCTGCCGATGGTCGCCGGCATGATCACCGGCTCCACCCAGATCGGCGCCCGCCTGATGAACCGGGTCCCCCCGCGCCTGCTCATGGGCCCCGGCTTCCTGCTGGCCGCGCTCGGCATGCTGCTCCTCACCCGGCTGGAGGTCGGCAGCCCCTACGCGGGGCTGATCCTCCCCGCCGAGCTCATGCTCGGCCTCGGCATGGGCACCTCCTTCATGCCGGCGATGAGCCTGGCGACGTACGGCGTCCAGCCGCGCGACGCCGGTGTCGCCTCCGCCATGGTCAACACCTCCCAGCAGGTCGGCGGCTCCATCGGCACCGCCCTGCTGAACACGGTCGCGGCGAGCGCCACCGCCCACTGGCTGGCCTCCCACGGCGGCGACCTGCGGCTCGTCAACCAGGCCGCGGTGCACGGCTACGCCACCGCCATCGGGTGGGCCGCCGGCATCCTGGCCACCGCGTCGGCCATCGCCTTCACCTTCATCACCACCGGGCGCCAGGACGGCGGCGCCGCGGTCGCCTCCGGGAAGGGCGCCGCGGACGAGGTCCCCGTCCCGGTCGTCGCCCACTGAGGCACGCCCACCGGCGCGGCCCGGCCGCGCCCCTCCCGTCCGGGGCCCGCTCCACGCGCGGAGCGGGCCCCGGCGCGTGCCCGGGGCCCGCCGTCCGCGGGCCGAAGTGGCCCACGCGGACGGCGGCGGAGCGGCCCTGGGCGGACGGTCCTCCCCGCCCTACGGTGGTGCGGCGCACCCCTCCCCTCCGCCGGACGACCGAGGAGCCGCATGCCCAGCCGGACCTCCAGGACCTCCCGGACCTGCCGGACTCCCCGGACCTGCCGCCCTGAGCGCCTGTCGCGCCCCGCCCGTCCCGGCGGTCCTGCCCGTCCCGGCGGCCCCGGCCGCCCCGCCCGTCCGGAGCGGGGGCTCGCGCTCGCCCAGACGGCCAACTCCGTCGGCGACGGCGCCTACCTCGTCTGCTCCGCCCTCTTCCTCGTCCGCGTCGCGGGCCTCTCCCCGGCCCTCATCGGCCTCGGCCTCGGCCTCTCCTGGGCCGTCGGCACCCTGGCGGGCATCCCGCTGGGCCACCTCGCCGACCGGCACGGGCCGCGCGGCACCTCCGCGCTGCTCGCCCTCGCGACCGCCGGTGCCCTCGGCGCCCTCCTCCTCGTCCGCTCCTTCCCTCCGTTCCTGGCGGTCGCCTGCCTCTACGCGTCCGGTCAGTGCGGCCTGGCCGCGGCCCGCCAGGCCCTGCTGGCGGGGCTGGTCGGCCCCGACCGGCGCACCGCCGTGCGGGCCCGGCTGCAGTCCTGCGGCAACGCCGGACTCGTCGCGGGCGCGGCCCTCGGAGGAGTGGCCCTGCACCTCGGCACCCGCCAGGCGTTCCTGGGGGCGCTCGCCCTCGATGCGGCCGCCTTCCTGGCCTGTGCCGCCCTGCTGCTGCGGGTGCCCGCCGTCCCGGCCGCCCCGCCCGCGCCCGGCGGCGGTCCGGCCCTCGCGGTGCTGCGCGACCGGCCGTACGCCCTGCTCGCCCTCCTCAACGCCCTGATGCTGCTGCGGATGCCGCTGCTCAGCCTCGCCCTCCCGCTCTGGACCGTGCAGCGGACCGCCGCACCGCCCTGGACCGGGTCCGCACTGCTGGTCCTCAACACCCTGGGGGTGGTGCTCTTCCAGGTGCGGGCCGCCCGGGGCGTCCGCGGACCGGCCGCCGCCGTCCGGGCCGTCCGGCGGTCCGGACTGCTGGTGCCGGCCTCGTGCGTCGTCCTCGCGCTCTCCGGCGGCGCCGCTCCGGCCCCGACGGCCGTGGCGCTGCTGCTCGTGGGCGTCGCCCTGCTGACCGCGGGCGAGACGGTGCAGTCCGCCGGCGGGTGGGAGCTCGGCTCCTGCCTCGCCCCCGACCACCGGCAGGGCCAGTACCAGGGCTTCTACGGCAGCGGGGTCGCCGTCGCGCGGACGCTCGGGCCGCCACTCCTCACCGGACTCGTGGTGGAGGGGGGCACGTCCGGCTGGCTGCTGCTGGGACTCCTCTTCCTTTGCGCCGGGCTCGCCACCGGCCCGGCCGCCCGCTGGGCGGTGCGCACCCGCCCGGACACCGTCCCGGACACCGTCCCGGACACCGTTCCGGCGGCCGCCCTGCCGGGCTGACCGGACCGCCGGGCTCAGACGTCCTTGCGGAGGGCCAGCAGGCGGTACACGGGATCCGGCCGGGGGCGGTCCTGGTCGGGCAGCGCGGCCAGCGACGCCGCGAGGGAAGCGGCCTGATGCTCCGTCACCCGGATTGCGGACGGGCAGGCGCCATGCGCCAGTCCGGCGGCGGCCGACCGCGGCGACCGCCCCTGGCCGTGCCCGGTGAAGGACGCCCCGCCGCAGGGCCGCAGCCCGTGCCGTGCGGCGTGCCCGGCCACCAGGGCGCGTCCGTCGGACGCGTCCGGCCGCCGGAAGGGCGCGAGCAGCGCGTCGATGTCGCTGTCCGCGTCGTGCGAGGCGTCCTTGTCGACGGTCGCGACCAGCACCCCGCCCGGCTGCAGCACCCGGGCGCACTCGGCGACCACCGGTGCGGCGTCGGGCAGCAGGTGCAGCAGCCAGACGGCGCTCACCGCGTCCAGGGTGCCGTCGGCGAACGGGAGGCGCCGGGCGTCCGCCAGCACGACCGCCCCGCCCAGGCGGGCCGCCGCCAGCCGGAGCATGCCGGGGGACGCGTCCGCGCCCGCCACCCGCAGGCCCGGCCGGGAGATCCGGGCGCTGACCAGGCCGGTGCCGCAGCCGACGTCGAGGAGGGTGCGCACGTCCGGCGGCAGCAGCCCCAGGACCGCCCGCGCGGCGGCCTCCGCGCGCCGCACCCCGCCCCGGCTCGCGTCGTAGCGGTCGGCCTCGGTGTCGTAGTCCAGCATGGCCCGCACCCTAGGCCCGCGGTCCGTCCCCGCCCGTTGCCCTCCCCACCCTTCCCGCAGCCCGCAGCCCGCAGCCCGCAGCCCGCCCTGCCGGGCCGCGCGCCCCGCCGGTCCACGCCCTGCGCCGGGCCGCGGGCGGCGGTAGCGTCGAGGGGCCACCGCGGGAGGAGTCCGACCGTGCCGACAGCACACCAGTCGACGACCACCACGGCCTGGGTCGTGGACCGGCCCGGCCCCGCTGCGGACGGCCCGCTGCGCCGGGTCGAGCGGGAGCTCCCGCCCCCGGGGCCCCACCAGCTGCTCGTCGAGGTCTCCGCCTGCGGCGTCTGCCGCACCGACCTGCACCTCGCCGAGGGCGACCTGGCACCGCACCTGCCGCGCTGCACACCCGGCCACGAGGTGGTGGGCCGGGTCCTGGCGGCCGGTCCTGGCGCGGAGGGGCCCGCCGCCCCGGAGGGCTTCGCCGGTGACCGGGAGGGCTTCGCCGGTGACCTGGAGGGCTTCGCCCCGGGCGACCGGGTGGGCGTCGCCTGGCTGGCCGGCACCTGCGGGCACTGCCCCTGGTGCCGCAGCGGACGCGAGAACCTCTGCCCGCACTCCCGCTACACCGGCTGGGACGTCCACGGCGGCTACGCCGGCCACCTCCTCGCCGACGCCCGCTACGCCTACCGGCTGCCCGAGGACGCCCCCGCGTGGCGGGGCTGGGCCGACGAGGAGATCGCCCCGCTGCTCTGCGCGGGCATCATCGGGTACCGCGCGCTGGAGCGGGCCCGGCTGCCCCGCGGCGGCCGCCTGGGCATGTACGGGTACGGCGCGTCGGCCCACCTGACGGCCCAGCTGGCGACCGCTCGCGGCGCGGTCGTCCACGTGCTCACCCGCTCCGAGGAGGCCCGGCGGCTCGCCCTGGACCTGGGCGCGGCCTCGGCGGGCGGCGCCCACGACGCGCCGCCCGAGCCGCTGGACGCGGCGATCCTCTTCGCCCCCGTCGGCGACCTGGTGCCGACCGCCCTCGCCGCCCTGGACCGCGGCGGCACGCTGGCGGTGGCCGGCATCCACCTGAGCGACATCCCGCCGCTGCGGTACGCCGACCACCTCTTCCAGGAGCGGACGCTGCGCAGCGTCACCGCGAACACCCGGGCGGACGGCCGGGCCTACCTCGCCGAGGCGGCCCGGCTGCGCCCGCAGGTGCACGTGACCCGCCGCCCGATGGCCGAGGCCGACCGGGTGCTGGCCGACCTCGCGGCGGACCGGGTCACCGGCGCCGCGGTGCTCGTCCCCGGCCCGGCCTGAACCGCACCGGGGACCGCCCGTACCGCGCCCGGACCCGGACCGGCGCCTCCGCGCCCGGACCCGGACCGTCCCCCCGAACCGCGCCCGGGCCGGGGCGGCTCCGGCCCGCCGCGGCCCGGACCCGCGCCCGCACCGTCAGGCGTGCGGCCCGCCCGGGGCCCGGCCGGTCGCCTCCAGCAGCTCCCGCCCGTCGGGCACGGCGTGGGAGCGGTACCGGCCCGTCTCCCGCGACCAGGCGGCGTGGCCCGCCATCCAGTGCCCCAGTCCGTCGACCGTGCCGAGCAGCGCCCGGGCCTGGTCGTCCGGCAGGCCCCGGCAGAGGTCGCGGACCGCCGCGGCCGCCTCACAGAACCGTTTCACCTCGGCGTCGATCCGCACCACCACCTCCCGGGCGGCCTCCTCCAGGGGCACGCCGAGCTGCCGGTGGAGGACGGTCACGTAGTTGCACAGGTCGCCCACCGAGATCTCCTTGGGCGCCGAGAAGAGGTCGTTGGTCCAGCCGATGGCGTTGACCGCGGACTCCCGCAGGGCCGCCACCTCCGGGCGGGCCAGCAGGTGCTCGGGCACCGGGCGGCCGGTGCCGTACTCGATGAGGTCCGCCCCCGTGTACATCGCGACCGTCGACGACCGGTGGGCGCTGTACGCGGCCTCGTCCAGCACCGCGCGCGACCCGTTCACCGAGGCCTGGCGGCGGTAGGAGTGCAGGAAGTCGACGACGTTGCGGGTGAACCGCGCGTTCCACTCCGCGGGCATGGCCCGGGTGATCCGCCGCCGCAGCCGGGCCAGCGCGTCGCGGGAACGGGCCACCTCGCGGCTGGGGGCCGGGGGCCTGCGGAGGGTCCGCCGCCCGCGGCAGACCGGCTCCATGCAGGCGATCACGCGCTCCACGAACCCCGCGTCACGCCCCTCCGGCGTGTCGTCCAGGAGGTCGTCGAAGGCGAAGATCCAGCCGGTCCAGTCGGCGAGGGTGAGCAGCCGCCCGTACTCCGCGTCCGCGTAGACGCGGGCCGCGAACCGGCCGAAGAGCATGGAGTCGAAGGCGTCGGCGGCCGCCCCGGGGGCGACGATGCGCCTGCTGCGGGCCCAGCCCCGCAGGTGCTCCTCGGCCTGCGCGGCGTACGGGCTGATCACGGAAGGGAAGGGGAATTCGGGCAGCGGGAGGGTGAGTTCCACGGTCTTCTCCGGATTCTTCGTCCAGTCGCCTCGACGGCGCCGGAGGCCTCTGCGGCGCACGGCCGCCCACCGGTGGGGGCACGGCGTCTCCTCCTCCGGGACGGCGCATGCCGGGGTGCGGGGGCGCACGGCCGGACTGCGCGCGAGGTCGGCTCACGGTGATCCTCGTTCCGGAGACCGCAGCGGTAAACACCCTTCCCGGCCAACCTGTCCGGTTCCGCGCGGCCGATGCGCCCCCGGACCCGGCCGCCACCGGATAGCCTCGTGACGGGAAGTCATGTCGGCGGCGCAGACGACACAGAGAGGCCGGCCGTGACCGATCGGGACGACAACCGGGGCCCGGGGACCGAGGGCGGGGCCCCGGCCGTGCTGCTGGAGCGCGAACAGGAGGTCGCGGCCGCCGAGCGCGCCGTCGACGACCTCTGCCGCCGCGCCGCCGCGGGCGGCGGCCGGCCGGGCGGGACGCTGCTCGTCAGCGGGTCCGCCGGCACGGGCAAGACCGCCCTCCTCACCGAGGTCCGCCGCATCGCCTCCGCGCGCGGGGACTGCCGGGTGCTCTTCGCCCGCGGCGGCGAGCAGCAGCGCTCCCTCCCCTTCCACGTCGTCAGGCAGCTGCTGCAGCCGGTCCTCGTCGGCCGCAGCGAGGCGCAGCAGCGCGAGCTCTTCGGCCTCTGGTACGGGATCACGGGCCCGGCCGCCGGGCTGTTCGCGCCGCCCGACGGGGCCCTGGCCGACCCGCAGGGCGTCCGCGACGGCCTGGACCAGGTCTTCGCCCGCCTGGCGCGGCCCGGGAGCCCGCTGGTGCTGGTGGTCGACGACCTGCACTGGGCCGACCCGGAGTCGGCGGGGTGGCTCGCGTCGTTCCGGCAGCGCGTCCGCGAGCTCCCGGTCCTGCTGGTCCTCGCCCACCGGCCCGACGACCTCCCCCGGGAGGACCCCTTCCCGCGGCTGGTCGAGGACGGCGCCGGACGCCCCCTCGTCCTGCGTCCGCTCGGCCCCGCCGCGGTGGCGGAACTGGTGCGCGCCACCCTCGGTGGCGACGCCGACGACGCCTTCTGCCGCGAGTGCTGGACCGTCACCGCCGGCAACCCGTACGAGGCGGTGGAGCTGCTCGCCCGGGCCGAGGAGCGCGGGATCGCCCCCACCGCGGACAGCGCGGAGCTCCTGCGGGACCTGGGTGCCGCGGTGCGCGGCGCCGGACTCGTCGCCGAGCTGGAGAAGCTCGGTCCGGAGACCGTCCGCTACGCCTGGGCCGCCGCCGTCCTCGGCGACGACACCCCCGCGCCGCTGGCCGCCCGGCTCGCCGCCATGGACCCGGCCGAGGCCGAGCAGGCCGCCGAGCGGCTGCGGGAGGCCCGCGTCATCAAGGGCGGGCCCGTCCTGGAGTTCGTCCACCCCCTGATCGCCACCGCCGTCTACCGGGCCGTCCCGCCGGCCGCCCGCACCGCGATGCACGGCGTCGCCGCGCAGGCCGTGCGCGACGCGGGCCTCGGCGTCGCCGTCGCCGCCCGCCACCTGCTGGAGGTCCACCCCGACGGCGACGACGACCTCGTCGAGGTCCTCCGCGAGGCGGCCCGCGAGCACGTCGCCGTCGGCGCCCCCGACGCCGCCCGCCGCTGCCTGGAGCGGGCCCTGGCCGAGCCGCCCGCGGACGGCGACCGCGCCGACGTGCAGTACGAACTGGGCTGCGCCACCCTGCTCACCCAGCCCGCCGTCACCGTCAACCACCTGACCGCCGCCCTCGCCCGGCCCGGCCTGACCTCCTCCCGGCGGGAGAACGCGGCGCTGCGCCTGGCCCAGGCCCTCGGCCACCTGGACCGGCTGGACGAGGCCGTCGGCGTGCTCGCCGCCGAGGCGGCCCGCACCCCGCCGGGCCCCGCCCGCACCCGGCTCCTCGCGGGGCGCTTCATCTGGTCCGCGCTGCAGACCGACGACCGCGGCCGGGCGGACCGCTCCCGGCAGCTCGCCGACCTCGCCGGGGAGCTCGACGGCCGCGACGACGCCGCCGCCCGCGTCGTGCACGTGCTGCGCGCCTGGGACCTCACCCTGCGGGGCGAGCCCGCGGCGGAGGCCCAGGCCCTGGTGGACCGGGCGCTCGACGCCGGGAGGCTGCCCGCCGAGCTGGGCTGGACCAACCGCACCTGGGGCTTCGAGGTCCCCACCATGCTCGGCATGACCTGCACCTACACCGACCGGCTGGACCTCGCCGAGGAGCTGTTCGGCGACGCGGTGCGGGAGTTCGAGGTCGCCGGGTGGAGCGGGTCCCACCTCGGCTTCGCCTACTTCCTGCTCGGCCTGGTGCGCTTCCGCGGCGGCCGCCTGAGCGAGGCGGAGGACTTCCTGCGCAGCAGCCTGCGCACGGCCGAACGCCTGGGCCGGGGCGTCCCCCTGCAGTGGGACGCCGTCGGCGTCCTCATCGAGACGCTCCTGGCCCGCGGCCGGGCGGACGAGGCCATGGCCCTCGCCGAGCAGTACCGTTTCGGCCCGCCCTACCCCGCGGCCCTGCTGCTGCCGGACGCGCCCACCCTCCACAGCAGGCTGCTGCTCGCCCACGGCCGCACCGAGGAGGCCGCCGCCGAGCTCTCCGCGGTCGGCGCCCGCCTCGACGCCCGGGGCTGGCGCAACCCGGTCTGGTCGCCCTGGCGGTCCCTCCTCGCCCTCGCCGTGGCCGGCGACGACCCCGCCCGCGCCCGCTCCCTCGCCCGGGACGCGGTCCGCGACGCGGAGCGCTACGGCACCGGCACCGCCGTCGGCCAGGCCCTGCGGATGGGCGCCGCCGTCGCCGAGAGCCCCGACGAGTCCGAGGCGATGCTGGAACTGGCCGTCGCCCGGCTGGGCTGCTCCCCGTCCGCGTACGAGTACGCCCTCGCCCTCGTCGACCACGGCGCCGCCCTGCGCCGCGTGGGGCGCGCCTCCGACGCCGCCGAGCAGCTGCGCCACGGCGTGCAGCTGGCCAACCAGTGCGGGGCCGAGACACTGGCGGCGCGGGCCGCGGGGGAGCTCTCCGCGGCCGGGCTGCGCCCGCGCGGCCTGTACGCGCTCGGCGCCGAGGCGCTGACGGACCGTGAGCGCAGGGCCGCGGAGCTGGCGGTGCGCGGCGTGCCGTCCGACCGGATAGCGGTGGAGCTGGGCACGGGCGTGCGGATCGTCGACCGGCTGCTCGCGGCCGTCCACCGCAAGCTGGGCACCGGGCGGGAGGGCCTGCCCTCGGCGCTGGGCCTGCCGCCGGAGGACTCGCGCGACGGCGGGTGAGCCGGAGGGGCCGCCCCGGCGGCCCCGTCCCGCGACGGGGGCGGGCGGGGCCGCCGCCGCCCGTCCGGGATGCGGCCGACGCGACGCGGACCGGTGGTGCAGGGGCGGGCGTCAGGCGGACGGTCCGGCCCAGGGCACGGCCGGGAGGCCGCGGACCGGGGCGTCGCAGCGGAAGAGCGCGCCGTGCGGGGCCGGGTCGTCCGGGTCGGTGCCGCGGGCGGCGGTGGTGATCCACAGCGTGTCCAGGCCGTCGCCGCCGAAGGCCACGCTCGTCACCTGCGGCACCGGCAGCTCCACCGTCTCCAGCACCCGCCCGTCCGGCGCGAGGCAGCGCACCGCCGAACCGCCCCAGAACGCCACCCACAGGTTGCCCTCGGCGTCCAGCGCCATGCCGTCGGGGTCGCCGGACAGGTCCGAGGTGTCGATGCTGCGGACGAGCGGGCCCACCGGCCCGTGCTCGGGATAGACGTGGAGGCCGATCCGCCGGGTCGGGCTGTCGATGTGCCAGAGCCGGTCCGGCTCCGGCCACGCCAGGCCGTTCGGGACGAGCAGCCCGTCGAGCACCGGCACCGCGCGCGGCGCGCCGCCGCCCGTCTCCAGCCGGTACAGCGGGCCCGGCTCCGGCGTGCCGGAGAGCGCCGTCGTCCCGGCCAGCATCCGCCCGTACGGGTCGCACGCCCCGTCGTTCATCCGGCGGTCGGGCCGGTCGGCCTCCGCCGCGGCGACCGGTCCGAGGCGGCCGGAGGCCGTGTCCAGCACCTCGAAGCCCCGGTCGGTGGCCAGCAGCACCCGGTCGCCGTCGTACGGGGCCAGGGTGCCGGGCATGGTGTCCAGGTCCGTGCGGCCGGACTTCCCGGTGGCCGGGTCCAGCCACAGCACCGCGCGGTCCTCGATGCCGACCCAGCGGAGGCGCCCGGCCGCCGCGTCCCAGCGGGGGCTCTCGCCGAGCACGAGGCGGTCGGGGGAGACGGGGTCGGCGCGCACGGGGACTCCAGGAGGGTGCGGACGGGACCCGCGGGCCCCGCCGGTCCACGTGCGGGCCCGCGGTCGGGCGGGCGCCCGCGGCGGCTCCGGCCGGGGGCGGGACGACGCTAGCCGACGCCCGCCCGCCGGACCAGACCGCCTCCGCCCGCCCGCCCGCCCGTGCCAGCCCCGCCCCGCACCGGTGCCGCCGCCTACCGCCCGCCGCCCGCCGCCGGCGTCGCGGCCCGGTCGCGCGGGTAGGGAGAGGGACGCCCGCCCGCGCGACCCCGTGGAGGAGCCCTGGACACCGACGACCGGCCCACCGGCGACCGGCGCACCGCCGGCCCGCCCACCGGCGCGCCGCCCACCGGCCCGCCCACCGGCTTCGACCTCCCCTTCGACCGCTCCGGCACCGGCAGCAGCAAGTGGGCCGCCGCCGGTGCCGACGGCCGCCCCGGCCGGATCGCCCTGGGCCTCGCCGACATGGACCTCCCCGGCCCGCCCGCCGTCGCCGAGGCCCTGGCCTCCCGCGCCGCGCACCGCGCCTGGGGCTACACCGTCTGCGACCCGCGCGGCCGCGACCTGGTCGCCGCCTGGTACCGGGCCCGCCACGGCGCCGCCGTCGACCCCGACTGGGTGCTGCTGCTGCCCTTCGGCCCGCGCACCGCCGTCCGCCTGCTCCTGGAGGTGCTGCGCGCCGCGGGCCGCGGCGGACCGGTGCTGGCCCCGGTGCCCGAGTACGGCGGCTTCGCCCCCACCTGCCGGGCGGCCGGGCTGCCGTACGAGGAGGTGCCGCTGGCCCTGGAGGCGGACGGCTACCGCCTGCCCGTCGGCGGGTTCGCGGGCCGCCCGCTGTCCGCCGTCCTGCTCAGCAGCCCGCACAACCCCACCGCCCGGGTGTGGACGCGCTCCGCCGTGCGGTCGCTGGCCGAGGCGGCGGCCGAGGCGGGCGGGGTGCTGGTCTCCGACGAGGTCCACTCCGACCTGGTCCACCCCGGCGTGTCCCACCCCGTCGCGGTGGACGCCGCCGGCGACCTCGCCCCCTCCGTCGTCACGCTCAACTCCGTGGGCAAGACCTTCAACACCACGGGCCTCCCCAGCGCCTTCGCCCTCGTCCCCGACCCCGTGCTGCGGGAGCGCCTGCGGGAGGCGATGGCCGGATACGGCCTGTGGGAGGGCGGCCTGACGGCCCAACTGGTGCAGAACGCCGCCCTGGAGCACGGCGGGCCGTGGCTGGACGGCCTGCTCGGGTACCTGGCCGGCAGCCGCGACCTCGCCCTGGACGCCCTGCGCCGGGCCGCCCCGGGCGCCGTGCCCTCCCCGCCGCAGGCCTCCTACCTGCTCTGGCTGGACGCCGCCGCGCTGGGCCTGCCCGCCGCCGGGGCCTGCCGGCTGCTGCTGGAGGAGCGCGGACTCGGCCTCCAGGACGGTGCGGACTTCGGCGCCCCCGGCTTCCTGCGGCTGAACTACGCGCTGCCCCGCCCGCTCCTCGCGACGGCGCTCGACCGCCTCACCCGTCCGGCGCAGTCCTGAACCCCGCCGCCCGCACCGCCCCGACCTGCGCAGACACCTCGGCGTCGCGGCGGTTTGCCGCCGCGCGGGCATGCTTCGGTGCAGACTGGGCAGTGAGCCCCGGGCCGCAAGACCGAGGGACGGTGAGCCGAGTGAAACCCGTACGCCCCCCGATACAGACCGACGCCGGGCCGCCGCAGGCACCGCCCACCGTGACCCCGCTGACCGAGTCGCAGGCCGAGGCGTACGTCGCCAGCGTCTGCTTCAAGATCGGTCCGCCGCGCCGGGTCGGCGTCGAACTGGAGTGGATCGTCCAGGACGCCCGCGACGCCGCCGCCCCCGTGGACCCGGCCCGCACCGACGCCGCCGTCGAGGCCCTCGGCCTCCGGCCCGGACCCCCCGCCCTCCCCGGGGGCTCCCTCCTCACCCGCGAACCCGGCGGGCAGGTCGAGCTCAGCTCCCCGCCCGCCGAATCCCTCGCCGACTGCGCCGAGACCGTGCTGCGCGACCTCGCCGTCCTCCGCGGCGCCTTCGCCGCCCGCGGCCTGAACCTCGCCGGCACCGGCACCGACCCCCACCCGCGCGGCCGCCGCATGGTGGTCCGCGCCCCCCGGTACGCCGCCATGGCGGAGTTCTTCGGACGCGGCGGCCCCTGGGGCCGGGTCATGATGTGCGCCAGCGCCTCCGTGCAGGTCTGCGTGGACGCGGGCACCGACGGACCCGGGCCGCACGGCTTCCGCGACCGCTGGCGGCTGCTGCACCGCCTCGGGCCCGTCCTGGTGGCGGCCTTCGCCAACTCCCCGCTGCTGGACGGACGGCCCACCGGCCGCCGCTCCACCCGCCAGGCCGTCTGGGAGCGGATGGAGCCCACCCACACCCTCGCCCCGGCCCCGCTGGCCGGCGACCCCCGCACCGCCTGGGCCCGCGCCGCCCTCGACGCCGAACTGCTCTGCGTGCGCCGCCCCGGCGGCCGGCCCTGGACCGCCCCGAGCGGCCTGACCTTCCGCGACTGGCTGCGCGGCGCGGGGGAGCGGCCGCCCACCCTGGACGACCTCCGCTACCACCTCACCACCCTCTTCCCGCCCGTGCGCCCCCAGGGCCACTTCGAACTGCGCATGATCGACGCCCAGCCCGGCGACGGCTGGCTCGTCCCCACCGCACTGGTCACCGCCCTGCTGGACGACCCCCGCGCCGCCGACGCCGCCCTCGCGGCCCTCGAACCCCTCGGCGACCCCGACCGGGACCTCCCGGCCCCCCGGGGCTCCCTGTGGACCAGGGCCTCCACCCACGCCGTCGCCGACCCCGCGCTGCGCCGCGCCGCCCTCGCCTGCTTCGCCGCCGCCGACGGCGCGCTGCCCCGGCTGGACGCCCCGCCCGCGGTGCGGAACGCCCTCGCGGCCTTCGCCGACCGCTACACCGCCGCCGGGCGATGTCCCGCCGACGACCAGCTGGACGCCCTGGCCGGCCGCTCCCGGCGGGGCCCCGGCACCGACACCGCGACGACGCAGGAGACCGCCCCGTGCTGAACACCGAGCCGAACACGCCGTCGGGCACCCGGCCGGGCACCGCCCCGGGCGGCGCGACGGGCGCCGCGCCGGACGCCGCCCGCGCCTCCCTCCCCGCCGGGCCCCCGCGCCCCGAAGCGCTGCCCGCCGAGGCCCTGCGCGAGCGCATCGCCGCCGAACTGCTCGCCGCCCGCGCCCGCACCGCGGTCCTCACCGGCAGCGTCGACGACCGCGACCTCACCGCCCAGCACTCGCCGCTGATGTCGCCCCTGGTCTGGGACCTCGCCCACATCGGCAACCAGGAGGAGCTCTGGCTGCTGCGCACCGTCGGCGGCCGCGACCCCCTGCTCCCCGGCATCGACTCCCTCTACGACGCCTTCGAGCACCCCCGCGCCGAGCGGCCCTCCCTGCCGCTGCTGCCGCCCGCCGAGGCCCGCGCCTACGCCCACGACGTCCGCGGCCGGGTCCTCGACGTCCTGGAGGCCGCCGCCCTGGACGGCGACCCGCTGCTGCGCGGCGGCTTCGCCTTCGGCATGGTCGCCCAGCACGAGCAGCAGCACGACGAGACCATGCTGATCACCCACCAGCTCCGCCAGGGCCCGCCAGTCCTCGACGACCCGGCGCCGCCCCCCGCGCCCGCCGACGCCGCCGCGCTCCCCGCCGAGGTGCTCGTCCCCGGCGGCGACTTCACCATGGGCACCTCCACCGAGCCCTGGGCGCTGGACAACGAGCGCCCCGCCCACACCGTGCACGTCCCCGCCTTCCACCTCGACACCGTCCCGGTCACCAACGGCGCCTACCAGCGGTTCGTCGCCGACGGCGGCTACGACGACCCCCGCTGGTGGACTCCGGAGGGCTGGGACCACCGGCAGCGGGCCGGCCTCACCGCCCCCCTCTTCTGGACCCGCGACGGCGCGACCTGGCTGCGCCGCCGCTTCGGCCGCACCGAGGAGGTCCCCGCGGACGAGCCGGTCGTCCACGTCTGCTGGTACGAGGCCGACGCGTACGCCCGCTGGGCCGGGCGCCGCCTGCCCACCGAGGCCGAGTGGGAGAAGGCGGCCCGCCACGACCCCGCCACCGGACGCTCCCGCCGCTACCCGTGGGGCGACGCCGACCCCACCCCCGAGCACGCCAACCTCGGCCAGCGCCACCTGCGGCCCGCCCCCGCCGGCAGCCACCCCGCCGGCGCCTCCTCGCACGGGGTCCGCCAGCTGATCGGCGACGTCTGGGAGTGGACCTCCAGCCGCTTCACGCCCTACCCCGGCTTCCGCGCCTGGCCCTACCGCGAGTACTCCGAGGTCTTCTTCGGCGGCGACTACCGGGTGCTGCGCGGCGGCTCCTTCGGGGTCGCGCCGGTGGCCTGCCGGGGCACCTTCCGCAACTGGGACCACCCGGTGCGGCGCCAGATCTTCTCCGGCTTCCGCACCGCCCGCGACGCCGAGCCCCGCACCGCCGGCCGCACCGCCCCCGGAGCCGCCTGATGTGCCGCCACCTCGCCTACGTCGGCGAGCCCCGGGCGGTCCGCGACCTGGTCACCGCGCCCCCGTACGGGCTCCACCAGCAGTCCTGGGCGCCGCGCATGCAGAAGTACGGCACCGTCAACGCCGACGGCTTCGGCGTCGGCTGGTACGCCGACGGCGACCCCGTGCCCGCCCGCTACCGCCGCTCCGGACCGATCTGGGCCGACCCCTCCTTCGCCGACCTCTCCCGGGTCGTGCGGACCCGCGCCCTGCTCGCCGCCGTGCGCTCCGCCACCGACGGCTGCGCCCCCGGCGAGGCCGCCGCCGCCCCCTACGCCGCCGACCGCTGGCTCTTCAGCCACAACGGCGCCCTGCCCGGCTGGCCCGCCGCCTTCGCCGACCTGGCCGCCGCCCTGCCGCCCGCCGACCTCCTCGCCCTGGAGGCCCGCTGCGACTCCGCGCTGGTCTGGGCCCTGGTCCTGCGGCGGCTGCGGGACGGCGCCACGCCCGGCGACGCCCTCGCCGCGACCGTCGCCGACGTCGCCGCCCGCGGCGACGCCCGCCTCAACCTGCTCCTCACCGACGGCACCGCCATCGCCGCCACCACCTGGGGCGACACCCTCTTCCACCGCCTGGAGCCGGGCCGCTGCGCCCTGGTCGCCTCCGAGCCGGGCGACGACCTGCCCGGCTGGACCGCCGTCCCCGACGGGTCGCTGCTGCTCGCGACCGCCGACGCCGTCACCGTCCGCCCCCTGGCGGGACCGCCGGGCTGACCGGTGCGCGCCGGCGGTCCCGCCCCGGCCGACGCGCACCGCCGCCCGACCCCGACGGCACCCCACCCTTCCCGTGAGAGGACGCCCCGCCATGGCCGCACCGTTCGACTTCACCCGCCTGCTGCCCGCCGACCACTTCGACGCCGCCCTCCGCCACGACGTGCGCACCGGGCTGACGGCGGATCCGAAGTGGCTCCCGCCCAAGTGGTTCTACGACGCCCGCGGCAGCGAGCTCTTCGAGCAGATCACCCGGCTGCCCGAGTACTACCCCACCCGCGCCGAGCGGGCCATCCTCACCGCCCGCGCCGCCGAGGCCGCTGCGGCCACCCGGGCCCGCACCCTGGTCGAGCTGGGCTCCGGATCCTCCGAGAAGACCCGGCTGCTGCTGGACGCGCTGCGCGACCTCGGCACCCTGGAGTCCTACGTCCCCGTCGACGTCAGCGAGAGCGCCCTGCGGGAGGCGGGCGACGCCCTGGCCGCCGAGTACCCCGGCCTCGCCGTGCACGCCCTCGTCTCCGACTTCACCGCGACCCTGGCGCTCCCGCCGACCCGCGGCCCCCGCCTCGTCGCCTTCCTCGGCGGCACCCTCGGCAACCTGCTCCCCGACGAGCGGGCCGCCTTCCTCGCCGCCCTGCGGCGGGAGCTGGAGCCGGGCGACTCCCTCCTCGTCGGCACCGACCTGGTGAAGGACCCGGCCGTCCTGGTCGCCGCCTACGACGACGCGGCCGGTGTCACCGCCGCGTTCGACCGCAACGTCCTGCACGTCGTCAACCGCGGGCTCGACGCGGACTTCGACCCCGACGCCTTCGCGCACGTCGCCCACTGGAACGCCGCGAACGAGTGGATCGAGATGCGGCTGCGCTCCCTCCGCGAGCAGACCGTCAAGATCCGCGCCCTGGACCTGGCCGTCCCCTTCGTCGAGGGCGAGGAGCTCCGCACCGAGGTCTCCGCGAAGTTCCGCCGCCGCGGCATCGCCGCCGAACTCGCCGCCGCCGGGCTGGAGCTGGTCCACTGGTGGACCGACCCGGAGGAGCGCTTCGGC
Source organism: Streptomyces sp. NPDC001380 (assembly GCF_042895785.1). Lineage (NCBI taxonomy): Bacteria > Bacillati > Actinomycetota > Actinomycetes > Kitasatosporales > Streptomycetaceae > Streptomyces > Streptomyces sp. NPDC001380. The sequence goes on along the minus strand of NZ_JBIAWP010000012.1, from coordinate 156,635 downwards.
CTCTCGCTGGCCACCCCCGCCGACCGCGACGGCGCCGCCCGGGACGCCGCGGCCCCGGGCGGCGCCTCCTGACGCTCCGTCACCGGAGGCGCCGCCGTGCCGCGGCGCCTCCGGTCCGGCCGGTCCGGCCGGTTCGACCGGCCCGATCGGCCCGACCGGCCGTCAGGGGGTGCGGGGCTCCCGCAGGGTGATGCGGATGCCCACCGTGCCGGCCCGGCCGCGCCGCAGCCGGCTGCCCAGCATCGTCAGCCGTCCCAGCAGCCCGTACTTGCGCGCCAGCAGGGCGCGGTAGCGCTCGGTGCCGTCCGCGTCCAGGAGCTCGGCGGTCGCCGGGACGTCCTCCCCCTGGCGCCCGCCGCGGACGTCGCAGGGCGCGACCAGCACGTCCGCCCGGTTGCGGATGCGCTTCACCTTCCAGGAGTCCGCCGCGGTCCACACCCCGAGCGCGTCGCCGTCCCGCACGACCCACACGGGGGTGGGCACGGTGGAGCCGTCCTTCTTGTAGGTGGTGACCAGCAGGTACTTCCCCGCCCCGAGCCGGTCCAGCGCCGCGGCGCCGTCGTCAGTCGTCATGGCGTCAGGGTACGGCGGGACCGGCCCCCGCCCGTCCGCGCCCCGCGGCGCCGACGGGCGCGGCGGGCGCGGACGGGCCTGCGGACGGGGGCCGGGCCGCCCGGTGCCTCAGGACGGGCCGGGCAGCACCGTCCCGGCCACCTCGCCGAAGCCGATCCGCACCCCGTCGGCGCCGGGCGCGGTGGCGCTCATCACGACCGTGTCGCCGTCCTCCAGGAAGGTCCGCTCCGTGCCGTCCGGCAGCCGCAGCGGGTCGCGCCCGTTCCAGGTCAGCTCGATCAGCGAGCCGCGCTCCTCCGGCAGGCGGCCCGAGACGGTGCCCGAGGCGTACAGGTCGCCGGTGCGCAGCGAGGCGCCGTTCACCGTCATGTGGGCCAGCATCTGCGCGGGCGACCAGTACGTGCCGCGGAACGGCGGGCGGGAGACCACCGCGCCGTTCAGCCGCACCTCCAGGGCCAGGTCCAGCCCCCAGGGCTCCTTCTCCTCCAGGTACGGCAGCGGGGCCGGGTCCTGGGGCGGCACGGGGACGCGGGCGTGCTCCAGCGCGGCGAGCGGCACCACCCAGGGCGACACCGACGTGGCGAAGGACTTGCCGAGGAACGGCCCGAGCGGCCGGTACTCCCAGGACTGGATGTCGCGGGCGGACCAGTCGTTCACCAGCACCGCCCCGAAGACGTGGTCGGCGAAGGCGCCGACCGGCACCGGCTCGCCGAGCCGGGAGGGCGCCCCGACCACGAAGCCGACCTCCGCCTCGACGTCCAGCCGCTCCGTCAGGCCGAAGAGCGGCCCGCCGGGACCGGACCGCTGCCCGGCAGGCCGCCGCACCCCCGTGCCGGAGACCACGACGGTCCCGGCCCGGCCGTGGTAACCGACGGGCAGGTGCCGCCAGTTGGGCAGCAGCGGCTCGCCGTCGGGCCGGAAGATCCGCCCCACGTTGGAGGCGTGCTCCTCGGAGGCGTAGAAGTCGACGTAGTCCGCCACCTCGAAGGGCAGGTGCAGCCGCACCCGGTCCAGCGGGTGCAGGTGGGCCTCGGCGAACCGGCGCTGCTCCTCCCCGGTGAGCAGCTCGGTGATCCGGCGGCGGACGTAGGCCCACTCGCCGGGGCCGCGGCGCAGGAAGCGGTTGAGGGAGCCGGTGGCCAGGTCGGCGCCGAGCGGGGTGCCCGCCCACACCGCGGAGGCGTCGAGCACGTGGCCGCCGATCGCCACGCCGACCCGGGGGGTGCCGCCGGGCGGGGTGAAGACGCCGTAGGGGAGGTTCTGCACGGGGAAGGGCGAGCCCTCCGGCACGGGGACCCAGCTGTGCGGCGCCGTCACCCGGCACCGCCCGGCGTCCCCGGAGCGCCCTGTCCGCCCTCTCCGCCCTGTCCGCCCTCTCCGCCCTGCACGTCCTGTCCGCCCTGCACGTCCTGCGGGCCCAGCGGCCCCTGCGGCCCGCGGCCGCTCCAGCTCCACGCGTACCGCCCGTCGTCGGCCGCCCGGCCGCCCTCGGCGATCTCCAGCGGGCGGAAGGTGTCGACCATCACGGCCAGCTCGTCGAAGAACTCCGCGCCGATCGAGCGCTCGTAGGCGCCGGGCTGCGGGCCGTGGGTGTGGCCGCCGGGGTGCAGCGAGACCGAGCCCTGGCCGATGCCGGAGCCCTTGCGGGCCTCGTAGTCGCCGCCGCAGTAGAACATCACCTCGTCGCTGTCCACGTTGGAGTGGTAGTAGGGGACGGGGATGGAGAGCGGGTGGTAGTCCACCTTGCGGGGGACGAAGTTGCAGACCACGAAGCCCGCGCCCTCGAAGACCTGGTGCGCCGGCGGCGGCTGGTGGATGCGCCCGGTGATCGGCTCGTAGTCGCGGATGTTGAGGGCGTACGGGTAGAGGCAGCCGTCCCAGCCCACCACGTCGAAGGGGTGGTGCGGCAGCACCATCACGGTGCCGGCCACGCCGTCGCCGCCGGACGCGCGGTGCTTGACGTGCACCTCGACGTCCTCGCCCTCCTCCAGCAGCGGCCCGGACGGTCCGCGCAGGTCCCGCTCGCAGTAGGGGGCGTGCTCCAGCAGCTGCCCGAAGCGGGAGAGATAGCGCTTCGGCGGCGTGACGTGGCTGTTGGCCTCGATCGCGTACAGCCGCAGCGGGGCGTCCCCGGCGGGCACCCAGCGGTGGGTGGTGGCGCGGGGGAGGACGACGTAGTCGCCGTCGCCGACCTCGATCGACCCGAAGACGGTGTCGACACGGCCCGTGCCGGACTCCACGTACACGCACTCGTCGCCGATGGCGTTGCGGTAGAGGGGGGAGGGGCGGCCGGCGGCGACGTAGGCGATGCGCACGTCGGCGTTGCCGAGCACCACCCGCCGGTCGGTGACCGGGTCGGCCTGCCGCCAGGTCTCCCCGGGGAACAGGGAGTGCAGCCGGAAGTGGAAGGGCTTCAGCGGATGGTTCGGCTCCGCCTTGGCCTCGGTGAGCCGCCACACACGGCTGTCGACCAGCGCGGAGGGGATGTGGCGGTGGTAGAGGAGGGAGGAGTCGGAGGAGAAGCCCTCCTCGCCCATCAGCTCCTCGAAGTAGAGCCCTCCGTCGTCCCGTCGGAACTGGGTGTGCCTTTTGGGCGGCACCGTGCCGAGGGTCCGGTAGTACGCCACCTGCGCCTCCTGAGCGACTGTCGCGGCCTGCCGTCCGGGGTCGGGACGGCAGCTCTCATGACAGTGGCGCCGGTCACGCCTGTCAAGGAAGACCGGGGGCTGCGGTCGCGTTACCGCAACCGGCAGGACACGCGGGCGTAACGAATCGCATATCCTTGCAGAAACTTGCTGCAAGGACTTTCCGAGCTGCTCACGCCGCTGTTACGTTCCTCCCCAAGCCCGACGGCCGCAATGGCGCAGTCGGACCCCCGGGACAGCCATTATGCGGTGTCCCGACTCTCTCGGGCACCCACCCTTCTAGGAGTTCTCATGCGGCGTGGTATTGCGGCCTCCGCACTTGTCGCGGCCCTCGCGGTCTCGATGGCGGCCTGCAGCAGCAGCGGCGGCGGCAGCGGTTCGGACAAGGCGGCCTCCGGTCCGGTCACCATCACCTGGTGGGACACCTCCAACGCCACCAACGAGAAGCCGACCTACGAGGCCCTGATCAAGGAATTCGAGCAGGCCAACCCGAAGATCACGGTCAAGTACGTCAACGTCCCGTTCGACCAGGCGCAGAACAAGTTCCAGACCGCAGCCGGCAGCAAGGGCGCTCCGGACGTCTTCCGCTCCGAGGTCGGCTGGACCGCCGCCTTCGCCAAGGCCGGCTTCCTGGCCCCGCTGGACGACACCGCCGCCCTGGACAACCGCGCCGACTTCCAGCCCAGCCTCCTGGAGCAGGCCAAGTTCGACGGCAAGACCTACGGCGCCCCGCTGGTCACCGACACCCTGGCCCTGCTGTACAACAAGGACCTCCTCAAGAAGGCCGGCATCGCCAAGGCCCCCGCCACCTGGGACGAGCTGAAGACCGACGCCGCCCAGATCAAGAAGAAGGCCGGCGTCGACGGCTTCACCCTCCGCGCCGACGCCTACTACGCGCTGCCCTTCATGTACGGCGAGGGCACCAACATGGTCGACGCCGCCAACAAGAAGATCACGGTCAACTCGCCGCAGGCCGTCAAGGCCGTCGACACCGCGAAGTCGATCCTGGCCACCTCCGGCGTCACCAAGCTGGACATCACCGCCGACGGCTACGCCCACATGCAGGACGCCTTCAACAGCGGCAAGACCGCGATGATCGTCCAGGGCCCGTGGGAGCTCACCAACATCTTCAAGGGCTCCGCCTTCACCAACAAGGACAACCTGGGCATCGCCCCGGTCCCGGCCGGCTCCACCGGCAAGGCCGGCGCCCCGACCGGCGGTCACAACCTGGTCGCCTACGCGGGCTCCGACAAGGCCCACCTGGAGGCCTCGGAGAAGTTCATCGGCTGGATGACCTCCGCCGAGACCCAGGCCAAGATCGCGGTGAAGAACGGCACCCTGCCGACCCGCGCCTCCGCCTACACCGCCGAGGTCAAGGCCGCCCCGGGCGTCGCCGGCTACCAGGCCGTCCTGAGCGTCGCCCAGCCGCGGCCGGAGCTGCCCGAGTACAGCTCGCTCTTCGCCTCCCTCGCCACCAACTACAACAAGATCCTCTCCGGTGACGAGAGCACCCAGGCCGGCCTCGACGCCACGGCGGCCGACTACCAGAAGCTCCTCCCCGGCTTCTCCAAGTAATCCCCAGGGCCGCCCGGCCCGCCCCGCACGGGGCGGGCCGGGCGGCCCCTGTGGCGTCCCCGGTGCGGGCCCGCACCGGGGAGGCCCTCCCGCACAGCCCCCCGCAGCCCGATCTGCGAACCTCTCGAAAAGGTGTCGAAGATGACCGTCGCCGTCCAGGGTGGAAGCCCCGGAGGCCGCAGCGACCGCGCGTCGCGACCCGGCCTCGTCAGCCGTATACGGCAGTCGTACAACCGGAACTGGTACGCCTGGGCGATGGTCGCCCCGGTCGTGCTGGTGATCGGCACGCTGGTGCTCTACCCCCTGGGCCGCGGCATCTACCTGTCGCTGACCAACGCCAACAGCCTCAACGTCGGCCGGACCATCGGGGTCAACCACATCCCCGACTCGTTCAGCTGGGTGGGCTTCGACAACTACAAGGACATCCTCTTCGGGGACGGCTCCTACGACCGCTTCTGGTCCCACTTCGTGTGGACCATCGTCTGGACCGCGGTCTGCGTCGGCCTGCACTACGGCATCGGCCTGGGCCTCGCCCTGCTGCTCAACCGCGACAACCTGCGGGGCCGCACCTTTTACCGCATGATGCTGATCCTGCCGTGGGCCGTCCCGACCTTCGTCACGATCTTCTCCTGGCGGCTCATGCTGGCCGACGACGGCGGCATCGTGAACTCGGCGCTCGACTGGCTGCACCTGCCGACCCAGGCCTGGCTCACCGACCCGTTCTGGCAGAAGGTCTCCGCGATCCTCGTCAACACCTGGGTCGGCGTCCCCTTCATGATGGTCTCCCTGCTGGGCGGCCTCCAGGCGATCCCGGCCGAGCTCTACGAGGCCGCCGAGACCGACGGCGCCACCCCCTGGCAGCGGTTCCGGCACGTCACCCTGCCCGGCCTGCGCTCCGTCAGCAGCACGGTGATCCTGCTCGGCATCATCTGGACCTTCAACCAGTTCAACGTGATCTTCCTGCTCTTCGGCCAGTCCGGCGCCCCGGACGCGCAGATCCTGGTCACCTGGTCCTACCGCCTGGGCTTCGGCCAGCAGCCGCGCGACTACGCCCAGTCCGCCGCCTACGGCGTGATCATCCTCTCCATGCTGATCGTCTTCGCCTCCTTCTACCAGCGGTGGCTGAAGCGCAACGAACTGGCCAACGGCTGACGGGCGCGACCGTCGCGACGCAAGAGAGAGGGCAGGAGAAGCCATGAGCACCACCGCAGACCTCCCGGTGACGGGAGCCCCCGACCACGAGCCGGCCCCCACCGCCGGCACCGCCAAGCCGCGCCGCCACCGCGGACGCGGCCAGCGCAGCAGGGGCCAGACCGCCCTGCTGCACACCCTGCTGGGCATCGCGAGCCTGGTGGCCTTCTTCCCGGTCGCCTGGATCGTCTACGTCTCGCTGGGCCCGGACAAGAGCGACTACCTCCACCCGGACAAGATCGCCGGCAAGATCAGCTTCAGCAACTACAGCGACGTGCTGCAGAACACCGACTTCCTGAAGTGGTTCGGGAACTCGGTCCTCATCGCCCTGTCGGCCACCCTCATCGGCGTGCTGCTCTCGGCCAGCGCCGGCTACGCGGTGTCCCGCATGAAGTTCCCCGGCCACCGGCCGCTGATGTGGACCTTCCTGATCACCCAGATGTTCCCGGTCGCGATCCTCATCGTGCCGCTCTACAACATCCTGGCGGGCCTGAACCTCCTGGACACCTACCAGGGCCTGGTCATCGTCTACCTCACCACCGCGATCCCCTACTGCGCGTGGCTGATGAAGGGCTACTTCGACACCATCCCGGTCGAGATCGACGAGGCCGGCCGGGTCGACGGGCTCAGCCCCTTCGGCACCTTCTGGAAGCTGGTCCTCCCGCTGGCGCGCCCCGGCCTGGCCGTGGCCGCCTTCTACTCGTTCCTCACCGCGTGGGGCGAGGTCGCCTACGCCACCCAGTTCCTCCTCTCCAGCGAGAAGTACACCCTCGCGGTCGGCCTGCAGACCTTCGTCAGCGAGCACGACGCCCAGTGGAACCTGATGGCGGCCACCTCGGTGATGATCGCCCTCCCGGCGGCGCTGTTCTTCTACCTCGTCCAGCGCCACCTGGTCACCGGCCTCACCGCCGGCGCCTCCAAGTCCTGACCCCGCGGGCGGGGCGCCGTCCGCCTGCGCCCGGCGCCCCGCCCGCACCCGCTCCACCTCCCCACGCTGCGCACCGCCGGTCCACACCCGGACCGGCGGGACGACACCGAGTCCCTGAGGGATCCGCCATGACCCAGTACCTGACCGACGCCTCCCGGCCCGTTGCCCCCGCCGCCGACACCGCCCCCGGTGCGGCCGCCGCGTCCGCAGCCGAGCCCAGAGGCTGGTGGCGGGACGCGGTCATCTACCAGGTGTACCCGCGCAGCTTCGCCGACTCCGACGGCGACGGGATGGGCGACCTGCCCGGCATCCGCTCGCGCCTGCCGTACCTGCGCGCCCTCGGCGTCGACGCGGTCTGGCTCTCCCCCTTCTACGCCTCCCCGCAGGCCGACGCCGGCTACGACGTCGCCGACTACCGCGCCATCGACCCGATGTTCGGCGACCTGCACGACGCCGACGCGCTGATCCGCGACGCCCACGGCCTGGGCCTGCGCGTCATCGTCGACCTGGTGCCCAACCACTCCTCCGACCAGCACGAGTGGTTCAAGCGCGCGCTGCGCGAGGGCCCCGGCTCGCCGCTGCGGGAGCGCTACCACTTCCGCCCCGGCAAGGGCGAGGACGGCGAGCTGCCCCCGAACGACTGGGAGTCGATCTTCGGCGGGCCCGCCTGGACGCGTACGAACAACCCGGACGGCACCCCCGGCGAGTGGTACCTCCACCTCTTCGCCCCCCAGCAGCCCGACTTCAACTGGGAGAACCGGGCCGTCGCCGACGAGTTCCGCTCCATCCTGCGCTTCTGGCTCGACATGGGCGTCGACGGCTTCCGCATCGACGTCGCCCACGGCATGGTCAAGGCCGCGGGCCTGCCCGACATCGGCGGCCACGACCAGCTCAAGCTGCTCGGCCACGACGTCATGCCCTTCTTCGACCAGGACGGCGTCCACGCGATCTACCGCGAGTGGCGCAAGATCCTCGACGAGTACCCGGGCGAGCGCATCGGCGTCGCCGAGGCCTGGACCCCCACCGTCGCCCGCACCGCCAACTACGTGCGCCCCGACGAGCTCCACCAGGCCTTCAACTTCCAGTACCTGGGCACCGACTGGGACGCCGCCGCCCTGCGCGAGGTCATCGACGTCTCGCTCGACGCCATGCGCCCGGTCGGCGCCCCGGCCACCTGGGTCCTCTCCAACCACGACGTGACCCGGCACGCCACCCGCTTCGCCAACGATCCGGGCCTCGGCACCCAGCTCCGCACCCCCGGCGACCGCGCGCTCGGCCTCCGCCGCGCCCGCGCCGCCTCCCTGCTGATGCTGGCCCTGCCCGGCTCCGCCTACGTCTACCAGGGCGAGGAGCTCGGCCTGCCGGACGTCACCGACCTGCCCGACGAGGCCCGCCAGGACCCGGCGTTCTTCCGCGGCGCCGGCCAGGACGGCTTCCGCGACGGCTGCCGCGTGCCGATCCCGTGGTCCGGCACCGAGGCCCCCTACGGCTTCGGCCCCGAGGGCGGCGCGAGCTGGCTGCCCCAGCCCGCCGAGTGGGCCGAGCTGAGCGTCGAGGCCCAGACCGGCGACCCGAACTCCACCCTGGAGATGTACCGCAGCGCGCTCGCGGTCCGCCGCGAGCACCCCGCGCTGGGCGCCGGCACCGCGGTGACCTGGGTCGACGGCCTGCCCGAGGGGGTCCTGGCGTTCCGCCGCGACACCGCCGAGGGCTCCTTCGCCTGCACCGTCAACCTCACCGCCGAGGCCGTCCGCATCCCGGCCCCGGGCCGGGTCCTGCTGTCGTCCGCCCCGGCCGAGGTCGTCGACGGCGCCGTCGAGCTGCCGTCGGACTGCACGGTCTGGTGGGCCGTCTGACATGGGTGCAATAGGCTCAGGAGCTGTGACTACGGCGCGACTGGCGGACATCGCGGCGCAGGCGGGGGTAAGCGAAGCCACCGTCTCACGCGTCCTCAACGGCAAGGCGGGGGTGTCGGCTGCCACCAGGCAGACGGTGCTCGCCGCTCTCGACGTGCTCGGCTACGAGCGGCCGGTGCGCCTGCGGCAGCGCAGCGCCGGCCTCATCGGGCTGATCACCCCTGAGCTCAGCAACCCGATCTTCCCTGCCCTGGCCCAGGTGATCGAGCAGGTCCTCAGCCGGCACGGGTACACGCCCGTGCTGTGCACCCAGACGCCCGGCGGGTCCACCGAGGACGAGCTGGTCGACATGCTGGTGGAGCGCGGTGTCTCCGGCATCGTCTTCGTCTCGGGCCTGCACGCGGACACCACCTCCGACCCCGACCGCTACGCCAAGCTGTCGGGCCGTCAGGTGCCGTTCGTGCTGATCAACGGCTACAACGAGCGGATCTCCGCGCCGTTCGTCTCGCCCGACGACCGGGCGGCCATGCGGATGGCCGTCCAGCACCTCGTCGAGCTGGGCCACGAGCGGATCGGCCTCGCGGTCGGCCAGCGCCGGTACGTGCCGGTCCTGCGGAAGATCGAGGGCTTCACCGCGGCGCTCCGCGACATCCTCGGGTGCACCCCCGAGGAGGCGGACGCGCGGGTGCGGCACACGCTGTTCAGCGTCGAGGGCGGCCACGCGGCCGCCGGCGCGCTGCTGGACCAGGGCTGCACCGCCATCGTGTGCGGGAGCGACATGATGGCGCTCGGCGCGATCCGGGCCGTCCGGCAGCGCGGTCTGACCGTGCCGCAGGACGTCTCGGTGGTCGGCTTCGACGACTCGCCGCTGATCGCCTTCACCGAGCCGCCGCTCACCACCATCCGCCAGCCCGTGGAGGCCATGGCCACCGCGGCCGTGGACGCCCTGCTGGAGGAGGTCGGGGGGAACCCGGCGCAGCGCGCCGAGTTCGTCTTCGAGCCCGAGCTGGTCGTCCGCGGCTCCACCGCGGCGGCCCCGGCCCGTCGGGACTGACGGCCCGTCGGGAACGCCGGGCCGTCGAAGCCGACGGCACGCCCCGAGGGGCGGCCGGACCGGGCCGGCCGCCGACCGCCCGCCACCGGCTGCCGCCGGTACCGCACCGCCCGCCCGCGCCCCCGGGCGTCCGCACGCCGGACGCCCGGGGGCGCGGGTGTGTCCGCACCCGTGCGCCGACGGCCGTCGTACGGACGGTTCCGGACAAACGGCGGCACCGGCCGCGGCCCTCTGCCTAAGCTGGCGCCAGCTGGAGCGCAGTCGTCTGGGGGGACGCAGCATGGGCCGGGACCAGAACCCGCCGGGTCGGCGGCCGACGGAGCCGCCGGAGCAACCGGAGGGCCGGGAGGGCCGGGAGGGCCCGGAGCGGGCCGGGGGCCGCAGCCGGGCGAGGCCGCACCGGGGGAGCGCCGGCCCGCGGCGGACGGCCCGGGAGGCGGACCGCCGCGGCGCACCGCGCTGCGCTGGGCGGCGGCCGGAGCCGTCCTCGCCACCGCGGCCGGCGGCGGGGAGCTGCTGCGCCGCACGCTCGCCGACGGCCGCCCGCACGGGGCACGGGCGGCCGGACCCGCGCACCCCGGCGCCTCCGCCGTGCCGCCCCCGCCGCCCGCGGACGCCCGCGGCGGCCGCCCCTGGTCCGATCCGGCGGGCTGGGGCGGCCGCGTCCCCGGCCCCCGCGACACCGTCCGCGTCCGCGACCACGTCGTGCTCGACACCGACGCCGCCGTCGCCGGACTGGTCGTCGAACCCGGCGGCGCCCTCGTCGCCCGCCCCGACCGCTCGGTCACCCTCACCGCCGCCGGCAGCGTCGTCGTCCACGGCACCCTCGCCCTGGCGCCTGCCGACGCAGCCGCCGTCCACACCCTGCGGTTCACCGGCATCGACGAGGGCCGCCTGCGCGGCGGCGGCATGGGCGTCGTCGAGGGCGACACCGGCCTGTGGGTCACCGGTGAGGGCTACCTGCGCCTGGACGGCGCCGTCAGGACCGCCTGGGTGCGGGCCGCCTCCGACCTGCGGCCGGGCGACCGCACGGTCGTCCTCGCCGCGGCCCCCGAGGGCTGGCGTCCCGGCGACGAGCTCGCGGTGACCCCCACCGCGCCGCCCACCGGCGACGGGTTCTCCACCGCGTACGACCTGTGCACCGTGCGGTCCGTCAGCGGAAGCACCGTCACCCTCGCCGCACCGCTGCGGCACGCCCACCCCCGGGTCGCCCCGGGCGGCGGTGCGCCGCTCGGCGCGGAGGTCCTCAACCTCACCCGCAACGTCCGCGTCGAGGGCACCCCGGACGGCCGGGCCCACGTCCACCTCACCAGCTCCCGCCGCCAGGACGTGCGGCACGCCGCGCTGCGCTGGCTCGGCCCGCGCCGCGCCACCGGGGAGACCTGGGCGTCGCCGCAGGGCACCGCGCCGGTCACCGAGCCCGTCCTCGGCCGGTACGCGCTCCACTTCCACCTGCTGGGCGACACGAGCCGCGGCACCACCGTGGAGGGCGTCGTCGTCCGGGACGCCGGCAACCACGCCTTCGTCCCGCACGGCAGCCACGGCATCACCTTCCGCAGCTGCGTCAGCCACGACACCCAGGAGGACGCCTACTGGTGGGACGGCGCCCCGGACACCCGCACCCCCCAGGGCCCCTCCGACGACATCCTGTACGAGTCGTGCGTGGCCTCCCGCACCCGGAGGGAGCCGGGCTTCCGCGCCTACCGGCTGACCGGCTTCAGCCTCGGCGCCGGACACGGCAGCAGGGCGCTGGACTGCGTCGCCGTGGGCGTCCAGGGCGCCGAGGGCGCCTCCGGCTACGAGTGGCCGGAGGGCGGCGAGGGCGTCTGGACCTTCGAGCGGTGCCTGGCCCACAACAACCTCGAGGACGGCGTCTTCGTCTGGCTCAACACCTCACGCCGCCACGTGGTCAGCGACTTCGTCGCCTACCACAACGGCGGCTGGGGCATCGAGCACGGCGCCTACCTCAACGACTTCACGTACCGCACGTGCGTGCTCCACGGCAACGCGGCCGGCGGCATCGCCGTCCACTCCCTCGGGCGCGGCCGCGGCACCCTCTTCGAGGGCATCCTGGTCGACGCCGCCGGGATGTCCGACTTCGCCGTCGCCACCGCGAAGCACCAGCTCGCCGGCGGCCCGGTCACCCTCGGCCGGTGCCGCTTCACCGGCTACCGCCGGGCCGGCGTCGGCCTCCGGGCGACCCGGGACGGGGCGCCCGACAACGTGGAGGTGCTGGACTGCTCCTTCGGCGGCAACGAGCTGTGGCTGGACCCGGAGGCCCCCGCCCCCCGCAGCGTCGTCTTCCGCCCGGTCGGGGGCGGCGCCGTCACCGTCCTGGACCGGGGCGCCGCGGGCACGGCCGTGCCCGCCTGGAACGCCGCCACCCGGCCCGCCGCCGTGTCCGCCCCGGCACGGCCCCCGGTCACCCCGGCGGTCCGGCTCGCCGGCGCCGCCGCCCGCACGGCGCGCCTCGGGGTCTGAGCCGGACCGGGCCGGGAGCGCCGCCGCCCGCCGGTCCGGGGGCGGGCCGTCCGGCGGGCGCCGGGCACGACGCGGAGGCCGTCCGCGGGAACCCCCGCGGACGGCCTCCGCACGGATCGGCGACGCCTCCGGCGGCCCGGGCCGGGACCGCCGGACGCAGTCCGTCAGAACGCCGGGACCGGCCGGTCCGGCTGCCCCTGGGACACGCCCAGCGCCGAGAGGTAGGCCGAGACGACCAGCCGGCCGATGGCCGGGTACGCGCCCAGCGGCGCCGCCGCCGGGCAGTCCGCCTCCTCGGCCACCGACGCCACCAGCTCCGCGTCGACCTCCGGGCCGACGACGAACGGCGCCAGCGCGGGACGGGACACGCCCGTCTCCCGCAGGTGGGCGGCGGCGGCCTGCACCGAACCGGGCACGTCCAGCGCCGCGGCCACCACCGGGACGGCGAGCCGCGCCGCGAGCAGCACGCCCGTGATCCCGGCGGCCTGGGCGGCCTCCTCGCCGCCCGCCACGGCCAGGACCACGCCGTCGGCGGCGGTGTTGATGGTGAACAGGCGCGCGCGGTCCGCGCGGGCCAGCCCCGCCTCGGACAGGCGCACGTGCACGGCCTCGGCCAGCAGCGGGTGCGGGCCGAGCGCGTCGGTCACCACCGCGCCGGTCTCGGCCGCGGCCCCGTGCAGGGCCGCGAGCGCGTCCTGGTGCGGGCCGGGGAGCAGCGGCACCACGACCGGGGCCGGGAGGCCTGCGGCGGCGGCCTTCGCCAGCAGCTCGGACACGCCGGAGCCCTCGGAGCCCTCGGCGGTCGCCAGGTACGCGGCGGTGACGTCGATGCCGGGCTGCTCGCCCCGCACGATGGAGACGATCTCGTCGGCGACGAACCGGGCCTCGGCGCTGTCGGCGGACGGCACGGCGAGCAGCAGCGCCGGTGCGCCCTCGGGTATCTCGGGACGCTCCGGGCGGCGGTGGCGTCCCCGGGCGGGGGAGCCGGGAGTACGGACGGGCAGCGGGGTGCCCGGGGTGGCGGCAGAGCTCATGGCGACCGATCGTAGGTCATTCGGGTGATGCTGCGGCAGCGGGCTCCCGCAACCGGCGTGCCACAGGCGGGGACAAGTGGGACAGGCGGTCGAAAAGGGTCCGAAACAGTCGATCGCCGGTCGGCCTTGCCTGCTTCACGGTCCCCTTCGGAGCGTCCCTGTCCCCGCGATGACCTGCTGTCACTCACCCGTGCGGGATGTCCGGCGCGCTGCCGGGGCCGCCGGGCCGCGCCGGCCCCGGAGCCGGAGGTTCCGGGGCCCGGTGCCGGCGGAGGAGAAGGGGCGGCGGGGGGAGGGAGGAAGGGGAGGGGAGAGGGGGAGGGGGGGGGGAGGTGGTGCGCCGGCCGCCGCTCGGTGCCGCCTGGCGCAGCTCCGTTCCGCGCGCGACCCTGCGGGGTGCGGGTGACCAGCGTCACACCGTTACTCCGGTGACGTTCCGTGTCCCGTGCCCTCGGCCCTCCCGCCCGCCCGTCGCACCCTGCGCCCACGGGCCGTGCACGGAGTGTGGCCGCGGCGCGGCGGATTCCGCTCTGGTATGTCCGCTTACGAAACGTCAATCCGCTTGTCCTGTGGGCTTTTCGTCACAGGATGCACACTAACGTGCACAGGCAATTGCCTGTGCGGATGCACGTGCACAGCGGCTATCATCACGTGCAGTGAGGCGGGTGCCCGATCTCCCGCAGGGCGGGCGGAGCCTGCCGGTCGCACGGCCGCGACGCCGAGGAGTACGGCGTCACGCGCAGGAACCGCATTCCGGGAGCTTTCTATGGGCCACACGTACAACGGCATGGCGGCCGCGGAGATCCGTGACGTGGTCTGGCAGAAGAGCCGGCACAGCAATTCCCAGGGGAACTGCGTGGAGCTGGCGAGACTGCCCGGCGGCGACGTCGCCGTGCGCAACTCCCGCTTCCCCGAGGGGCCCGCCCTCATCTACACGCGCGCGGAGATCGAGGCGCTGCTGCTGGGCGCCAAGGACGGGGAGTTCGACCACCTGGTGGGCTGAGTGCGGGTCGTGCGGCCGTCGCCGGGTGCTCCGGCGGCGGCCGGCGCCGGACGCGCGGTGCCGGGGCGCGGCGCGTCCGGGTCCGCCGCATCAGGCCCGGCGGTGCCGGCCGGAGTGGTCCTGCATGCCGAAACCGCGCTGCGCCGGGGCCTCGCGGGCCTCGAACAGGGCCCAGACCACCTTCCCCGCCCCGGCCAGCGGGTGCCACCCCCAGGACCGGCTGAACGAGTCGACCAGGTGCAGCCCCCGGCCCGACTCCGCGATGTAGTCGGCCTCCCGCGTCACCGGGCCCGCGCTGCTGGGGTCGCTCACCGCGCACACCACCTGCGGGGCGCGGTGCACCAGGCTGATCCGGATGGGCAGGTGCCCGTCGGCCCCCTGCCGTGCCTGCTGCGGGAGGGGGGCGGCGGCCTCGGCGGCCCGCAGCCGCAGGGCGTGCCGCAGGGCGTTGGTCACCAGCTCGGACGCCACCAGGGCGACGTCGTCGAAGAGTTCGCCGAGCCCCCAGCGCTGGAGCGAGCTCCGGGTGAAGTCGCGGGCCGTCCCCACCGACTCGTAGCGCGGCGTGAGCGTGCATGTGACCACGTCCGGATCGGCCGTGACCGCCGGAGCGGCGCCCATGAACAGCTCCTCCCATAAGGGACTTGACACAGCGGGACCCGCCGGGGTCATGCGGGACACCTCCGACTCGGTCGGCCGGGGCGTCCGCGCGCGCAGGCCGCCGCCGACCGGATGCACGGTGGCGCTTCGGACGGCTGACGCTGCCTCGCGTGGGGTGATGCGGTCCCCGCGGGGTTGCCAGTGGGTGTGCATGTGCACGTGCACCATGGTCCTCTCTGCTCACGGCAGATGCAAGGGTCGATTCACGTGCAGGCGTACGAATGGCATATGCGAGCAACGGATGCACGTGCATCAGGTTCTGCATGCGCAAGAATTCCCAGAGATCCGCATGCCTGTGCGGGCACCGTTCGGAGCTGGACAGTGGCAGACTGTGCCCTGTTTTCGTCGGGTGGAGGTAAGACCGCATGACCACAGTTCAGCCGGGGGGCGGCTCGATGGTGCGCCGGATCCTCCTCGGCTCCCAGCTGCGACGGCTCCGCGAGGGCCGGGGCATCACCCGCGAGGACGCGGGCTACACGATCCGGGCCTCCGAGTCCAAGATCAGCCGCATGGAGCTCGGGCGTGTCAGCTTCAAGGAGCGCGACGTCGCCGACCTGCTCAGCCTGTACGGCGTGGACGACGAGGCCGAGCGGGAGGCGCTGCTCGGACTCGTCCGGGAGGCCAACAGGTCCGGCTGGTGGCACAGCTTCAGCGACGTCCTGCCCGGCTGGTTCCAGACGTACGTCGGCCTCGAGGAGTCCGCGGCGCTGATCCGCACCTACGAGCTGCAGTTCGTCCCCGGGCTGCTGCAGAGCGAGGAGTACGCGCGGGCGGTCTTCGGCCTCGCCAGGCCCGCCATCGGCGAGGAGGAGATCGAGCGCCGCGTCGGCCTGCGGATGCGCCGCCAGAAGCTCCTGGCCGGCGGCGACTCGCCCCGGCTCTGGGCCGTCGTCGACGAGGCGGCGCTCCGCCGCCCGGTCGGCGGGCCGGAGGTGATGCGGGGGCAGGTGCAGCACCTGATCGACATCGCCGAGCAGCCCAACGTGGTGCTCCAGGTGATGCCGTTCCGGTTCGGCTGCCACGCGGCGGAGAGCGGCGCCTTCACGATCCTGCGCTTCCCCGAGCAGGACCTGGCCGACGTCGTCTACCTGGAGCAGCTCACCAGCGCGCTCTACCTCGACAAGCGCGACGACGTCGACTGCTACGTCCAGGTGATGGAGCGGCTCTGCGTGGACAGCCTGACGCCGGAGCAGACCACGGACCTGCTGCGGTCGATCCTCGCCGAGGGCTGACCCGGCCGGCGGGGCGGCGGTCCGCCGTGCGCCGTCCGGCCGCCGCGTGCCCTCCGGTGCGTGGGCGGTCCGGCGCACGGGCGGTGGACCGCTGGAACGGCGGGGTGCTCCGTGCGCTGCGGGTCCCGGCCTGCGGGCCGCACCCCCCGCCGCACGCCGGACCGCCCGCCGCCCGCCGCCACGGGAGCGGTCCGCGGGCCGCCCCGCCTGTTCCTGTGCACATGCATGCATTCCGGCTGCGCTGTTAGCATGGCGCGATGCCCGACCTGGACCCCGCCGCCGAGCGGACGCTCGTGGAGGAGTGGCGCGGCCTGCTCGCCCGCCACGCCGCCACCGCCTGCGCCCTCGACCGTGAGCTGAACGACCGCCACGGCCTCGGCATGAGCGACTTCGAGGTCCTGGACCGCCTCGCCGAGAGCGCGGGCGGCGGCAGTGAGAAGCTCCGCGTCCAGGAGCTGTCCGGCGCCGTCCACCTCAGCCAGAGCGCCCTGTCCCGGCTCCTCGGCCGCCTGGAGCGGGACGGCCTCGTCCAGCGCGCCCTGTGCAGCGCCGACCGCCGCGGCGTCTACGTCTCCCTCACCCCCGAGGGCCGCGCCCGCCACCGCGAGGCGCTCCCCACCCAGCGCGAGGTCCTGGCCCGCACCCTCACGTCCCCCTGACCCCGGGCCGACCCCGGCTCCCCGCCGCCCCGGCCCGCCCCCGGCCCCGGGCCGCCTCTGGTCACCCCCGGGGCCCCCGCGCCGGTCAGCCGGGGCGGCGGCCCTCCGCCTCTCCCACCGGCTCCGGCAGCGGGACGCCGCCCGGCTCCTGCGGGCAGGCGTCCGGCAGCGCCGGGTGGCGGCCGATCACCACCACCCCCAGCACGATGCCGAGCAGCCCCGCCGCCTCCCACGCCATCGCCCCGGGTGTGAGGCGCAGCCGGTCGCCCAGGAACCCGACCCCGCAGGCGATGCCCGCCAGCGGCTGCGCCGCGGTCAGCGCGGGCAGCGACATCCGCAGCGGTGCCGCCTCGAAGGCGCTCTGCACCAGGATCAGCCCCACCACGCCGATCGCCGCCACCGCGTACGGCTCCCAGTCGCGCAGCGCCGCCGCCACGCCGTGCGCGCCGATCTTCTGGGCGGTGGTCCGGGTGAGGGCGTCCTGCACCCCGTACAGCAGGCCCGCCGCCAGGGCCAGCGGTGTCGCCTCGGCGAGCAGCGGCATCCGCCGGGCCGTGCCCACCAGCAGCAGCGCCAGGCCCGCCACCACCCCGAAGACCAGCCAGTGCCGCAGCGCTCCGGCCTCCGTGCCGCCCCCGCGGGGGCGGCCCGCCACGATGAACACCGCCACCCCCGCCGCGAGCAGCAGCACCCCGCCCCAGCCGGAGCGCCCCAGGCTCTGCCGCGTGAGCGCCCGGGCGAGTGCCATGGCGAAGAGCAGGCTGGTCGCCAGCAGCGGCTCCACCAGCGACACCTCGCCGCGGTCCAGCGCCGTCGCGCTCAGCGCCTGACCGCCGATCATGAAGGCGATGCCGAGGAGCCACTCGCCGTCCCGCACCAGGTGCAGGAGGAGCCGCCAGGAGAGGAAGTCGGCGCGCGACGCGCGCTGCGCCGCGTGCTGCTGGAGGACGAAGCCGAGGCCGAGGCAGCAGGCCGCGCCGACACCGAGAACGAAGACGACCACGGACGAATCACCCGTACGAACGCCCGGCGCAGCCGTCGGCCGGCGGGCGGCTGGAGGACACCTGCCGGAAGGGTAACCCGGACTGGCGGCGCCACAGGTCCGTGTCGCCGGGACCGGCAGGTCCGGCCCGCGTGGCGCCCCGCCCACGGGTCCGTCGCCCGCCGGTGCGCGGTCCGTCCGGCCCGGGCGCCGGGACGTGCCCCGTCGTACCGCGCCGGAGGCCGTCCGGGCGGGCCCGTGCCGTCCCGCCCGGGACCGCACCGCTGCGGTCCCCGCCGTCCCGCTCCGGTCCCCGCCGTCAGAGCAGGGCGTGCAGCCCCGGCGCCAGCGCCAGCAGCAGCGGGACGGCCAGCGCCGTCAGCCCGGCCGCCGTCAGCCGCACCCGGTGGCGCACCGGCAGCCGCGGCTCGCCCGCCAGCAGCCGGTCCACCCGCCGCGGCACCTCGGCCCGCTGCGCCGGGCACGTGCCGAAGACGCCGCGCCCGGAGTTCAGCTCGACCAGGGCCAGCGCGGTGGCCAGCCGGCCGTGGCGGCGGGAGGCGGCGTCGTCCGCGGCCAGCTCCACCAGGCGGCCCACCTCGTCCCGGAAGGCGGCGAACACCGCCACCCCGGGGAAGCCCGCCGCCAGCGCCTCGCCGCACTGCAGCAGCCAGTGGTGGCGCGCCCGCACGTGGCCCCGCTCGTGGTCCAGCACCGCCGCCAGCTCGCGGTCGCTCAGGCGGCGCAGCGCCCCCGTGGTCACCACCAGCCGGGCCGCCGGGCCGGGCAGCGACCACGCCTCCGGCTGCAGGCTCTCCAGCACCACCAGCCGCTCCCGCGCACCGTCCCCTCCCGCCCCCGCGCCCGGGGGCAGGTCGGGGGCGAGCCGGGCCAGCTCGGCCTGGCACAGGCTGCGCGCGGCCCGTGCCGCCCGCACCTCGCGGGCCAGCGCCACCGCGGTGTGCAGCCCCCCGTACGCCAGCACCAGCGCGGCCGCCGCGCCCCAGAGCCCGGCGTCCGCGAAGCCGTAGGCGTCGACGACCTGACGCGGCGCCGACCGGAACAGGGCCTCCCGTACGGCGGGCACGGCCGCCGAGGCCGCCAGCACCAGTCCCAGTCCGCAGCAGAGCAGCACCGAGACGACCAGGCACTGCCACACGCCGAGCGCCACCACCGGTTCCCGCTCCGGCCACGTCGCCCGTACCAGCAGCCGGGGCATCGCCGTGGACAGCAGGAGGCAGAGCAGCATCAGGCCGAGCAGGGCTGTCATGGCAGCGGTCTCCCGGTGGGGTCGGCGCGCGACGGTGCGCGCGGCTCCAACCTAGGCGCAGCGGCGCCCCCGTGGAACGGCTTCCGGTGCGGCGTGACCAAGGACACGGCGCCGTGCGCCGCACGGGTCCCCGCAGGTGCGGACCCGTCCCGGAGCCGCCGGGCCCGCCGTCCGCCCCGGCGCGCGCGGGTCCGGCCGGCGCGTGCGGCCCGCCCGGCCGGCCGGGCTCATCCGGTGAGGAGCATGGCGAACATGCCGATCCCCATCACCAGCCGGCACGCCCCCGCGAGCCCCGGCGCGTGCGCTGCCGGGGCGCCCCCCGGGACCGCCGGGGCGCCGGCTGCGACCGCCGGACGCAGTAGCCGCCCGCCCGCCCAGAGCGCGTACCCGCCGAAGTAGAGCAGCAGGAGTCCTCCCAGCAGCGGGAGCGGCGGCCCCCCGGCCGTCCCGGGGTGGGCGGTGTGGACCGCGTGGGCCGCGCCGTGGCCGACGCCCCCCGCCATCGCCGCCGCCGTGTACACCATCGCGCCGGCGCCCACCGCGTGGTGCAGCCGGTGCGCACGCTCCCGGACCCGCGCCCGGCGCAGCGCGGCGGTGGCGAACCAGGCCGCGACCAGGCCGAAGGCCGCAGCCCAGGCGACCGGCGGCAGTCCGGCGTGCCGGGCGGGCGGCAGCGCCATCGCCGCCATGCCGAGGCCCATCAGGGCCTCCGCGGCGTCCGACTCCCGGTCCGCCGCCCGACCGGGACGGGCGTCGGACCCCGGGGCGGCCGCGCCGGGGGCGCAGCCGCCCCGCGCCGCGCCCGTGCACAGCCGCACCAGGCAGTTGAGGCCCGCGGCACCCGTGAGCGCCGCGAGCAGCCAGCCGAGAAGAGGGGCCCCGTGCATCCGCGTCCCCTCCGGTCGGCGGCGGTGATCACTCCCCACGGTCGCGGGCCGGGCGCCGCGCCAGCAGGGCGCGCGAGGGGGCGCACGGGTGTACCGCACGGTGCGGGCCGGGGGCGTGCCGGGGGCGGGCCGGCCCCGCCCGGCCCCTCCTGCGGGACCCCCGGTGCGGCGCCCCGAGGCC
Organism: Streptomyces sp. NPDC001380; assembly: GCF_042895785.1. Lineage (NCBI taxonomy): Bacteria > Bacillati > Actinomycetota > Actinomycetes > Kitasatosporales > Streptomycetaceae > Streptomyces > Streptomyces sp. NPDC001380. Next base: position 136,424 of record NZ_JBIAWP010000012.1, on the reverse strand, counting down.
GGACCGCCGGTGCCGGACCGCCGGTGCGGGGACGGCCCGCCCCGCCCCACCCGCGACCCCGGTGCGGCCCCGGCGCGGCGCGGCGCGGCCCCGCACGGTCCGGCCCGCGCCCGGCGCCGGGAGGCCCGCCCCCGGCGCGCCCGCCTGCGGCGGCCCGCTCCCGCACGGGTACCCTCGGGCCCCGGAACGCCCCCGGGCCCCCGCCCGTGCGGCGTCCCGCCGGACCCAGAGAGGAACCGAACCGTGCAGACCGCCGACTCCGCATCCCCGCTGGCCTTCCGCACCGCCGGCCTGGCGGACGTGCCCGCCGTGGTCGCCCTGGTGGAGTCCGCCTACCGCGACGAGGGCGCCGGCGGCTGGACCACCGAGGCCCACCTGCTCGGCGGGCAGCGCACCGACCCGCAGGGCGTGGCCGAGGCCGTCACCGCGGAGGGCGGCCGCCTGCTCGCCGTGGAGCGGGACGGCGAGCTGCTGGCCTGCTGCCTGCTGGAGCGGCGCGGCACGTCGGCCTACTTCGGGATGTTCTCGGTGCGCCCCGACCGCCAGGGCGGCGGCATCGGCCGCGCGGTGCTGGCCGAGGCCGAGCGGATCGCCCGCGGGGAGTGGGGCGCCGCCGTGATGGAGATGACGGTCATCGTCCAGCGCGAGGACCTCATCGCCTGGTACGAGCGCCGCGGCTACCGCCGCACGGGCGAGATCCTGCCGTTCCCGTACGGGGACGAGCGGTTCGGCGTCCCCCGGCGGCCCGACCTGTGCTTCGAGCGCCTGGTCAAGCCCCTCGCCTGACCGTCCCCCCGGGGCCCTGCGGCCCCGCACCCGGCCCCCCGCCGGCCCCCGCACACGCCGACGGGCGGACGGCGGGTACCCCCCCCGCCGTCCGCCCGCCGGCCCCGCCGTCCGCGGGTCAGCCCCCGGCCCCGGCTGTGCCCGTCAGGCCCCCGCGTCCGCCTCCCCGCCCGCGCTGCGCGCCACGGCCCGGTCGAGGTCCTCCCGCCGCCGCTCGGCGCGCTTGCGCTCGGCGTGGTCGGCGTCCGTGATGTCGAGGAAGACCTGCTCGAACCCGGGGCACTGCTCGCGCAGCTCCCGCTTGATCCGCACCGCGACCTCCTCCACCTGCTCGCTGTCCAGCCCCGCCCGCAGGTCCACCCGTGCCGCCAGCAGCGCCGAGTCCATCCCCAGCTGCATCGTGAGCAGCTGCGTGACGGTGTCGATCTCCGGCTGCGCGTCCAGGAAGCGGTGCGCCTCCTGCTGGAGGCCGGGCTTGACGGCCTCGCCCACCAGGAGGTCCTTGGCGTCCCGGCCCAGCCGGTAGGCGACGTACATCAGCAGCACGGCGATGGCCAGCGATGCGGCGGCCTCCCAGGCGGAGCTGCCGGTGACCTCGTGCAGCACGACGCCGACGATGGCGAGGACCACGCCGAGCACGGCGGTGGAGTCCTCCGCCAGGACGGTCCGCACGGTCGGGTCGTCGCCCTCGCGGACCTCGGTGAGGAAGCCGCGGCCGTGCTCCCGCGCCGCCCGGCGGACCTGGAGGACCGCCTTGGCCAGCGAGGTCCCCTCGGCCACCAGGGAGACCGCCAGCACCACGTAGACCACCGCGTAGGCGCCGGTCTCCTCGGAGCCGGGGTTCAGCAGCGCGTGCATGCCCTGGTAGAAGGAGAAGCAGCCGCCGGTGACGAAGATGCCCACGGCGGCGAGCATCGACCAGAAGTAGCGCTCCTTGCCGTAGCCGAAGGGGTGGCGCGCGTCCGGCCTGCGCCGGCTGCGCTTCACCGCCGCCAGCAGGAAGACCTCGTTGAGGCTGTCGGCGACCGAGTGGGCGGCCTCCGACAGCAGCGCGGGGGAGTGGGCGATCACACCGCCCACCACCTTGGCGACCGCGATCACCACGTTGGCCAGCAGGGCCACCAGGACCGTCCCGCGGGTCTCGCCGTCCCCGGACCTCCCCCGGCCCTGTCCCTCCTGGCCCTGCCCTCCCCGGCCCTGTCCCTCCCTGCCGTGTTCTCCCCGGCCCGGTTCCGTCCCCTGCCCGTGGGAGCTCTCGCGCTCCTGCTCGTTGTCCGCCACGGGCCGCGTCTGCCCCTGGGGGCGTCCCCGCATGCCTGCACCGCAGGGGGCGCGCAGGGGGCGCGACCGGGGCGGACGCGCCCTGCGCGTGGCGAGGATCACCCACCCGGGGGGGTGCACTCAGGTAAGCCTCATATAACTTAGGACTGCCTTCCTTGTCCGGCCGCGCGGCCGGACGGCCGACCTAGCCCGGGAGCCCGCATGCCCGCCCGCCGCCTGACCGCAGTCTCCGTGCTCGCCCTCGCCGCGATGTGCACCGCCGTCGCCGGGTGCGCGGAGAAGAAGGCGTCCTCGTCCTCCGACGACACCGTGGCGGTCGACGCGGGCGACAGCGCCTGCAAGGTCTCGCGGACCTCCTTCCCCGCCGGCCCGGTGGACCTGGCGGTCCACAACACCGGCTCCAAGGTCACCGAGGTGTACGTCTACGGCCAGGGCGACCGCATCGTCGCCGAGCGGGAGAACATCGGCCCCGGCACCCGGGCCGTGGTCACCGCCCAGCTCGCCGCCGGCACCTACGAGATCGCCTGCAAGCCCGGCATGAAGGGCGACGGCATCCGTCAGAAGGTCACCGTGACCGGCGCGGCCGGCGCCGCCGCCCAGGCCGACCCCCGGCTGGCCTCCGCCGTCGCCGCCTACCGCGCGTACGTGCAGCAGCAGGCCGACCTGAGCGTCCCGGCGGTCCGCGCCTTCGCCGACGCGGTGAAGGCGGGCGACGTGGCGAAGGCCAAGGCGCTGTACGCGCCCTCCCGGGTCGGCTGGGAGCGCACCGAGCCGGTGGCCGAGTCCTTCGGCGACATCGACCCGAAGACCGACCTGCGCGAGGACGGCCTGGAGCCCGGCCAGCAGTGGACCGGCTGGCACCGCCTGGAGAAGGCGCTCTGGAAGGACGGGAAGGCCGGCGCCGAGGAGAAGGCCCTCGCGGACCGGCTCGTCGCCGACGTCCAGGACTGGCGCGCCCGCGTCGGCAAGGCCGACATCACCCCCACCAGCATGGCCAACGGCGCCAAGGAGCTGCTGGACGAGGTCGCCACCGGCAAGGTCACCGGCGAGGAGGACCGCTACAGCCACACCGACCTGTACGACGTCAACGGCAACGTCGAGGGCGCGCAGAAGGCGTACGAGCTGCTGAAGCCGGTCGCCGCCGCGAAGGACCCGCAGCTCGCCGCGACCCTGGACCGCGAGTTCGCGACGCTGCGCTCCCTGCTCGCCGGCTACCGGCAGGGCGACGGCTACCGCTCCTACGACAAGGTCACCCAGCAGGAGCGCAAGCAGTTCTCCGACGCGGTGAACGCCCTGGCCGAGCCGCTCTCCCGGCTCGCCTCCGCCGTCGCCCGCTGACCGCGCCCCGCCCCCGCCGACCCGCCGCACCCCCCCGCCGCCGCGCACCGCGCGCCCCGGACCAGAGAGGCCACCGCCGCCATGGACGCCCCGCAGGCACCCGCCGCCGACCCCGCCGGCGCCCCGGGCCGAGACGCCCCCCGGCCGAGCCGCCGCACCGTCATCGGCTGGGCCGGCGCCGGCGTCGCGCTGGGCGCGGCCGGCGCCGGCACGGTCGCGGCCGCCGCGCGGGGCGGCGACGCCCCCGCCCCGGCCGCCTCCGCCGGCACCGTCCCCTTCCACGGCGAGCACCAGGCCGGCATCGCCACCCCGGTCCAGGACCGGCTGCACTTCGCCGCCTTCGACGTCACCACGGACGACCGGGCCGCCCTGGTCGCGATGCTGCAGCGGTGGACCCGGGCCGCCGCCGCGATGACGGCCGGCCGGGAGGTCGGCGGCGGCGCCGTCGACGGGCTCGCGGAGGCACCGCCGGACGACACCGGCGAGGCCCTCGGCCTGCCCGCCTCGCGGCTCACCCTCACCGTGGGCTTCGGCCCCACCCTCTTCGAGAAGGACGGGAAGGACCGCTTCGGCATCAGGGCCCGGCGGCCCGAGGCGCTGGTCGACCTGCCGCACTTCCCCGGCGACAGCCTCGACCCGGCCCGCAGCGGCGGCGACCTCTGCGTGCAGGCGTGCGCCGACGACCCGCAGGTGGCGGTGCACGCCATCCGCAACCTGGCCCGCATCGGCATGGGCACCGTCTCGGTCCGCTGGTCGCAGCTGGGCTTCGGCAAGACCTCCTCCACCACCCCCGAGGCGCAGACCCCGCGCAACCTCATGGGCTTCAAGGACGGCACCCACAACGTCGCCGGCACCGACGCGAAGGCCCTGGCCGACCACGTCTGGGCGGCGCCGGGCGACGGCCCCGCCTGGATGGACGGCGGCTCGTACCTGGTGGCGCGGCGCATCCGGATGCACATCGAGACCTGGGACCGCTCCCCGCTCAAGGAGCAGGAGGACGTCTTCGGCCGCACCAAGGGCGAGGGCGCCCCGTACGGGCGGCGCCGCGAGCACGACGCCCCGGACCTGTCCGCGATGCCCGCCGACTCCCACGTGCGCCTCGCCCACCCCGACAGCAACGGCGGCCTGATGATCCTGCGCCGCGGCTACTCCTTCACCGACGGCACGGACGGCCTCGGCCGCCTCGACGCCGGACTCTTCTTCCTCGCGTACCAGCGCGACACCCGCAGGGCGTTCGTCCCGCTCCAGCGGCGGCTGGCGGCGCACGACGCCCTCAACGAGTACATCCAGCACGTCGGCTCGGCGCACTTCGCGTGCCCGCCCGGCGTGCGCAAGCCCGGCGAGTGGTGGGGCCAGGCCCTCCTCGGCTGACCCGCCCGCCGCCCGCCCGTCCCCCCGTCCCCGTCCCTGCCCGTCCCCTCCCCAGGAGCCCCGGTGTTCGGCAACTACCTGATCGGCCTGCGCGAAGGCCTCGAGGCCAGCCTGGTCGTCTGCATCCTGATCGCCTACCTGGTGAAGACCGGCCGCCGCGACCGGCTGGCGCCGGTGTGGACCGGCGTCGCGGCGGCCGTCCTGGTCTCCATGGCCTTCGGCGCGGTCCTGCAGTTCGGCTCCTCCTCGCTCACGTTCGAGGCGCAGGAGGCGCTCGGCGGCACCCTGTCGGTGGTCGCGGTCGGCCTGGTCACCTGGATGGTCTTCTGGATGCGGCGCACCGCCCGCCACCTGAAGGCCGAGCTCCACGGCCGGCTGGACGCGGCCCTCGCCATGGGCACCTTCGCCCTGGTCGCCACCGCCTTCCTCGCGGTGGGCCGCGAGGGGCTGGAGACCTCGCTCTTCATCTGGACGGCCGTGCAGGCCACCGACGACGGCGTGCGGCCGCTGGTCGGCGCGGTGCTGGGCCTGCTGACCGCCGCCGTGCTCGGCTGGCTCTTCTACCGCGGCGCCCTGCGGATCAACCTGGCGAAGTTCTTCACCTGGACCGGCGCCATGCTGGTCGTCGTGGCCGCGGGCGTGCTCGCGTACGGCTTCCACGACCTGCAGGAGGCCGGCTGGCTGCCGGGCCTGCACAGCACGCTCTTCGACGTCAGCTCCACGATCCCGCCGGACAGCTGGTACGGCACCCTCCTCAAGGGCGTCCTCAACTTCCAGCCGGACCCGACGGCGCTCCAGGCGGCCGTCTGGGCGCTCTACCTGGTCCCGACGATGGCGTTCTTCCTCCGCAAGCCCGCGGCGGCCCCCGCGCCGCGCCCGCAGCAGGCCGCCCCGGCCGCCGACGCCCCCGCCGCCAACGGCTGACCCGCCCCGGCGCCGTCCGGCACCCGCGGCACCCCCGGCCCCCCGGTCGGGCCCGAGCGCTCCCTCGGGCCCGGCCGGGGGGCCTTCGGCGTGCGCCCCGCGTGCCGCGCAGGCCCCCGCGCTGCACAGTGGGAGCAGGTGGCCACCGCCACTGTTCCTGCGGCCGGCCTCCCCTTGAACGAAAGAAGCTCCGCGCATATCGTGTCCATGCTCCAGTTCTTTCACTCCAGGTGGGGAAGAGATGAATAATCTTTCGCCGAAGACCGCTCCCGTCGACGACCCGGCCTGGCTGCGCCTCAAGAGCGCCGTCGAGGCGATACGCCCCCTCCAGGCGAAGGACGGCTCCATCGACCTCGCGGCCGCCGACCGCACCGGGGTGGACGCCCTCCTCGACACCGTCCTCGACGCCCTCACCGACCTGGCCCCGCGCTTCCCGCACGACGAGGCGTACCTGGAGGCCGTCGCCAAGGACCTGCGCCGCTGGGCCGACTCCGGCTACGCCGTGCCGGACTTCCTCGACTCGCTGCTCGCCTTCCGGCCCGCCGACCAGCGGGTGGACGGGCTGGAGCACCTGGTGCTGTTCCCCATGTACACCCAGAACGGCAACCCGGACCGCAACCTGGAGGCGGTCCTGCTGCGCGTGGTGTGGCCCGACTGGCTGGCCGAGCTGGAGCGCACCCGCTTCGACAACCCCATGTTCGTGCCGATCACCTTCACCGACTTCACCTCGGGCTACGACACCAACTCCGCGGTGCTCTTCCCCGAGACCGTCGCCGTGCGCGAGGCCCCGGAGCGCTTCACCTGGGGCGGCATCTTCTGCGACCGCGAGGCCGCCCGCTTCCGCGCCGTCTCCGGCGCCGCCGTCGAGATCCTCGGCCTGGACATCCCCGCCGACGCGGAGCGCCTCGTCGCCGACCAGGAGCTCGCCCAGCAGACCTTCGTCCTGTGGGACCTGGTCCACGACCGCACCCACAGCCACGGCGACCTGCCGTTCGACCCCTTCATGATCAAGCAGCGCAGCCCGTTCTGGATGTACGGGCTGGAGGAGCTCCGCTGCGACCTCACCGCCTTCAAGGAGGCCGTGCGCCTGGAGGCCGAGGGCTACGAGCAGGGCCGCCACGTCCAGTACGCGATCCTCTTCGACCGCCTCTTCCGCTTCCCCGTCACCGGAGACCGGGTCCGCAACTACGACGGCCTGGGCGGCCAGCTGCTCTTCGCGTACCTGCACAAGCACGACGCGCTGCGCTGGACCGACAACCGGCTGCGGATCGACTGGGACCGCGTCGCCGAGGTCACCAACGCCCTCTGCGCCGAGATCGAGACCCTGTACCGCGAGGGCATCGACCGGCCCAAGACCGCCCACTGGCTCGCCGCCTACGGGCTGGTCTCCCGCTACCTCACCCCGCACCCGGCCTCCACCTGGGCCAAGGGCGCCGACGCGCTGCCCTTCGACCGGGCGGACGGCAAGGCCCTGAACAAGGCGCTCTGCGACGCAGTGCTGCCGGACGAGTTCCCGCTCTCCATGTTCTACGAGGCCCTCGCCAAGAAGCTGCGCGACGTGATCGCCGCCACCCGCGGCATCACCGGCGCCGACCGCACGGAGGCCGCCGCGTGACCGCCACCGCCCCCGACGGCCCCCTCCGGGGCCGCACCGTCGCCGTCGCCGGGGCCACCGGCCCCGCCGGGCGCGCCGCCCTGCACCGCCTGGCCGCCGACGGCGCCACCGTGGTCGCCGCCGGCACCGACGCCCCCCGCCTCGACGCCGCCCTGGACGCGGTGCGCTCCGCCGTCCCCGGCGCCCGGGTCAGCGGCCAGATGGTCGACCTGCTCGACCCTCAGGCCGCCCGCGACTGGGCCGACCACATCGAGGCGGAGCACGGCGGGGTGGACGGCCTGTTCCACCTCGTCGGCGGCTGGCGCGGCTCCAAGCGCTTCTCCGACACCGACCTCGACGACTGGGACTTCCTCCACGACCGCGTGGTGCGGACCCTCCAGCACACCACCCTCGCCTTCCAGCCGGCGCTGCTGCGCAGCCCGGCCGGCCGGTTCGCCATGGTCTCGGCCACCGCCGCGCACCGCCCCACCGCGGGCGGCGCCGCCTACGCGGCCGCCAAGGCCGCGAGCGAGGCCTGGACGCTCTCCCTCGCCGCCTCCTTCACCAAGGAGGTGCCCGGGGAGGGCGCCGCGCCCACCGCGGCGGCTGCGATCCTGGTCATCAAGGCGCTGGTCACCGACGAGATGCGGCGGCAGCGCCCGGAAGCGACCTTCGCGGGCTTCACGGACACCGCGGACCTGGCCGGCACCCTGGCCGGGCTCTGGGACCGGCCCGCCGACGAACTGAATGGACAGCACCTGTGGCTGACGCCGCGATGACCGACACCTCCACGACCGGCACCTTCCCGACCGCCACCGACGCGGTCCGCCGCCACGACCCCTCCGTGCGGGGCTTCGCCAGCGACAACTACGCCGGCGTGCACCCGGAGGTCCTGGCCGCCCTCGCGCTCGCCAACGGCGGCCACCAGGTCGCCTACGGCGAGGACGACTACACCGTGCACCTCCAGGAGGTCTTCCGCCGCCACTTCGGCGACCGCGCGCAGGCGTTCCCGGTCTTCAACGGGACCGGCGCCAACGTCGTCGCCCTCCAGGCCCTGCTGCCCCGCTGGGGCGCGGTGGTGGCCGCCGAGACCGCCCACGTCAACGTGGACGAGGGCGGGGCCCCCGAGAAGATGGCCGGCATCAAGCTGCTGACCGTCCCCACCCCCGACGGCAAGCTCACCCCCGAGCTCATCGACCGCCAGGCGTGGGGCTGGGGCGACGAGCACCGGGCGCAGCCGCTCGCGGTCTCGATCACCCAGAGCACCGAGCTCGGCACCTGCTACACCGCCGAGGAGATCCGGGCGATCTGCGACCACGCCCACGAGCGCGGCATGCTGGTCCACGTCGACGGCTCCCGGCTGGCCAACGCGGCCGCCACCCTGGGGCTGCCGCTGCGGGCCTTCACCACCGGCGCGGGCGTGGACGTGCTCTCCTACGGCGGCACCAAGAACGGCCTGCTCCTCGGCGAGGTCGTCGTGGTGCTGAACCCCGACCGGGTGCAGGGCCTGACGTACCTCCGCAAGACGTCCATGCAGCTCGCCTCGAAGATGCGGTTCCTCTCCGTGCAGTTCGAGGCGCTGCTCGGCGGCGACCTGTGGCTGCGCAACGCCTCCCACGCCAACGCCATGGCGAAGCGCCTGGAGACCGCCGTGCGCGGGATCGAGGGCGTGGAGGTCGTCCGCCCGGTGCAGGCCAACGCCGTCTTCGCGCTGCTGCCCCGCGAGGTCAGCGAGCGGCTGCAGAAGCGCTACCGCTTCTACTTCTGGGACGAGCACACCGGCGAGGTCCGCTGGATGGCCGCCTTCGACACCACCGAGGACGACATCGACGCCTTCGCCGCCGCGATCGCGGAGGAGATGGGCCGCGCCTGACCCGCGGCCCCTCCCGCACACGGCTCCGGCCCGCACCCCCCTCGCCGGGGGTGCGGGCCGGAGCCGTGTGCGGTGCGCCGTCCGGCCGCCCGTCAGCGGGCCGCGTCGCGGGCGGCGCGGCGGGCGGCGCGCTCCTGCGACTCCTTCTCGTCCTCGGCCTCGGCGGCCTCCAGGGTCGGCGCAGAGCCGCCCAGGTGGGCCGGGAGCCACCAGGTGTCGTCCGGGCCCGAGGGCTGGTCCGGGTAGGTCCGCTGCGCGCGGTCCAGCAGCTCGGACATGGCCTGGCGCAGGCGCCGGGTCACCATCACCGGCCGGTCCTCCGGGGTGAGGCGGATCGGCTCGCCGATCTCGATGGTGACCGGGGTGTGGCGGCGGGTCAGGTTCTTCGGCCGGTCCTTGGTCCACAGCCGCTGGGTGCCCCAGAGCACCACCGGCAGCAGCGGCACGTCGGCGTCGGCGGCCATCCGGGCGGCGCCGGTCTTGAACTTCTTCAGCGTGAACGAGCGGCTGATCGTCGCCTCGGGGAACACCCCGACGACCTCGCCCGCGCGCAGCGCCCGCACGGCGGCGTCGTAGGCGGGCTGACCGTCCGTCCGGTCCACCGGGATGTGGCGCATGCCGCGCATCAGCGGCCCGGAGATCCGGTGGCGGAAGACGTCGTCCTTGGCCATGAAGCGGGTGCGGCGGCGGGCCGACTTCCAGGCGCCCAGGCCGGCGAAGAGGAAGTCCAGGTAGCTGACGTGGTTGCTGACGAGCACGGCGCCGCCCCGCTCCGGCACGTGGTGGGCGCCCTCCACCTCGATGCGCAGGTCCAGTGCGCGGAAGGCCGTGCGAGCGGCTCCGATCACGGGCGGGTACACGAACTCGGCCACGGTCAGCCCTACTTCCCACGGGCTCTCGCCCGGTCCGGCGGTGCCCGCGGCGTGCGGGGCGGCCGGCCGGAGCGGCAGGCTCGTCCCGGCGCCGGCGGGCGATACAGCCACGATCGTGCCCCGAAGGGGTGGCCTGTGTCACCTGCGGTGCACTGCGGGGGGCGGAGATAGTCGTCACACCGCCTGCGGGAACCCGTCCGGGGGGCCGTCCGCGCCCTGCCGCATGCTGGTGTGCGGGCCGGCCGGCGGCCCGACGCCGGGACGGCGCGGCGGGGTGCTGCGTGGTACGGCGTGGTGCTGAGCGGTGCTGAGGGAGGACGTGGGATGCGGGAGCAGGACCCCGTGGGGGAGGGCGGCGGCGCGCACGGCCGCGGAGGGGCGCCGGAGCGCACCGGGGGAGCGTGTCCGGTGGCGGACGTGCTCGGTGCGCCGCTGGGGGAGCGGGCGACGCTGGTGCAGTTCTCCAGCGCCTTCTGCCGGCCGTGCGCCGCCACCCGCCGGGTGCTGGCCGACGTCGCCGCCATGGTCCCCGGTGTGGTCCACGTGGAGGTCGACGCGGAGTCCCGGCTGGAGCTGGTGCGCGCGGCCGGCGTCGAGCGCACCCCGACCGTCCTGGTGCTGGACGCCGCGGGCCGGGAGGTGCGCCGGGCGGAGGGGCAGCCGCGGCGGGCGGACGTGATCGCCGCCCTGGGCGCTGCGCTCTGAGCCCTGCGACCGGGCCCTGCGACCGGGCCCTGCGACCGGGCCCCGCGACCGGGCCCTGCGACCGGGCCGCCGGGCCGCACTGCCGCCCCGGTGGGCCCTGTACGGCCGCGTCCGCCGCAGCGCCGCCGCCCCGCCGCCCTTCCGCCGTGCGGGCAACGTCACAGCCGCGGGTCCGCCACGCAGGGTGACGGATGGCCCCGGGTGGGGAAGGATGAGCGGCGGAGCCCGGCACCCCGACTACGACGGACATCACAGTTCCGGCGGGGCCGGAGCGGCAACAGGAGGGAGTGCGGAGCGTAAGCTACTGGCGAGTAGCCCGCGTGAGCTACTGGCGAGTATGCTGCCGGGAGTGCGACGCACTCCGCACCCGCCGGACGTGACCAGTACAGGAGACAGGCCGTGAGCTTGAGGATCGTTGTCTGTGTGAAGTACGTGCCCGATGCGACCGGCGACCGGCGCTTCGCGGACGACACCACCACCGACCGTGAGTCCGTGGACGGACTCCTGTCGGAACTGGACGAGTACGGCGTGGAGCAGGCGCTCCGCATCGCCGAGGCCTCCGGCGACGCCGAGGTGACCGTCCTGACCGTGGGCCCCGACGACGCCAAGGACGCCCTGCGCAAGGCGCTGTCCATGGGTGCCGACAAGGCCGTCCACGTCAACGACGACGACATCCACGGCACCGACGCCCTCGGCACCTCCGCCATCCTGGCCAAGGCCCTGGAGAAGACCGGCTACGACCTGGTCGTCTGCGGCATGGCCTCCACCGACGGCACCATGGGCGTCCTGCCGGCCCTGCTCGCCGAGCGCCTGGGCGTCCCGCAGGTCACCCTCCTGTCCGAGGTCTCCGTCGAGAACGGCACCGTCAGGGGCCGCCGCGACGGCGACGCCGCCACCGAGGAGCTCGAGGCCGCCCTCCCGGCCGTCGTGTCGGTCACCGACCAGTCCGGCGAGGCCCGCTACCCGTCCTTCAAGGGCATCATGGCCGCCAAGAAGAAGCCGGTGCAGTCCTACGACCTGGACGACCTCGGCATCGAGGCCGACGAGGTCGGCCTGGCCGGCGCCTGGACCGCCGTCGACGCCATCACCGCCCGGCCGCCGCGCCAGGCGGGCACCATCGTCAAGGACGAGGGCGAGGGCGGGAAGCAGCTTGCGGAGTTCCTGGCCGCGCAGAAGTTCGTCTGATCCGTCCCGACCACGACATCCTTTCTGGAGACAAGAGCAATGGGTGAGATCCTCGTCCTGGTCGACCATGTGGACGGCCAGATCCGCAAGCCGGCCCTGGAGCTGCTGACGCTGGCCCGCCGCATCGGCGAGCCCTCCGCGGTCGTCCTCGGCGCCGGCCCCGCCGCCGCCGACATCGCCGCCAAGGCCGGCGAGTACGGCGCCGCCAAGGTGTACGTCGCCGACGGCGCCGAGTTCGCCGACTACCTCGTGGTGCCCAAGGTCGACGCGCTGACCCAGGTCGCCGAGGCCGCCGGGGCGGCCGCGGTCCTGGTCACCTCGTCCGGCGAGGGCAAGGAGATCGCGGCCCGCACCGCGCTGCGCCTCGGCTCCGGCATCATCACCGACGCCGTCGACCTCCAGGCCGGCGACTCCGGCCCGGTGGCGACCCAGTCGGTCTTCGCCGCGTCCTTCCAGGTGAACTCCCGGGTGTCCACGGGCACCCCGGTCATCACCGTCAAGCCGAACGCCACCTCCCCGGAGGCCGCCCCGGCCGCCGGCGCGGTGGAGCAGGTGGAGGTGCAGTTCTCCGCCACCGCCACCGGCACCAGGGTCGTCTCGCGCACCCCGCGCGTCTCGACCGGCCGCCCCGAGCTGACCGAGGCCGCCATCGTGGTCTCCGGCGGCCGCGGCGTCGGCGCCGCCGACGGCTTCGGCGTGGTCGAGGAGCTGGCCGACGCGCTCGGCGCGGCCGTCGGCGCCTCCCGCGCCGCCGTCGACGCCGGCTGGTACCCGCACACCAACCAGGTGGGCCAGACCGGCAAGCAGGTCTCGCCGCAGCTGTACGTCGCCAACGGCATCTCCGGCGCCATCCAGCACCGGGCCGGCATGCAGACCTCCAAGACGATCGTCGCGGTCAACAAGGACCCCGAGGCCCCGATCTTCGACCTGGTCGACTTCGGCGTCGTCGGCGACCTCTTCGCGGTGCTGCCGCAGCTCACCGCCGAGGTGAAGGCCCGCAAGGGCTGAGCCCCGCACAGGCGCCCCGCCGGGCCCCGGACCGCTCCCCGCGGCCGGGGCCCGCGGTGCGTCCGGGCCGTCCCGCACCCGGTGCCGTCCCGCACACGGGCCCCGCGGCGGGTCCGGGGGAGCACCCCGGGGGTGCGGCGCGGGCACGGCACGGGGGCGTAGGGTCTCCGCACGGCCCGCCGGACCTCCCGGCACGGCCCCACGGCGCACACGGAGGGACCCGGATGCCGACGACCCGGCTGCTCACGGCACTGCACGGCGGACCCGGCGCCGCCCCGGACGCCCCGGACGCGCTGCGGATCGACGGCACGCCCCTCTCGCGGGAGCGGCTGCTCGCGGCGGCGACCGCCGTCGCCGACCGGGTCGCCGGCGCCCCCGCCCTCGCCGTCCTGGCCCGTCCCACCGCCGCCACCGTCACCGCCGTCGTCGGCGGGCTGCTGGCGGGCGTCCCCGTGGTGCCGCTGCCGCCCGACGCCGGCCCCAAGGAGCGCGGCCACATCCTCGGCGACTCCGGCGCCGCCCTGCTGGCCGTCGGTGCGGGCGAGGAGGCGCCCGACGGCACCGCCGTCCCCGTCCTGCCGGTCGACCCCGCCGCGCGCTCCGCCGCCACCCACCCCGAGCCCGACCCGGCGGCGCCCGCGTTCGTGCTCTACACCTCCGGCACCACCGGCGCCCCCAAGGGCGCCGTCCTCGGCCGGCGGGCCGTCGCCGCCGACCTGGACGCCCTCGCCGCCGCCTGGGACTGGACCGCCGGGGACACCCTCGTCCACGGCCTGCCGCTCTTCCACGTGCACGGGCTCGTCCTCGGCGTCCTGGGCGCGCTGCGCACCGGCTCCCGCCTCGTCCACACCGGGCGGCCGGCCCCGGCCGCCTACGCCGCGGCCGGCGGCAGCCTGTACTTCGGCGTCCCCACCGTCTGGTCGCGCCTGGCCGCCGACGCGCCGGCCGCCCGCGCCCTCGCCGGGGCCCGGCTGCTGGTCTCCGGGAGCGCCCCGCTGCCGGTGCCCGTCTTCGAGCGGCTGCGGGCGCTGACCGGGCACCTCCCGGTCGAGCGGTACGGGATGACCGAGACCCTGATCACGGTCTCCGCCCGGGCCGCGGGCGAGCGGCGCCCCGGCAGCGTCGGACTGCCCCTGGACGGCGTGGAGACCCGGCTCACGGCCGAGGACGGCGCGCCCGTGCCGCACGACGGCGAGGCCGTCGGCGAGCTCCAGGTCCGCGGCGCCACCCTCTTCGAGGGCTATCTGAACCGCCCCGACGCGGACGCCGACGCGTGGACGGGCGACGGCTGGTTCCGCACCGGCGACGTGGCCGTCGTCGGCCCCGACGGCTTCCACCGCATCGTCGGACGCGCCTCGGTCGACCTCATCAAGAGCGGCGGGTTCAGGATCGGGGCCGGGGAGGTGGAGGCGGCCCTGCGCGACCACCCGGCGGTGGCCGACGCCGCGGTCGTCGGCGCCCCCGACGCGGACCTCGGCCAGGCCGTCGTCGCCTACGTCGTCGCCGACGGCGCGGTCACCGGCGACCAGCTCTCCGCCTTCGTCGCCGACCGGCTCTCGGTGCACAAGCGGCCGCGCCGCGTCGTCCTGGTCGACGACCTGCCGCGCAACGCCATGGGCAAGGTCCTCAAGAAGCAGCTCCTCGCCGGGGGCTGACCCGCCCCGCGCGGAGTCCCCGCCCGGCCGTCCCGGCCGTCCCGGTCAGGCCGGGGGGACCTCGCCGGACCCGCGGACGACCAGGCGGGTCGGGAGCTCCACCAGCCGGGCCGGGCCGGTCTCGCCCTCGAGGCGGGAGAAGAGCAGCCGGGCGGCGGCGCGGCCGAGGCCGGCCGGGTCCTGGGCGACCACGGTCAGGCCGGGGGAGAGCAGGTCGGCGAACTCCAGGTCGTCGAAGCCGACCAGCGCCACCGGCCGGTCCAGGGCGCGCAGCCGCCGGACCGCGGCCAGGGTCGCCCGGTTGTTGCCGGTGAGGAGCGCGGTCGCCGGTGCGGGCCCGGCGAGGGCGGCGGCGAGCGCCGCGCCGACCCGGTCCGGGCCGGTCGGCCCCATGGACACCCAGGACGGGTCCACCGGCAGTCCGGCCTCCGCCATCGCCTCCCGGTAGCCGCGCAGCCGCTCCTCCGCCGTGTGGATGCCGGGCGAGTCGCCGAGGAAGGCGATCCGCCGGTGGCCCTGCCGGATCAGGTGGGCCGTCCCCGCGCGGGCGCCGGCGGCGTTGGCGGTGAGCACGGTGTCGGCCTCCAGGCCGGCCGGCGGCCGGTCGACGAAGACCGCGGCGATCCCCGCGTGCACCTCGGGTGCCAGGTAGCGGTGGTCGGCTCCCGCCGCCGGGACGACGACGAGGCCGTCCACCCGGCGGGCGCAGAACGCCAGCGCCAGCTCCTCCTCCCGCGCCGGGTCCTCGTCGCTGGAGCCGGTGAACAGCAGCGAGCCGTGCAGCCGTGCGACCTCCTCCACGGCGCGGCTGAGGGCGGAGGAGAACGGGTCGGCGATGTCCTCCAGCACCAGCCCCACGCTGGCCGTGCGCCCCTTGCGCAGGATGCGGGCGCTGTCGTTGCGCCGGAAGCCCAGCGCGGTGATGGCGTCCTGGACCCGCTCGGCGGTGTCCGCGGTGACCCCCGGCTCCCCGTTGACCACCCGGGAGACCGTCTTGAGGGCGACCCCGGCGCGGGCCGCCACGTCCTTCATGGTGGGCCGGTGGCCGTAGCGCCGCGGCAGCGCGGCGCGGCCGTCGGTGCCCGGGGTGGCCTGCGGCTGGCTCGGCACGGCGCTCCTCCTCGGCGGCCCCCGTGGGACGCGGGGGTCCGACGATCGTACGGATCCGGCGGCCGCGGCGCCACGGACTGGACAACGTTGTCAGGGATACGGAACATTACACCGGTCGGCGGCGGAGCGCCGCGGCGGTCGGCCGCCGGGACCGGTCCGCCCGGCGGCGGCGTGCGGGGGAGTCCCGCACGGGTGAGTCCCGTACGGGGGCGTGCCGTTCGGGGACGTGTCGTACCAGGAGGCGAGCGAGCGGATGCAGACGGAGCGCACCGGGACCGCAGCGGGTCCCGCCACCACCCCGGCCGGCCCGGCCGCGGGGGACGCCCCCGGCGGCCGGGACGGCGGGGGCGGCCTGGTCGCCGCCCTCGACATCGGCGGCACCAAGATCGCCGGCGCGCTGGTCGACCTCCGCGGCGCGCTCGTCGCCCGCTCCCGGCGCCCCACCCCCGCCACCGGGCCCGGCGAGGCCGTCATGGGCGCCGTCGCCGAGGTCCTGGACGACCTGGCCGCCGCCCCCGGCTGGGAGCGGGTCCGCGGCGTCGGCATCGGCAGCGCGGGCCCGGTCGACGCCGCCCGCGGCACCGTCAGCCCGGTCAACATCGGCGGCTGGCGGGACTTCCCGCTCGTCGAGCGGGTGCGCCGCCACCCCGCCTGCGGCGGCCTGCCGGTGGTGCTCGTCGGCGACGGCGTCGCCATGACCGCCGCCGAGCACTGGCAGGGCGCGGCCCGCGGCCACGACAACGCGCTCTGCATGGTGGTCTCCACCGGCGTCGGCGGCGGCCTCGTCCTCGGCGGCGCCCTCCACACCGGCCCCAGCGGCAACGCGGGCCACATCGGGCACATCAGCGTGGACCTCGACGGCGAGCCCTGCCCGTGCGGCGCCCGCGGCTGCGTCGAGGGCATCGCCAGCGGCACCGCCATCGCCCGGCGCGCCCTGCGGGACGGCTGGCGGCCCGCGGGGGCCGACGCCACCGCGGCGGCCGTCGCCGCCGCCGCGCGGACCGGCGACCCGGTGGCGCTCGCGGCCTTCGACCGCGCCGCCCGGGCCCTGGCCGCCGGCATCGCCGCCACCGCGACCCTCGTGGAGGTCGACGTGGCGGTGGTCGGCGGCGGCGTCGCCCAGGCGGGCGAGGTGCTCTTCGCCCCGCTGCGCGAGCGGCTGGCCGAGTACGCGGTGCTGCCGTTCGTCCGGCACCTGGAGGTGCGGCCCGCGCTGCTCGGCAACGACGCCGGACTGGTGGGCGCGGCCGCCGCCGTCCTGGGCGCCCTCGGCCTGCGGACGGCCGCCGCCCCCGGCTGATCCCCCGGGCCCGGCGCCCGGCCGCCCCCGGACGCGCCCGCGCGAGCCGGTGGCCCGCCGCAGGCGTGGGAGGCGGGGGCGGGCGGGTAATGAAGAGCAGGGGGCGGTGCACGACCGCCGCCGCCGAGCACCTCGAAGCACCTCGAACCGCCGGCCGCGCCTGCGCGCGCGGCCGGACGCGGAGCCGGAAGGGCCGCCCGAGGGGGCGTGCCCGGGCCGGACGGGCCGACCGCAGGGGGCTGCGTGATCGTCTGGGTCAACGGGACCTTCGGCGCGGGCAAGACCGGCGCCTGCAGGGAACTCACCGCGCTGCTCCCCGGCAGCGTGCTCTTCGACCCGGAGCTCGTCGGGTCGGGCCTGCTCGCGGTGCTGCCGGGGCACCGCACGGCGGACGTCGCCGACGTCCGCGACCTGCCGTCGTGGCGGCTGCTCGTCCCCGAGGTGGCCGCGGCGCTCCTCGCCGAGGTCCCCGGGCCGCTCGTGGTGCCGATGACGCTGCTGCGGCAGGACCAGCGCGACGAGGTCTTCGGCGCGCTCGCCTCCCGGCGCATCCCGGTCCACCACGTGCTGCTGCACGCCGACGAAACGGTTCTGCGCGCCCGCGCCGAGGCCCGTGCCGAGGCACGCGCCCGGCGGCCCGGCCCCCTGCCCGGCGGACCCCCGCCCGGCGGACCCCCCTCCGGGCCCGCACCGTCCTGCCCCCCGTCCCCGCCGCCGTCCCCCGCCGGCGTCGCGGAGCACCTCGCGGAGTACCGGGCGGCCCTGCCCTGGCTCACCGCCGACGCCGCCGTCGTCGACACCACCGGCCTCACCCCGCGTGCCACCGCCGAGCGGATCGCCGCCCTCGTCCGCGACGGTGCCGGACGGCGGCCCATCGTCCAGACCCCCGTCCCCGAGACCGACACCGTCGCCGCCGCCGTGCTGCTCTTCGACGAGCAGGACCGCGTGCTCCTCGTCGACCCCGTCTACAAGCCCGGCTGGGAGTTCCCCGGCGGTGTGGTCGAACGCG
Source organism: Streptomyces sp. NPDC001380 (assembly GCF_042895785.1). NCBI lineage: Bacteria > Bacillati > Actinomycetota > Actinomycetes > Kitasatosporales > Streptomycetaceae > Streptomyces > Streptomyces sp. NPDC001380. The sequence continues at coordinate 118,413 of NZ_JBIAWP010000012.1, read as the reverse complement.
GCGAGGCGCCCACCCTCGCCGGGGTCCGCGAGGCCGCCGAGGAGCTCGGCACGGACCTCGACCAGCGGACCCTGCGCCTCCTCGTCGTCGACTGGGAGCCCCACACCGGCCCCCGGCACGGCGGCGTGCGCCTGGTCTACGACGGCGGCCGGCTGGACGCGGCCGGACGCGCCCGGCTGCGGCTGCCCGCCGAGGAGCTGCGGGGCTGGCGGTTCGTCACCCTGGAGGAGGCCGGGTCCCTCCTCGCCCCGGGCAAGCTCCTCCGGCTCGCGGCGGCGCTCCGCGCCCGCGCCACCGGCGAGGTGCTGGCGCTGGAGGCGGGCGTCCCGGTGGGGGAGGGGGCGGCCGAGGCCGTCGCCGAGGGGTGAGCCGGGCGGGCCCGCGGCCGCACCGCCCGCGCGGCGCCGCCGGGCCGCCGGGCCCGGCGCACCCGCCCGGCCCGGCGCACCCGGCGGCCCCGCCTCGCCGGGCCCTCCGACCTGACGGCCCTCCGACCTGCCGCCCCACCGGCCTCCGGTCCGCCGTCCCGTCGGTCCGCCACCCCTCCGACCTGCCGCCCGGGCGGCCCGCCACCCCGCCGACCCGGCCTGACGCCGCTCGCGACGGCCCGCGCCGTCCGGCAGGATGGCCGCGTGCCGTTCACCCTCAGCCACCCCGCCGCCGTCCTCCCCTTCCTGCGGCGCGGACGGTCCCGCGGTGTGCTGGTCGCCTCCGCGCTGGTCGCCGGGTCCATGGCCCCCGACGTGCCGTACTTCGCCGACTCGCTGCTCCCCGGCGCCTTCGCCTGGGGCGCCGCCACCCACCGCCCCTGGGCCGTCCCCACCCTGGACGTGGCGGTCACGGCGGGGCTCGCCGCCGCCTGGCACGGCCTGCTCCGCGAGCCCCTCGTCGCCCTGCTGCCCGACCGCTGGGCCGCCGCCGCCCACGACCTGACGGCCCCCCGGCGCGACGGCCTCCGCCCGGCCGACGCCGGCTGGTTCGCGCTCTCCGCCGCCGTCGGCGCGGCCACCCACGTCGGCTGGGACGCCTTCACCCACCGCGGCCGGGCGGGCGTGCGGCTGTTCCCGGTCCTCAACGAGACGGTCGCCGGACAGCCCCTGCACCACGTGCTCCAGTACGGCAGCTCCGCCGTGGCGCTGGTCTGGCTCGCCGCGTCCTCGGTCCGGGCCCTGCGCACCGCCCTCCCCGGGCCGGGCGCGGGGCCGGGCGCAGCCGCGGACGCCGGACCGGTACCGCCGTCCGGGCCCGCCGCCGCGCGGCCTCGCACGCGCTCCGACGCCGGTACGCCCGCCGGCGCCGCCACGCCCGCCCGGACGGCCACCGGCACCGCCGTGCGCCCCGCGACCCGCCCCGGATCCCGCCCGCAGGCACGCCCGGCGCCGCCGCGCCGCGCACCGCTCCGCCTGCCGCCCGGGGCGCGCCGGGCGGCGCTCGGCCTCCTCGCCGCCTCCACCGCGGCGGGCACGGCGCACCGCCTGCTGCGCCGGGCCGCCCAGGCCCCGCCCGGCACGACCCACGCCGACGCCGTCCCCACCGCCTGCTTCGGCGCCGGCGCGGGCCTCGCCGTCGGCCTCACCGCCTACGCGCTCGCAGCCCGGGCCGCCCGGGCCGCCGGTGTGCCCCGCCCGCCGGCGTGACCGGCGGCCCGGGCGGCCGTGCCCCGGGCGGCCGTGCCCCCGGGGCCCCTGCGGAGGGGCGGGGACGGGCAGCGCTCCGGTCCCCGCCCGGGCAGGGAACCGGCTCCGGGTCCCCACCCCCCGGGTGCGGCCTGCCGCACCGGCGCCCGTCCGTAAGATCTTCCGGAAATCTCCGCCGGGGACGTCGAGAGCGGGGCGCCGGCTCCGTCCCAGGGGTGGAAGCGGGCCCGACCCGGGCGCCGCGCGGTACGGAACGACGAAGGAGCCACGATGCCCCGATACCTGCTGGCCGTGACGTTCGAGGACGGCGAGGGCATGCCCCCGATGACGGAGTGGAGGCCGGAGGAGATCACCGCCCACCTGGACTACTACGCGGTGCTGCACCGGGAGCTCGTCGCCGGCGGTGAGCTCGTCGACTCGACGATCCTCACCGGGCCCGAGCTCGCGGTCGTCGTCACCTCGGACGGGGCGGGCGCGCCGGTGCGCACCGACGGCCCGTTCGCGGAGTCCAAGGAGTGGATCGCCGGATACCAGATCGTGGACGTCGAGTCCGAGGAGCGGGCGGTCGAGATCGCCGCGCGGGTCTCGGCGGTCCCGGGCGTGGGGGGCCTGCCGACCCGTCAGCCGGTCCACGTGCGCCGGGTGATGGACCAGGGGCCCGCCGACGCGGCCGCCATGGGCGAGTACCTGCGGTCGGGGTCGTGACCGCACGGTGGAGCTGACCCCCGGGGCCGAGGGCCTGCTGCGCGCACTGGCGCCGCAGGTCCTCGGCACGGTCGCCCGCCGGTGCGGCGACTTCGACGCCGCCGAGGACGCCGTGCAGGAGGCCCTGCTCGCCGCGGCCCGGCACTGGCCCCGGGACGGGACGCCGGACAGCCCCCGTGCCTGGCTGGTCCGGGCCGCGCTGCGGCGGGTGACCGACCAGGTCCGCAGCGACCGGGCCCGGCGGCTCCGGGAGGAGTCCGCCGCCCTGCGCGAACCGGCCCCGGCGGAGGTCCCCGGACAGGACGACTCGCTCGCCCTGCTGTTCCTGTGCTGCCATCCCTCGCTCACCCCGCCGTCCGCCGTCGCGCTCACCCTGCGGGCCGTCGGCGGCCTGACCACGGCCGAGATCGCGCGGGCGTTCCTGGTGCCCGAGGCGACCATGGCCCAGCGCGTCAGCCGCGCCAAGCAGCGGATCAGGGCGTCCGGGGCCCCCTTCCGCATGCCCGCGCCCGACGAGCGGCCGCAGCGCCTGCGGTCGGTCCTGCACGTGCTGTACCTGATGTTCAACGAGGGGTACACCGCCGCGTCCGGCCCCGGGCTGCACCGCGTCGACCTGGCGGACGAGGCCGTCCGCCTGGCCCGGCTCCTGCACCGTGCGCTGCCCGGCGACGCCGAGGCCGCCGGGCTCCTCGCCCTCATGCTGCTCACCGGCGCCCGGCGCGCCGCCAGGACGGGGCCGGACGGCCTGCCGGTCCCCCTGGCCGAGCAGGACCGGTCGCTCTGGGACCGGGCGGCGGTCGCCGAGGGGACCGCCCTGCTCTCGGCGGCCATCGCCCGGGGCGCGGTCGGCGCGTACCAGGTCCAGGCGGCGGTCGCCGCCCTCCACGACCGGGCCCCCCGGGCCGAGGACACCGACTGGCCGCAGATCCACGCCCTGTACGGCCTGCTGGAGCGGCTGACCGGGAACCCGGTGGTCACCCTCAACCGGGCCGTCGCCGCGGGCATGGCCCACGGGCCCGCGGCCGGTCTCGCCGTCCTGGACGGGCTCGGCGGCCGGCTGGCGGGCCACCACCGCCTCGACGCCGTCCGCGCCCACCTCCTGGAGGCGGCCGGCGACACCGGGGGCGCGGCGGCGCACTACGCCGCCGCGGCGGCCCGCGCCACCAACCTCCCCGAGAAGCGCCACCTCACCCTCCGGGCCGCCCGGCTCCGGGACCGGGCCTGACGCACCGGCACGAGGGGCCCCGCGGTTGCCCGGCCGCCCCCGGCGGCGCGCCCCTCAGCGCGCCGCGTGCCAGGCTGCGGCGTAGCCCCGCAGGAAGAGCGCCTCGGCGAGGGACATCCGCTCCAGCTCCACCGGGTCCACGCTCTCGTCGATGCCGTGGATGGCCGTCAGCGGCTCCTCCACGCCGACCAGCACCAGCTCCGCCCGCGGGTACAGCCGCCGCAGGGTGTTGCAGAGCGGGATCGAGCCGCCCTCGCCCGCCAGGACCATCTCCCGTCCGTACGCCTCCCGCAGGGCCGTGCCCATGGCCGCGTAGGCCGGGCCGCCGGTGTCGGCCCGGAAGGGGTCGCCGGTGCCGCCGCGGACGACCTCCACCCGCGCGCCCCAGGGGGCGGCGGCCTCCAGGTGGGCGACGAGGGCGTCCTGCGCCGCCCGGGCGCCGACGCCCGGCGGGACGCGCAGGCTCACCAGGGCGCGGGCCCGCGCCTGCACCGACGCCGTGGCGCCCACCACGGGCGGGCAGTCGATGCCGAGCACCGTCACCGAGGGCCGGGCCCACAGCCGGTCCGCCACCTCGCCGGTGCCGACCAGCCCCACCCCGTCCAGCACCCCGGCGTCGGCCCGGAACTGCTCCTCGGGGTAGGCGACGCCGTCCCAGCGCTGGTCCGCGGCCAGTCCGGCGACCGTCGTCGCGCCGTGCTCGTCGTGGAGCGTCCCCAGCAGCCGCACCAGGGCGGTGAGCGCGTCGGGCGCGGCGCCGCCGAACTGGCCGGAGTGCAGGTTGCCCGCCAGGGTGGAGACGGAGACCTCCACGGTGGTGCTGCCGCGCAGGGAGGCGGTGGCGGTGGGCAGACCGGGGGCGAAGTTGCCGGTGTCGCCGATGACGACCGCGTCGGCCGCCAGCAGCTCCGGGTGCGCCTCGGCGTACCGCTCCAGGCCGCCGGTGCCGCGCTCCTCCGAGCCCTCCACGACCACCTTGAGCCCGACCGGCAGGCCCGCGCCGGCCGCGCCGTCCCCCGCGCCCCCGTGCACGGCCCGCAGGGCGCGCAGCGCGGTGAGGTGCATGAGCACGTTGCCCTTGCAGTCGGCCGCGCCGCGCCCGTACCAGCGGCCCCCGCGCTCGGTGAGGGTGAACGGCGGGGAGGTCCAGGCGGCCTCGTCCAGCGGCGGCTGCACGTCGTAGTGGGAGTACAGCAGGACGGTGGGCGCGCCCTCCGGGCCGGGCAGCTCCCCGTACACCGACTGCGTGCCGTCGGGCGTGTCGAGCAGCCGGACGTCCCGCAGCCCCTCGGCGGCGAACGCGTCGGCGACCCAGCGGGCGGCGCCCTCGCACTCCTCGACCGGGTACTGCCGGGGGTCGGCGACCGAGGCGAACGCGACCAGGTCCGCCAGGTCCGCCCGGGCCCTGGGCATCAGCTCCCGCACGGCGTCGGCGAGGTTCTGCTGCGGGGTCATGCCGGCCTCCGGGGCGGGTACGGGGGAGTGCGACGGGGGTCCGGTAGATCGTCGCACACCCGACCGTGCGCCTCCCGCGCACCGCCGCGCCGGTGCCGGGCGGTCGCCCGGTCGGCGGCGGCACATAGGATGGCGCAACGTGACGGACAAGATCGAGGACGTCTGGGACGTCGTGGTGGTCGGGGCCGGACCGGCGGGCTCCTCCGCCGCGTACGCGGCCGCTGCGGCGGGACGCAAGGTACTGCTGGTCGACAAGGCCGAGCACCCCCGCTACAAGACCTGCGGGGGAGGGATCATCGGCCCGTCCCGGGACGCGCTGCCGCCGGGCTTCGCCCTGCCGCTGCAGGACCGGGTGCACGCGGTCACCTTCGCGCTGGACGGCCGCTGGGAGCGCACGCGCCGCTCCCGCCGGATGATGTTCGGCCTGGTGAACCGGGACGAGTTCGACCACGCGCTGGTCAAGGCCGCCCAGCAGGCGGGCGCCGTGCTGGAGACCGGGGTCACGGTCACCGGCGTGGAGCAGGGCGGCGAGGACGCGCCCGACCGCCGCACGGTGGGGGTCACCACCCAGGACGGGCGCACCCTGCGGGCCCGGGCCGTGGTCGGCGCCGACGGCAGCGCGAGCCGGGTCGGCCGCCACGTCGGTGTCGCCTTCGACCAGATCGACCTGGGCCTGGAGGCCGAGATCCCGGTCCCCGAGGACATCGCCCGCCTCTGGGAGGGCCGGATCCACCTCGACTGGGGGCCCCTGCCCGGTTCGTACGGCTGGGTGTTCCCCAAGACCGCCTCCCGCAGCCTCACCGTCGGCGTCATCTCCGCCCGCGGGCAGGGCGAGCGGACCAAGCAGTACCTGGCGGACTACATCGCCCGGCTCGGCCTGGCGGGCTTCCCGCCGTCCGTGGAGTCCGGGCACCTGACGCGCTGCCGCACCGAGGACTCCCCGCTCTCCCGCGGCCGGGTCCTGGTGGCGGGCGACGCGGCCGGGCTGCTGGAGCCGTGGACCCGCGAGGGCATCTCGTACGCGCTGCGCTCCGGGCGGCTGGCCGGCGAGTGGGCCGTGCGGGTCGCGGAGGCGGCCGAGCCGGCGGACGTGCGGCGGCAGGCCCTCAACTACGCCTTCGCCGTCAAGGCGGGGCTCGGGGTGGAGATGCGGGCGGGCAGGCAGCTGCTCGCCGCGTTCGAGCGGCGGCCGGCGGTGTTCCACGCCGGGGTCGTCTCCATGCCGCCGATCTGGCGGGCGTTCGTCCAGGTCACCCAGGGGGCGACCACCTTCGGCGAGGCGCTGCGCAGGTACCGCGGCGTGCAGCGGCTGGCGGCCCTCGCCGGCCGCTGACGGAGGGGCCGGGGCGGGCGGCGGGGCGAGGTCGCCCCGCCGCCCCGCGCCTCGGGCGGGACCGGACGGGTCCCGTCCCGGCGGCGGCCTGCGGGGCCTGCGCGGCCTGTGGGGCCTGCGGGGCATCGACCCGCGCCCGAGCCCCCGTCCCGCCGGGTGCCGGTTCCCGCTCCGCGCGCGGGAGCGCTCCCACGAATGCGGAATTCACGCCGTCCCAGGGATTACATGACCGCGTCATGCGGGGCTACGCTCGACTCGGCCTGTGCGGGAGCGCTCCCACGCGCTCACCGCCCACCCACCCAGGCCCTCTCCCACCCCGAGAGCGCGCTCTTCCACCCAGAGAGCACGGAGGACGATGTGACATCCCGCGCCACCCCCGGGCGCTCCGCCGCCCCCGCCGGCGGACCGCCGTCCGCACACCCGCCCGTACCCGCGCCCGGACACCGTCCGGAGCACCTGCCCGCCGGGCCGCCGGAGGGCCTGCCGGAGCACCCGTCCGGCCGCCCGCACCCGTACACGCACCCGTCCCACCCGCACCCGCACCGGGCGCCGCGCCGCCGGCTCCGCGCGGTCGCGCTCGCCCTCGCCGCCGCCGGCACGGCGGCGGCGGGCCTCGTGCTCGCCGGGCCGACCAGCGCCGGAGCCGCCGTGCAGGGCGCCCTCCCCGCCGGGACGCAGTTCTACCGCGACCCCGCCTCCCAGGTCGTCAAGTGGTCCGCCGCCAACCCCGGCGACTGGCGCCAGCCGGTCGTCTCCCGGCGGATCGCGAGCCAGCCGCAGGGCATCTGGTTCGCGAACTACCGGCCCGACACCGTCACCTCCGACGTCCGCGGCATCACCTCGGCCGCCGCCTCGGCCGGGCAGGTGCCGGTGCTGGTCGTGTACGAGATCCCCAACCGCGACTGCGGCGGGGCCTCCGCCGGCGGCGCGCCCGACCTGGGGTCGTACGACGCCTGGGTGCGCGGCTTCGCCGCCGGGCTCGGCAGCGGCCGTTCGCTCGTCCTGCTGGAGCCGGACTCGCTGGCGCTCACCAGCTGCCTCTCCTCCCAGCAGCAGGCCGACCGGTTCGCCTCGCTCTCCCGGGCCGCCGCCGCCATCCGCTCCGCCGCGCCCGCGGCCAAGGTGTACCTCGACGGCGGCCACTCGGCCTGGAACAGCGCCGCCGAGCAGGCCTCCCGGCTCCGCGGCGCGGGCGTCCTGACCAACGCGGACGGCTTCTTCACCAACGTCTCGAACTTCAACACCACCGCGAACGAGACGTCCTACGCCAAGGCGGTCCTCGGCGCGCTGGGCAGCCCCTCCCAGCTGCACGCCGTCGTCGACACCAGCCGCAACGGCAACGGGCCGGCGGGCGGGGGCGCCTGGTGCGACCCCTCCGGCCGGTCCATCGGCGCCTACCCGACCGCGGACACCGGGGACCCGGCGATCGACGCCTACCTGTGGGTGAAGCCGCCCGGCGAGGCGGACGGCTGCGCCGCGGCCGCGGGCACCTTCAGCCCCGACATCGCCTACGCCCTGGCCTCCGGGGCCCAGGACCCGCCGACCTCCACCAGCCCCCCGACGACCCAGCCCCCGACGACGCAGCCCCCCACCACCCCGCCCCCGACCACGCAGCCCCCCACGACCGCCCCGCCCACCGGCTCCGCCGCGTGCGCGGTCACGTACCGGGTCACCAACTCCTGGGCGGGCGGCTTCACGGCCGACGTCACCGTGAAGAACACCGGGAGCAGCCAGGTGAGCGGCTGGCGCCTCGCCTGGACCTTCCCCGGCGACCAGCGGATCACCAACGCCTGGAACGCCACGGCGTCCCAGTCCGGCGCCTCGGTGACCGCCGCCGACGCGGGCTACAACGCCGCCCTGGCGCCGGGCGCCTCGACGACGCTCGGCTTCCAGGCCGCCGTCGGCGCGGCCAACCCCGCGCCGACGTCCTTCACCCTCAACGGCGCACCGTGCAGCGCGTCCTGACGCGCTGAGCGCCCCACCGCGTGCCGCCGGCCGGAGTCCGGGCCGGCCGGCGGCACTTCCTCCCGGCCCCCGCGCGCGCCTCCCGGCCCCCCGCAGCCTCCGGCGTCAGAGCGGGTCGCCGAGCGGCCCGTGCTCCCCCTCCAGGGCCTCGGCCCAGTGGGCGGCCCAGTCCGGCTGCGTGCCGTCCGCGTCGGTGAAGCCGTACTCCCGGTACAGCCCCCAGGTGGCCAGCGCCCGGCCCGACCGCGCCATGACGTCCGGGTCGGCGGCGAGGGCGGCGACGGCCCGTCCGAGGTAGGCGGGGCTCTCGGAGTGGGCGAAGTGCGGGTCCTTCGCCGCGCCCTCCCGCCAGGTGGCCTCGGTGACGCCGAAGTGGTCCAGCATCGCCTCGGACCGCAGGAAGCCGGGGGTGAGCGCCACGGCCGCGACGCCGTGCGGCCGCAGCTCGGCGGCCTGCGCGACGGCGAGCCGGATCACCGAGGACTTCGCGAGGTCGTAGAAGAACGACCCGCGGTACCGGGCGGTGTTGCCGTCGGTGACCTCCACCACCAGGCCGCTCCGGCGGGCCACCATCAGCGGCAGCGCGAACCGGCTGGTGACGACGTGCGTCTCCACGGCCTGCCGCAGCAGCCGCAGCCCGGTGCCGAGGTCCTGCTCCCACAGCGGGTGCGCCCAGTCGGTGAGCGGGTCGCCGCCCCACACGCAGTTGACCAGCACGTCCAGGCGGCCGTCCTGCTCGGCCGCGATCCGGTCCACCAGGGCGCGGACCTCCTCCGGGCGGCTGTGGTCGGTGCGGAGGGGGACGCCGAGGCCGCCGGCGGCGGTGACCCGCTCCGCGGTCCCCTCGACGGTCTCGGGGCGGTCCATGGCGGAGCGTCCGGCCGCGCTGCTGCGTCCGGTGACGTACACCGTGGCGCCCGCCGCGCCGAGTTCGACGGCGATGCCGCGTCCGCCGCCCCTGGTCCCGCCGGCCACGAGGGCCACCTTCCCGGCCAGTGGCCGGCTGCCGTCGTTCACGCGTCCTCCAGGGGGGTGCCGTCGGATGAGGGGAGGTGGGGGCCGAGCAGGGCGGCGAGTTCGCGGCGCAGGCGCTCGGGCAGGGTGCCGCGCCGGTCCAGGGCCCAGGTCAGGCCGGTGCCGGCGACGACCGCCCGCACGGAGGAGGCCAGTGCCGCGGTGTCCGTGCCGGGCCGCAGCTCCCCGGCGTCCGCCGCCTCGGCCAGCAGGGCCGCGACCGCCCGCCCCTGCGCCTCGTGGACGGCCAGGGCGTGGGCGCGCAGCCCGGGGTCGGCGAGGTCGGCGCAGAGGAACGCCAGATGGTTGGCGTAGGCCTCGGGCGCGGCGATCCCGGCCGTGGACTCCACGGCGAGCGCGACCAGCGCCGCGAGGGCCGAACCGTGCCCGGCCCGGACCCGTCCGGCCAGCGCCTCCGCGTCCCGCGCGGACTGCTCGGCCAGGGCCAGGAGCAGGCCCCGCTTGGACCCGAAGCGCTGGACGAGGGTGGCGGGGGCGAGCCCCGCCTCGCGCGCCACGGCCGCGAGGGTGAGGCCCGCGGGGCCTGTGCGGCCCATCACCTCGGCGGTCCGGGCCAGGACGACCGCGTCGTCGACCCCCCGGGGGCGTCCTGCCACCGCGCTCTCCTCTCTATAAATGAATGTTCATTTATTAAACCTCCAGCCCGGCACTCCCGCAAACGGGGGGGCGGACGGAGAAAAAGAAGCAAGCATGCTTGTTTCTTTCGGGTGATGCTGCAAGGCTGCCGGGGGAGACGGCAGTGACGCCCTTTCAGGCGGAGGGAGTGCCCCCATGGTGGATCCCCGTACGGTGCTGGACGACCTGCGCGCGGAGAGCGACGAGGTCGACGCCCTGGTCTCCGGACCCGGCGAGCGGCACTGGCACGACCCCACCCCCGCACCCGGCTGGACCCTCGCCCACCAGGTCGCCCACCTCGCCTGGACCGACGAGCAGGCGCTGCTCGCCGCCACCGGCCCCGACCGCTTCGCCCGCCTGCTGGAGCGGGCCGCCGCCGACCCCGAGGGCTTCGCCGACGCCGAGGCCGCCCGCACCGCGGACCAGCCCCGCGACCGGCTGCTGGCCGCCTGGCGGTCCGGCCGCGAGGCCCTGCTGGAGGCGCTGGCCGCCGTCCCGCAGGGCGCGCGGATGCCCTGGTTCGGCCCGCCGATGAGCGCCGCCTCCATGGCCACCGGCCGCCTCATGGAGTACTGGGCCCACGGGCAGGACGTCGCCGACGCCCTCGGGGTGCACCGCGTGCCCACCGTCCGGCTGCGGCACGTCGCCCGCCTGGCCGTCCGGGCCCGCGACTACGCCTACTTCGTGCACGGCGAGCAGCCCCCCGCCGGGGAGTTCCGGGTCGAGCTGGCGCCGCCGGGCGGCGGGGAGGCGTGGACGTACGGGCCCGAGGACGCGGAGCAGCGGGTGACCGGACCCGCCCTCGACCTCTGCCTGCTGGCCACCCGCCGCCGCCACCGCGCCGACCTCGGCCTCAAGGCCGAGGGCGCCGACGCCGACCACTGGCTGGACATCGCCCAGTCCTTCGCCGGGCCCGCCGGGCGCGGCCGCACCCCGGGGCAGTTCGCATGACCGCCGCCCCCGCGCCCGGCCCCGCGCCCGCCCCGGACCCGGCGGCCGGGCCCGCGCCGCTGCGGATCGGCAACGCCTCCGGCTTCTACGGCGACCGCTTCGAGGCCGTCCGCGAGATGCTCACCGGCGGCCCCCTCGACGTCCTCACCGGCGACTACCTTGCCGAGCTGACCATGCTCATCCTCGCCCGGGACCGCATGAAGGACCCCTCCCGCGGCTACGCCCGCACCTTCCTGCGCCAGATGGAGGAGTCCCTCGGCCTCGCCGTCGACCGCGGCGTGAAGGTCGTCGTCAACGCGGGCGGCCTCAACCCGGCCGGCCTCGCCGACGCCCTGCGCGCCCTCGCCGGGCGCACGGGCGTCCCCGCCGCCGTCGCCCACGTCGAGGGCGACGACCTGCTGCCCCGCGCCGCCGAGCTCGGCCTGACCGGCGAGGACGGCCCGTCCGGTGAGGGCCGCCCGTCCGGCGGGGGCGGCCTGCTCGCGGCCCACGCCTACCTCGGCGCCCGCGGCATCGCGGAGTGCCTCCGCGCCGGGGCCGACGTCGTCGTCACCGGCCGCACCACCGACGCCTCCCTCGTCGTCGGCCCCGCCGCCGCCCACTTCGGCTGGCGCTGGGACGACTGGGACGCCCTGGCCGGCGCCACCGCCGCCGGGCACGTCCTGGAGTGCGGCGCCCAGGCCACCGGCGGCAACTACTCCTTCTTCACCGAGCACGACGTGCGCCGCCCCGGCTTCCCGCTCGCCGAGGTCCGCGCCGACGGCAGCAGCGTGATCACCAAGCACCCGGGCACGGGCGGCGCCGTCACCGTGGAGACCGTCACCGCCCAGCTGCTCTACGAGACCGGGCCCGCCCGCTACGCCGGGCCCGACGTCACCACCCGCCTGGACACCCTGCGCCTGCGCCAGGAGGGCCCCGACCGGGTCGCCCTCACCGGGGTGCGCGGGGAGGCCCCGCCGCCCGCGCTCAAGGTCGGCCTCAACCGGCTCGGCGGCTGGTACAACGAGGTCGTCCTCGTCCTCACCGGGCTCGACGTCGAGGCCAAGGCCGCCCTGGTGCGCGAGCAGCTGGAGGCGGCCCTCGGCAAGCACCGCCCCGCCGAGCTGCGGTGGACCCTCGCCCGCACCGACCGGCCCGACGCCGCCGTCCAGGAGGAGGCGAGCGCCCTGCTGCGCCTCGCCGTCCGCGACCCCGACCCGGAGGCCGTCGGACGCGCCGTCAGCGGCGCCGCCGTCGAGCTGGCCCTCGCCAGCTACCCCGGCTTCCACGTCACCGCGCCGCCCGGCAACGGCACCCCGTACGGGGTCTTCGAGGCCGCGTACGTCGACGCCGCCGCCGTGCCGCACACCGCGGTGCTGCCCGACGGCCGCCGGGTCGCGGTGCCCCCGGCGCCCCGGACCGCCGCCCCGGCGGAGGTCCCCGCACCGGAGCCGCCCGAACCGGAGCTGCCCGCGCCGCTGCCGCCCGGCCCGACCCGCCGCGCCCCGCTCGGCCTGGTCGCCGGGGCCCGCAGCGGCGACAAGGGCGGCGACGCCAACGTCGGCGTCTGGGCCCGCACCGACGACGGCTGGCGCTGGCTCGCCCACGCCCTCACCGCCGACCGCCTGCGGGAGCTGCTGCCCGAGACCGCCGGCCTGCCCGTCACCCGCACCGTCCTGCCCCACCTGCGCGCCGTCAACTTCACCGTCACCGGCCTGCTCGGCGAGGGCGTCGCCTCCCGCGCCCGCTTCGACCCCCAGGCCAAGGCGGTGGGGGAGTGGCTGCGCTCCCGCCACCTCGACATCCCGGAGGTGCTCCTGTGACCGTGCTCGCCTCGTCGCTGGACCCCGGCTCGCCCGACTTCGCCGCCAACCGCGACGCCATGCTCGCCAAGCTCGCCGAGCTCGACGCCGAGCACGCCAAGGCGGTCGGCGGCGGCGGACCCAAGTACGTGGAGCGGCACCGCCGCCGCGGCAAGCTCCTCGCCCGCGAGCGCATCGAGCTGCTCCTCGACCCCGACTCGCCGTTCCTGGAGCTCTCCCCGCTCGCCGCCTGGGGCAGCGAGTACCCGGTCGGGGCGGCCCTGGTCACCGGCATCGGCGTCGTCGAGGGCACCGAGTGCGTCATCACCGCCAACGACCCCACCGTGCGCGGCGGCGCCTCCAACCCGTGGACGCTCCGCAAGGCGCTGCGGGCCAACGAGATCGCGCTGCGCAACCGCCTCCCGCTGGTCAACCTGGTGGAGTCCGGCGGCGCCGACCTCCCCAGCCAGAAGGAGGTCTTCATCCCCGGCGGCGCCCTCTTCCGCGACCTCACCCGCCTCTCCGCCGCCGGCATCCCCACCGTCTCCGTCGTCTTCGGCAACTCCACCGCCGGCGGCGCCTACGTGCCCGGCATGTCCGACCACGTGGTGATGGTCAAGGAGCGCTCCAAGGTGTTCCTCGGCGGCCCGCCGCTGGTGAGGATGGCCACCGGGGAGGAGGCCGACGACGAGTCGCTGGGCGGCGCCGACATGCACGCCCGCGTCTCCGGCCTCGCCGACCACCTCGCCGTCGACGAGCCCGACGCGCTGCGCCTGGCCCGCCGCGTCGTCGCCCGGCTGCGCTGGGACAAGCGGGGCCCGGCGCCCGCGGCCGGGGTGGAGCCGCCCAAGTACGACCCGGAGGAGCTGCTGGGCGTCGTCCCAGGCGACCTGAAGACGCCCTTCGACCCGCGCGAGGTGGTCGCCCGGGTGGTCGACGGCTCCGACTTCGACGAGTTCAAGCCGCTGTACGGGACGAGCCTCGCCACCGGCTGGGCGTCGGTCCACGGCCACCCCGTGGGCATCCTCGCCAACGCGCAGGGCGTGCTCTTCAGCGCCGAGGCGCAGAAGGCCACCCAGTTCATCCAGCTCGCCAACCAGCGCGACATCCCGCTGCTCTTCCTCCACAACACCACCGGCTACATGGTGGGCCGGGAGTACGAGCAGGGCGGCATCATCAAGCACGGCGCCATGATGATCAACGCCGTCTCCAACAGCCGCGTGCCGCACATCTCGGTGCTCATGGGCGCCTCCTACGGCGCCGGGCACTACGGCATGTGCGGGCGGGCGTACGACCCCCGCTTCCTCTTCGCCTGGCCCAGCGCCAAGGCGGCGGTGATGGGTCCGCAGCAGCTCGCCGGGGTGCTCTCCATCGTGGCCCGGCAGTCGGCGGCGGCCAAGGGCCGGCCGTACGACGAGGACGCCGACGCGGCGGTCAGGGCCATGGTGGAGCAGCAGATCGAGGCGGAGTCGCTGCCGGTCTTCCTCTCGGGGCGGCTCTACGACGACGGGGTCATCGACCCGCGCGACACCCGCACCGTGCTGGGCCTGTGCCTCTCCGCGGTGCACAGCGCGCCCGTGGAGGGCGCGCGCGGCTACGGCGTCTACCGGATGTGAGGGCCACCGAACAGATGATCACCTCAGTGCTGGTCGCCAACCGGGGCGAGATCGCCCGGCGCGTCCTCCGCAGCTGCCGGGACGCCGGCCTGGACGGTGTCGCGGTCTTCTCCGACCCCGACGCCGACGCCCCGCACGTCCGGGAGGCCGACGCCGCCGTCCGCCTCCCGGGTGCGGCCCCCGCCGACACCTACCTCCGCGCCGACCTGCTGGTGCAGGCGGCGCTGGCCGCGGGCGCGGACGCCGTCCACCCCGGCTACGGCTTCCTCTCCGAGAACGCCGGCTTCGCCCGCGCCGTCCTCGACGCGGGCCTGGTCTGGATCGGCCCGCCGCCCGAGGCCATCGCCGCCATGGGCTCCAAGACCGGCGCCAAGCGGATCATGGCCGGGGCGGGCGTGCCCGTCCTCGACGCCGTCGACCCCGCCGCGGCGACGGAGGCCGACCTGCCGCTGCTCGTCAAGGCCGCGGCCGGGGGCGGCGGGCGCGGCATGCGCGTCGTCCGCGACCTCGCCGCCCTCGACGGCGAGCTCGCCGCCGCCCGCGCCGAGGCCGCCTCCGCCTTCGGCGACGGCGAGGTCTTCTGCGAGCCGTACGTGGAGACCGGCCGCCACGTCGAGGTGCAGCTCATGGCCGACGCCCACGGCACGGTGTGGGCCGTCGGCGACCGGGACTGCTCGGTGCAGCGCCGCCACCAGAAGGTCGTCGAGGAGGCGCCCGCGCCCGGGATCCCCGACGCCGTGCGCGAGGCCCTGCACGAGGCCGCCCGCACCGCCGCCCGCGCCATCGGCTACACCGGCGCCGGGACCGCCGAGTTCCTGCTCGCCCCCGACGGCCGGTTCTTCTTCCTGGAGATGAACACCCGCCTCCAGGTCGAGCACCCCGTCACCGAGTGCACCACCGGCCTCGACCTGGTCGCCCTCCAGCTCCGGGTCGCCGAGGGCGCCGCCCTGCCGCCCCGGCCCCCCGCCACCCGCGGCCACGCGATCGAGGCCCGCCTGTACGCCGAGGACCCGGCCGCCGACTGGCAGCCGCAGGCCGGCCCGCTGCACCTGCTGGAGCTGCCCGGCACCACCGCCCGCTTCCGCACCCCGGCGGGGGAGGAGTCCGGCCTGCGGCTGGACTCCGGCGTCGAGGACGGCGACACCGTGACCGTCCACTACGACCCCATGCTCGCCAAGGCGGTCGCCTGGGCGCCCACCCGCGCCGAGGCCGCCCGCCGCCTCGCCGCCGCCCTGGCCCGCGCCCGCATCCACGGGCCCGCCACCAACCGGGACCTTCTGGTGCGGGTGCTGCGCCACCCCGCCTTCCTCGCGGGGGACGTCCACACCGCCTTCCTGCGGCAGCACCACGCCGACACCGTCGCCCGCCAGGCCCCCGACAAGGAGACCGAGGCGCTGGCCGCCCTCGCCGCGGCCCTCGCCGACGCGGCGGGGCGGCGGGCCGCCGCCCCCGTCCTCGGCGGCCTGCCCGCCGGGTGGCGCAACGTGCCCTCCGCCCCCCAGGCCAAGCGGTACCGCACCGCCGACGCCGAGCACGAGGCCCGCTACCGGCACACCCGCGACGGCCTCCTCGCCGAGGGGCACCCCGGCGTCCGGCTGGTCTCCGCCGCGCCCGGCCGGGTGGTGCTGGAGACGGGCGGGGTGCGGCGGGCGTTCGCCGTCGCCCGGTACGGGGACACCGTCCACGTCGACGGGCCGCTCGGCGCCGTCGTCCTCACCGCCGTCGGACGCTTCCCCGACCCCGCCGCCCAGACCGCCCCCGGCTCGCTGCTCGCGCCCATGCCGGGCACCGTCGTGCGGACCGCCGTCGCCGAGGGCGACGCCGTGCGGGCCGGGCAGACCGTGCTGTGGCTGGAGGCGATGAAGATGGAGCACCGGGTCACCGCGCCCGCCGACGGCACCGTCGCCGAGCTGCGCGTCCGGCCCGGCCAGCAGGTCGAGCCCGGCGCGCTGCTCGCCGTGGTCCGGGAGGCCGCCCCCGCCGGGGGCGGCGCCTCCGCCGAGGGCCCCTGAGCGCCCGTGCCCCCGGGCCCCGGCCCGGCCGCCCCCGACCCCGGGGGTCCGGCACGGAGGGGTCCCGACTCCGGCACGCCGGACCCCTCCCCGGCCGGGCCCCCGGCCGCCGCACTCGGACCACGGCCTCCCGCCCGCACCCGTCACCCGGCGCCGCCGCGCCCCCGGGCCCGGCCGCCCGTACGGCCCGCGGTCCGTCCGCAGCCCGCGACCCGCCCCCCGCGCAAGCCCCCGCAGAAGACCTGCAGCACCTGCAGAAGGGACGATCGGCATGACCGGCACCACCTTCCAGGAGTCCGCGTTCAGCGAGTCCGAGGAGCGGCAGGCCCTGCGCCGCGCCGTCTCCGACCTCGGCCGCCGCTACGGCTCCGAGTACTTCCTCGCCAAGGCCCGCGCCGGCGAGCGCACCGACGAGCTGTGGCGCGAGGCCGGCAAGCTCGGCTACCTCGGCGTCAACCTGCCCGCCGAGTACGGCGGCGGCGGCGCCGGGTGCTACGAGCTGTCCATCGTCCTGGAGGAGCTGGGCGCCGCCGGCTGCCCGCTGCTCATGCTGGTGGTCACCCCCGCCATCTGCGGCTCCGTCATCGCCCGCTTCGGCACCGAGGAGCAGCGCCGCCACTGGCTGCCCGGCTTCGCCGACGGCTCCCTGCGGATGGCCTTCGCGATCACCGAGCCCGACGCCGGCTCCAACTCCCACCGCCTCGCCACCGTCGGCCGGCGCACCCCCGACGGCTGGCGGCTCACCGGCCGCAAGGTCTACATCTCCGGCATCGAGGGCTCCGACGCGATCATGGTCGTGGGCCGGACCGAGGACGCCCGCACGGGAAAGCTCAGGCCCGCCCTGTTCACCGTCCCCGTGGACGCCCCGGGCCTGGAGTACCGGCGCATCCCCATGGACATCGTCTCCCCCGAGTACCAGTACCAGGTCTTCCTCGACGACGTGCCGCTCCCCGAGGGGGCCCTCGTCGGCGACCAGGACACCGGCCTGCTCCAGCTCTTCGCCGGGCTCAACCCCGAGCGCATCATGGCCGCCGCCTTCTCCGTCGGCATCGGCCGCCACGCCCTGGCCAAGGCCGTCGGCTACGCGCGCGACCGCACCGTCTGGCGCGACCCCATCGGCGCCCACCAGGGCATCGCCCACCCGCTCGCGCAGTGCCGCATCGAGCTGGAGCTGGCCCGGCTGATGATGCAGAAGGCCGCCCACCTCTACGACCACGGCGACGACGCCGGCGCGGGCGAGGCCGCCAACATGGCCAAGTACGCCGCCGCGGAGGCCTGCGCCCGCACCGTCGACCAGGCCGTGCACACCCTCGGCGGCAACGGCCTCACCCAGGAGTACGGCCTCGCCGCGCTGCTCGCCGCCTCCCGCGTCGGCCGGGTCGCCCCGGTCAGCCGGGAGATGGTCCTCAACTTCGTCGCCCAGCACACCCTCGGCCTGCCCAAGTCGTACTAGGCGCCGCACCGGCCCCGGCGGTCCCGCGGCCCGGCGGCCCGTCCGGTCCGCACCCGCCCGTCCGCCCCCGCCGGGTGCGGCCCGGCCCCACCCGGAGGCCGGCCGCAGCCGCCGCGCAGCCGTCCGCCCCGCCCACCCGGAGGGTCCCATGGTGTACCGCAGCGAGTACCCCGACGTCCCCGTCCTCGACGTGCCCATCCACGACGCCGTCCTCGGCGGGGCCGCCGGCCGCGGCGACCTCCCCGCCCTGGTCGACGGGGTGACCGGCCAGACCCTGACCTACGCGCAGCTCGACGCCGCCACCCGCCGCGCCGCCGCCGGGCTCGCCGAGGCCGGGGTCGCCCCCGGCGACGTCGTCGCCCTGCACAGCCCCAACACCGTCGCCTACCCCGTCGCCTTCTACGCCGCCACCCGCGCCGGGGCCACCGTCACCACCGTCAGCTCCCTCGCCACCCCCGGCGAGATGGCCGCCCAGCTGCGCGACAGCGGCGCCCGCTGGATCGTCACCGTCTCCCCGTTCCTGCCCACCGCCCGGGAGGCGGCCGCCGCCCTCGCCGGCACCGGCACGCCCGTCCGGGAGATCTTCAGCTGCGACCCGGCCGAGGGCCACCGGAACCTCTTCGACCTGCTGGCCAGCACCGCGCCCGAGCCGTCGCCCGCCATCGACCCCGCCGCCGACGTCGCCGTGCTGCCGTACTCCAGCGGCACCACGGGCACCGCCAAGGGCGTCATGCTGACCCACCGCAACATCGCCACCAACCTCGCCCAGCTCGACGCCGCGCACCGCCCCGGGGTCGGCCAGCGCATCGTCGCCGTGCTGCCGTTCTTCCACATCTACGGCCTCACCGCCCTGATGAACCACCCGCTGCGCTGCGGCTCCACCGTCGTCGTGCTGCCCCGCTTCGACCTGGAGCAGTTCCTGCAGACCCTCCAGGACCAGCGCATCCAGGGCGTCTACGCGGCCCCGCCCATGGTCCTCGCCCTCGCCCGGCACCCGGCCGTCGACCGCTACGACCTCTCCTCGCTGGAGTACGTCCTCTCCGCCGCCGCCCCGCTGGACGCCGACCTCGCCGACGCCTGCGCCCGCCGCCTCGGCATCGACACCGTCCGCCAGGCGTACGGCATGACCGAGCTGTCGCCCGGCACCCACCTGGTGCCGCTGACCGACACCTCGCCGCCGCCCGGTGCGGTCGGGAGGCTGCTGGCCTCCACCGAGATGCGGGTCGTCGCCGTCGAGGGCGGCGCGGCCGCGGAGGACCTGCCGCCCGGCGAGCCCGGCGAGCTGCTCATCCGCGGCCCGCAGGTGATGAAGGGCTACTTCGGCCGCCCCACCGAGACCGACGCGGTGGTCGACGGGGACGGCTGGCTGCACACCGGCGACGTCGGCTACGTCGACGACCGCGGCTACCTGCACGTCGTCGACCGGGTCAAGGAGCTGATCAAGTACAAGGGCTACCAGGTGGCCCCCGCCGAGCTGGAGGCCGTGCTGCTCGCCCACCCGGAGGTCGCCGACGCCGCCGTCATCGGTGTCGCCGGGCCCGACGGCGGGGAGGTGCCCAAGGCGTTCGTGGTCCGCGGGCCGGGGAGTACGCTCACCGACCAGCAGGTGATCGACCACGTGGCCGGGCAGGTGGCCCCCTACAAGAAGGTGCGCGCCGTGGAGTTCGTGGACGCCGTCCCCAAGTCGGCGGCGGGCAAGATCCTCCGCCGCCGGCTGCGGGAGCGCGAACGCGGCGCCGCCGGCGCGCAGGTCCCCGCCCAGGGCCCCGTGCCCGGCGCACCCGCCGCACCCGCGACCGAGACCCCCACCTACGCCGGCAACGGAGCCGGCCCGGAAGAAGGCCCCGCGCGATGACCGACGCCACCGCCGCCCCCCTCGTCCGCCTCGCGGTCGAGGGGGCCGTCGCCACCCTCACCCTCGACTCCCCGCACAACCGCAACGCCCTCTCCTCGCGCCTGATGGCCGAACTGGAGCAGGGCCTCGCCGAGGCCGCCAAGGACCCGGCGGTGCGCGCCGTCGTCCTCGCCCACACCGGCAGGGTCTTCTGCGCCGGCGCCGACCTCTCCGAGGCCACCTCCGGCGATCCGACCGCGGGCCCCCGCCGCCTGGTGGAGATCCTGCGCGCGGTGGTGGAGTGCCCCAAGCCGGTGGTGGCACGCGTCGACGGGCACGCCCGGGCGGGCGGCCTCGGCCTCATCGGCGCCTGCGACATCGCCGTCGCCGGCCCCGCCTCCACCTTCGCCTTCACCGAGGTCCGGCTCGGCCTCGCCCCGGCCGTCATCTCGCTGCCGCTGCGGCCCAGGCTCGACCCCCGCGCCGCCTCCCGCTACTACCTCACCGGCGAGACCTTCGACCCGGCCGAGGCCGCCCGGATCGGCCTGGTCACCGTCGCCGCCGACGACACCGCGGCCGCGCTGGAGCCGGTCCTGGAGGCGCTGCGCCAGGCGTCCCCGCAGGGGCTGGCGGAGTCCAAGCGGCTGGTCGCCGCCGACGTGCTGCGCTCCTTCGACCAGGACGGCGAGGACCGGGTGGCGCAGTCCGCGCTGCTCTTCGGCAGCGACGAGGCCCGGGAGGGCATGACCGCCTTCCTGGAGCGCCGCCCGCCCGCCTGGGCGCGCTGACCGGCCCCGCCCCCCGACCGGGCCCCGGCCGGACCCCCGGCTGGAGCCCCCCGACGAGACGTCCCCGGACCAGGAGCACCCCGACCCCATGACCACCCACGCGGCCTCCCGCATGCCGCAGCAGGACCGCAGCCGGGCCACCCGCCGCCGGCTGCTGGAGGCCGCCGTGGAGTGCCTGGCCGAGTACGGCTGGGCCGGCAGCACCGTCGCCGTGGTCGCCGAACGGGCCGGGGTCTCCCGGGGCGCCGCGCAGCACCACTTCCCGACCCGCGAGGACCTGTTCACCGCGGCCGTGGAGCACGTCGCCGAGGAGCGGCTGTCCGCCGTGCGCGGGCAGCTCGCCGCGGCGCCGGACGACGGCGCGTCCCGCACGGGGATTGTCGTCGAGGTGATCGTGCGGATGTACACCGGCGAGCTGTTCCGGGCGGCCCTCCACCTGTGGGTGGCGGCCGCCCGGGAGGAGGCGCTGCGGGCCCGCATCGTCGCCCTGGAGAACCGGGTCGGCCGGGAGGCCCACCGGGCCGCCGTGGAGTTCCTCGGCGTCGACGAGCGCACCCCCGGCGTCCGGGAGACCGTGCAGGCCACCCTCGACATGGCCCGGGGCCTGGGCCTGGCCAACCTGCTCACCGACGACAGCGCCCGGCGCGCCCGCGTGGTCCGCCAGTGGGCCCGCATCCTGGACGCCGCGCTCGGCTGAACCCTGCCGCGGGCCCGCCGGTGTGACGTTCCTCCCCTGGCCGATCATGGCCGCCGCGCGGCGGCTACGGTGTGCCCATGCCCTTTCCGCACGCCCTGCTGTCCGCCGCCCGCGCCCGCCGCCGGCGCGCCGTCGGCCGCCTGGTCCACCGCGGCTGGCGCTGGGTGCAGGAGCGGGGCGCGGTCTCCCCGCAGAGCCCCGGGCCGTACCGCTTCGGGAGCCTGGGCGACGGCACGAGGCTGGCCTTCCCGCTGGGCACCGTCTTCAACGAGCAGTGGATCCACCTCGGGCCGTTCTGCATCGTCGGCGAGCAGGTCACCCTCTCCGCGGGCTTCCTGCCCGGCCTCGACCTCGGGCCGGAGCCGATCGTGCGGATCGGCGGCGGCTGCGTCATCGGCCGGGAGAGCCACATCGTGGGCCACCAGTCGATCGTGATCGGCGACGACGTGTGGACCGGACCCCGGGTGTACATCACCGACCAGGGCCACGAGTACCGCGACCCGGAGCTCCCGATCGGGAAGCAGTGGCCGCGCAACGAGCCGGTGGAGATCGGCTCCGGGAGCTGGATCGGCACCGGCGCGGTGATCCTGCCCGGCGCCCGGATCGGCCGCAACGTGGTGGTCGCTGCCGGGGCCGTGGTGCGCGGCGAGGTGCCCGACCACAGCGTGGTCGCCGGCGCGCCCGCCCGGGTCGTCCGCCGCTGGACGGCGGAGGCCGGCTGGGAGCCGCCGATCCGCACGCCCGCACCCCGGCCGGTGCCGGACGGCGTCACCGCCGAGCAGCTGCGGGCGCTCGTCGGCTGGGACCTGCGCCTGCCGGCGCAGTCCGACGGCGGGACCGGCGCCGACGCGGCGGACCCGTCCGCCGCGCCGTGAGCCGGCCGGCCGGGGCCCCGCCCCGCCCCGCACCGGGCGGGGCGGGCCGTCAGCCCGGTGTGACGGCGGCCGGCTCCGGGACGCCGCCGGGGTGCCCGGCCCGGACGACGCCGGGCTGCGCCCTGCGCAGCTGCCGCACCTCGGGCACGGCCACCGCGAGGAGGGCCAGCGCGGCGGTGACGCCCGCCGCCGCCCACAGCGCCCCGGTGAGGCCCGTCCAGACGGCCACCGGCCCCGCCACCGCCGTGCCGACGGGGGACAGCGCGAGGGAGCCGAGCCAGTCGTAGGCCGACACCCGCGCCATCCTCTCCGCCGGGATCTCCTGCTGGAGCGCCACCATCCAGTTGACGCCGAAGACCTCGGTCCCCACCCCGGAGAGGAGCATCGCCCCGGCGAGCACCGGCACCGGGGCGGACGCGGCCAGCGCCGCCGCGGGGAGGGCGAACGCCAGCACGCCCCAGTTGCCCGCCAGCAGGATGCGGCGCGGCCGCCACCGCAGCATCAGCAGCCCGCCGGCCACCATGCCGACCCCCTGGGCCGCCAGCGCCAGGCCCCAGGGCCCCGCCCCGCCGAGCCGCTGCGCCGCCACCACCGGCCCGTACACCGACTCCGTGGCCAGCACACAGGCCATCACCACGGCGAACTGCAGCACGACCGCCCACAGCCAGCGCCGGGAGGCGAACTCCTGCCAGCCCTCCAGCAGCTCCCGCGCCAGGTTCGCGGACGCCTCCCGCGCCCGCGCCGGCGGCGGGACCCGCAGCAGGGTCCGCAGTCCGGCGGCGAGGGCGAACCCGGCGGCGTCGGCCGCCAGCACCCAGCCGGGGCCGACCGCGGCGACCAGCACGCCGCCCAGCGCGGTCCCGCCGATCTGGGCCGCGTTGAGCGCCAGCCGGTAGAACGCGAAGGCCCGGCCCGCGTCCGCCGGGTCGACGGCGGCGAGGACGACGCCCTGCGCGGCGGGCATGTAGAACGCCTGGGCCGTCCCCGCCGCGGCGGAGAGCGCGAGCATCTGCCACAGCTGCGGGTGCCCGGTGAGCACCAGGACGGCGAAGGCGGCCTGGACGGCGGCGCTGCCCACGTTCGCGGCCACCATCACCCGGTGCCGGGGGAGCCGGTCGGCCAGGGCGCCGCCGAGCAGGACGAAGACCACGGCGGGGAGCAGCCGCGCCGCGGTCACCCATCCGACGTCCCCGGCGCTCCCGTCGGCGCCCAGCACCGCGAAGGCGGCGGCGACGGGCGCGGCGGCGCTGCCGAGTCCGGAGACGAAGGCGGCGGCGGTCTGGACGCGGAAGTCCCGGCCCGCCCAGGACGGGCGGCGGCGCGGAGCGGGAGCAGGAGCAGGAGCGGGTATCACGGGTGGCACCGCCGGATCATCGCTGCACGCGGCCGGGTGTGTCCACCCGGTTCCCGCCGCCCGGGCGGGCGTCCACGGGCGACGGGCCCGCCCGGCACGCGTCCCGGGGCACGCCGTCCGCGGGCAGGACGCGTCGCGCCTGCGGGACCGCCCGGCCCGGCGTGGGCCGGGCGGCGGGCGGTGTCGCCCGCCCGGGTCCGTGCGGGCGCGTCCCGCGGGCCCGCGGTGTGCACGGCGTGCACCCTGAACCGGGGAGCCGGGGGCGAGGGCCGGTCCCGGCGGCAGCGGGCCCGCCCGTCCGGGGCGGGGCGATCGAACGGCAGGACGCATTCGTGCAGAGGCGCAACGGGACGCGGCGGTCCGGGGGACCGGTCGGAGGGGGCACGCCGGCGGCCGCCAGGACCCTGTTCCTCGTCCTCGCCGCCGAGAACCTCGTGATCAACTACACCGCCACCGCCATGAACGTGGCCCTGTCGGCGCTCGTCGGGGACCTGCACACCACGCTGACCGGCGTGCAGTCGGCGATCTCGCTGTACGCCCTGGTGGTCGCCGCGTTCATCATCAGCGGCAGCAAGCTCGGCACACGCCACGGGTACCGGCGGACCTTCGCCCTCGGCGGCGGGACCTTCGTCCTGGGCGCGCTGATCACCGCCTCCGCCCCGAGCCTGCCGTTCGTGCTGCTCGGCTGGTCCGTGCTCCAGGGGCTCGGCGTCGCGCTGATGCTCCCGGCGCTGATGGCGATGCTCACCCGGACCTTCGCCGGGGCCGTGCGCACCAGGGTGCTGTCCCTGCTGGCCATGACGTCCGGGGTCGGTGCGGCGGCCGGTCCCGTCCTGGGCGGCCTGGTCACCACGTACCTGAGCTGGCGCGTGTCGTTCCTCCTGGGGGCCGTGACCACCCTGGCCGTGGCCTGGCTCATGCGGTGCACGGCCGGTGCCGGGCCCTTCCCGGGACGCCCCGGGCGGCGCCTCGACGCCGTCGGGGTGCTGCTGTCCACGGCAGGGCTGGTCCTGCTCGTCGTCGCGGCCCTGTTCGCGGGGCGGTACGGCCTGCTCAGGGCCCGGCAGGACTTCGAGGTGCTCGGCCGCACGCTGCTGGAGCGCGGCGGCCTGTCGCCCGTGCCCCTCCTGGCGGGCCTGGGGCTGCTGGTCCTGGCCGCCTTCGCCGCGTGGGAGCTGCGCCTCGTCAGGACCGGGGGCGATCCGCTGGTCCGCGTGACGGTGCTGCGGAACCGCGCCGTCCGGACCGGGATCTCGACGCAGCTGATGCTGATCCTGGTGCCCAACGGCGTGCTCTTCCTGATCCCGGTCTTCCTGCAGACGGCCTTCGGGTTCAGCGCCCTGCACTGCGGGGTCGTGCTCCTCCCGATCACCCTGGGGCTGATGGCGGCCGCCCCGCCGACCGCCCGGCGCATCGGGCGGGGGAGGACGACCCACCGGGCCGCCTCGATGGGGGCGTTCGTCTGCATGGGCGCCGGCTGCGTCGCCGTCGCCGTCCTGTTCAGCCCGCACGCCCGGGGGGTGGCGGCGGTGGGCCTGGCGCTCGCGCCGGGCGTCCTCCTCATCGGGCTCGGCCGGGGCATGGCCACGACGCTCACCGACCTCGTCCAGTCGGCGCCCGCCCCCGACGAGGTGAGCGACGTGACGGGGCTCTCCTACACGGCCGGCTACCTGGGGAGCTCGTTCGGCGTCGCGCTCGCCGGCGCCCTGATGACCACGGCGCTGCTGTACGCGTTCGAGGCCGGGACCGACGGCAGCGCCGTCCTGTCCACCGCCCAGAAGGGGATGGTGACGCGGACGCTGGAGCACCAGGTCCAGATCACCGCCGTGAACGACGACGCCCTGCGGGCGAGGGCGGCCGCACGGGGCGTCACGGGTGCCGCGGGCGGCGAGCTGGTGCGGATCAACGCGCGTGCCAGGGAGCGGGCGCTGGCCGTGTCGGCCACCGGCATGGCCGCACTGGCCGTCGTCGGCTGGCTGATGGCACGGCGCCTCCCCGTCCCTGCCGGGGCGGCGGCGGACGCGGGGCCCGGCCGTGGGGCGCCCGCGCAGGACCGGTAGGGCCCGGCTGCGCCGTTCCGTCTAAGGGCGGCGTCGTCGCAGGTGCAGGCGGCGCCCCGGGGCCGCCGGGTGCACCGGGCGCCCCGGTCCGCCGGACGTGCCGGGGCGCACGAGGCGGGACATGATGGAGGTGCGGATGCGTCGTGCGGAGAGGAGTGCGGCATGACCGGACCCGCCCCCTGCGGTGCCGGGGGCGTGCCGGGCGGCAAGTCCCGGTTCGACGACGTCTACGTCCGGCCCGACCCCCGCGCGTACTTCGGGCGGCTGGCGCCGCTCGCGTACGAGATCCCGCACCACGCCCAGCCGGTCTTCCGGCGGGCCGCCGCCGAACGGGCCGCGCTCGACGACGCCCGCCCCCACGGGCCGGCCGTGCTGGACGTGTGCTGCTCGTACGGGATCAACGCCGCGCTGCTCAACCACGACGTGACGCTGGCCGAGATGTGCGAGCGCTACACCTGCCCCGCCGCCCGGACGATGTCGACGGAGGAGCTGACGGCATCGGACAAGGCGTTCTACGCGGCACGGCGCCGGCCGGGCGCGGTGCCGGTGTTCGGCCTGGACGTCTCGGCCCCCGCCGTGCACTACGCGCTCGCGGCGGGCCTGCTGGACGCCGCCTTCACCGACGACCTGGAGCACGGCCCGCCCGGTCCCGGCCTTCGCCGCGCGCTTGCCGAGGTCGGCCTCGTCACCCTGACGGGCGGCGGCAGCTACGTCACCGCCCGGACGTTCGCGGCGCTGCTGGAGGGCGCCCGCAGACCGGTGTGGGTCAGCGCGTTCGTGCTGCGGACGGTGTCGTACCGCCCGATCGCCCGGGCGCTGGCCGCACACGGCCTGGACACCGCCGTCGACGCCTCCCGCACCTACCCGCAGCGCCTCTTCACCGGCGAGCGGGAGCAGCGCTACGCGGTCGCGGCGGTCCGGGCGCTCGGCGGCGACCCCGCAGGGCGCGAGGAGGACGGCCGTTTCCACACCCTGTACTACGCGTCCCGGCCCGGCACGCCGTGACGTCCGGTGCGCCGTGACGCCCTGCACGCCGTGACGGCCGGTGCGCCGGTCCCGGCGGGACGCCGGCCGCGGCCGGAGGCCGTCGTCCGCCGGACCGCGGACCTCCGCCGCCCGCCGGACCTCCGCCGCCCGCCGGACCTCCGCCGCCCGCCGGGCCGGTCGTCCGCCGGGCCGGTCGTCCGCCCGCCGGGCCGTCAGGGGGCTGCGGGGGAGCGGCGGCCGGCGCCGACGGCCAACAGGGCGGCGACGGCGGCGGCCGCGGCCACGGTGGTGAGGGCGGCGGGCAGGCCGAAGGCGCCGGCCAGGAAGCCGATGACCGGCGGGCCGACCAGCATGCCCGCGTAGCCGAGGCTGGAGGCGGTGGCCACGCCCTGCGGCCCGGCGAGCGCCCCGGCGCGGGCGATCGCCAGCGGGAACAGGTTGGCCAGGCCCAGCCCGACGAGGACGAAGCCGCCGACCGCGGCCGGGACCGAGGGCGCCAGCGCCGCCGTCAGCATCCCCGCGCTGGCGAGCAGTCCGCCCCCGGCCATCACCCGGGTCTGCCCGAGCCGCACCGACAGCCAGGTCCCGCCGAGGCGGCCCGCCGTCATGGCGGACGCGAAGGCGGAGTACGCCGCCGCGGCGAGGCCGGCGCCGGTGTGCAGGTCGTCGGTGAGGTGGAGGGCCGCCCAGTCCGCGAGGGCCCCCTCCCCGTACGCCGTGCACAGGGCGGTGAGGCCGAGCAGCACCACGAGGACGCGGGCGTGGCGGCCGCCGCGCGCCGCCGGGCCGCCCTGCGGGATCGGCCGCACGGGCTGCGGCCGCACCGGCGCCGGGGTGCGGACCAGGAGCGTGCCCGCAACGGCGGTGACGGCGAGTCCGAGGAGGGCGGCGAGGCCCAGGTGCCAGGCGGTGGTCAGCCGGCCGGCGAGCAGCCCGCCGAGGCCGGCTCCGCACAGCCCGCCGAGGCTGTAGGCGGCGTGGAAGCCCGGCATGACGGGGCGTCGGAGCGCGGCGACCACGTCGACGGCGGCGCTGTTCATGGCCACGTTCAGCGCGCCGTAGCCCGCGCCGAAGACGGCCAGCGCCGCGCCGAGGGAGACGGTGGAGTGCGCGTGCGCGGGCAGGGCCGTCCCGAGGCAGAGCAGCAGGGCCGAGCCCGCGGTCACCGGGTGGGTGCCGTGGCGCAGGCAGAGCCGGCCGACGACGGCCATGGTCGCGACGGCGCCCGCCGAGATGCACAGCAGGGCGAGGCCGAGCGCGGCGGGGGAGGCGTGGACCTGCGCCTTGACGGCGGGGACGCGCACCACCCAGGAGGCGAAGAGGAAGCCGTCGGCGGCGAAGAAGGCGGTGAGGGCCGCGCGCAGCGGGGAACGGGCGGGTCCGGCCGCGCGCGGGGCGGGAGGGCCGCCTGCGGCGGGGCGTCCGGCGGCGGGGCGGCGGGGCGCCCGGCCGGGGCTGCGGAGGGCGCGGGGGAGGAGGGCGGTTCCGGGGGCGGCGGCTATTTTGTTGAGTGGCGGCACAAATGCAGAATAGAGGGGTGCCGTACACGCCGACAAGTCCCGTACCGGGCGCCCCCCGGAGCCGCACCGCCGCCGGCTCCGCCGCCGGTGCCCTGCCCGGGCCCGCCGCCAGGCCCGCCCCGGACCGGGGCCGCACCGTGCTCGGGCCCGCCCTCGCCCTCGTCCACACCGGC
Source organism: Streptomyces sp. NPDC001380 (assembly GCF_042895785.1). Taxonomy (NCBI): domain Bacteria; kingdom Bacillati; phylum Actinomycetota; class Actinomycetes; order Kitasatosporales; family Streptomycetaceae; genus Streptomyces; species Streptomyces sp. NPDC001380. The sequence continues at coordinate 90,342 of NZ_JBIAWP010000012.1, read as the reverse complement.
CGGGCCCCCACCCGGTCCGCCCTGACCGAGGCCCTGGGCGTCACCCGGGCCACCGCCGGCGCGGTCGCCTCCGAACTGGCGGCGCTCGGCCTGGTCACCGTCGACGCCCGGCCCGCGGGCGGCGGCCGCGGACGCCCCTCGCACCGGCTGGCCGTCGACCCGGCCGGCCCGGTGGTCCTCGCCGCCCAGATCCACGCCGACGGCTTCAGCGTCGCCCTGGCCGGCCTCGGCGGCGTCCTGGAGGAGCCGGTGGACCTGCCGCTGCCGCGCCCCGGCGACCCCGGCCGGGTCCTCCGCGCCGTCGCCGAGGCCGGCGCGCGCCTGGTGGCCGCGAGCCCCCGGTCCTGCCTGGGCGCCGCCCTCGCCGTCCCCACGCCCGTCGCCGAGCCGGACGGCACCGCGCTCGCCGCCCTCTACCTCGACTGGCCGGCGGGCACCCCCGTGGCGGACCTCTTCGCCGCCGCCGTGGCGGAGGCCGTCCCCGGCGCCGCGCTGCCCACCGCCGTCGCCAACGACGCCAACCTCGCCGCCCTCGCCGAGCACCGGCACGGCGCCGGCCGGGACGCCCGCCACCTGCTGTACGTCACCTCCGGCCACCGGGGCGTCGGCGGCGCCCTCGTCGTCGACGGCCGCCTGCACACCGGCAGCGCCGGGCTCGCCCTGGAGGTGGGCCAGCTGGTGGTCGACCCGGCGGGGCGGCCCTGCCCCTGCGGCCGCCGCGGCTGCCTCGACGTCGAGGCCGACCCGCCCGCCCTGCTCGCCGCGGCCGGCCGCACCCCGCGGCCCGGCGAGCCGCTGCTCGACGCCGCCCGCGCGGTCACCCGCGCCGCCGGCCGGGACCCGGCGGCCCGCGCCGCCGTGGACCGGGTCGCCGACCGCCTGGGCGCCGGCATCGCGGGCATGGTCAACATCCTCGACCCGGACCGGATCGTCCTCGGCGGCCTGCACCGCGACCTGCTCGCCGCCGCCCCCGAGCGGCTGCCCGCGGCGGTCGCCGGGCAGTGCCTGTGGGGCCGCCGTGCCGGGGTGCCCCTGCTGCCGGCCGCGCTCGAGCGGCCCGACCTGGCCGGCGCCGCCGAACTGGCCTGGCAGCCCTACCTCGACGACCCGTCGGCGGTCGCGGCCTGATCCGCGGCGCGGGGGAGGCGGGGCCCGGCCGCCCGGCCGCCCGGCCGCCCGGCCGCCCGGCAGGGGAGGCGGGGCGGGAGGCCGGCCCGTTTGCCGACGGGGGCCCGGCGGCGCCCGCCGGACCCCCGTCGACGGACGCAGGGCGGCGGTTCTGCGCGGGCGGCCAGGGCGCGCAGGCGGTCCGCACCCCCCGCGGCGGTCCGCACCCGGTCCACCGCCGCCCGCCGCCCGCCGCTCCGCGGCGCCCCGTGCCCGGCGCGGCCCCGCCCGCTCCGTGCGTGATGATGCTCCCGGTGAGCCGGCACATCCCCAACAGGGCAGTCGGAACGTCAGCCGGTCGGAGGGTCGGCCCCACCGGCAGCGCCATCACGTACATCATCACTGGCGGTCGAAGAGGCGCTCCCAGGTCTCCGGGCCCGGGTAGCCGTCCGCGGCGGCACCGCGCCACCCCTGGGCCCGCTGGAAGTCGCGGACGTTCAGGCGGTCGGCCTCCGTCCACACGCGGTTCGGCCCCACCCGGTACCGGCCGCCGTAGCCGCGCGCCACGAGGCGGCGCCCGAGCTCCAGGATCCCGCCGCCGATCCGCCCGGGGCGGAAGGCGCCGGCGCCGGGGAAGGCGCGGGTGCCGCCGGCCGCCGGCAGGGAGCGGTACCCGTACCCGTACCCGTCCGCGTGCGGGATGTCCGCCCCGCCGCCCTCGACCAGCAGCCGCCAGGTCTCCGGGCCCGGGTAGCCGTCCGCGGCGGCACCGCGCCACCCCTGGGCCCGCTGGAACGCCCGGGTGGCCTCCCGGTCGGGGAAGCCCCAGTCCGGTCCGGGACCGTCGTCGTAGAACCGGCCGCCGCCGCGCGCCACCAGCAGCGACCCCAGCGTGCTCACCGCGTCGTTGGTGGCGCCGGGGCGGAAGGAGTCCTCGCCGGGGAACGGCGTCTCCTCGCTGCTGCCCTGCACCAGGTACCGGTAGCGGTAGGCGCGGTACTGCCCGGAGTGCGTGAAGTAGCCGTAGGGGATGGTGCGCCGCAGGGTGTGCGGCGGCGCCTGCTCGTAGCCCACGTACGCCCGGTGCGAGCGGTCGGCCCAGTGGTCGAAGAGGACGACGTGGGAGCCGCGGACCGGGTGGCGGGCGTTGTGGAAGAGCAGGATGTCGCCCGCCGCGAGCTCCCGCTTGGGGATGCGCTCGGCGAAGTCGGCGAGGTTGCCCGTCCAGGCGCTGTCCGGGAGGTCCCAGGCCATGGAGATGAAGCCGGAGCAGTCGGTGCGGTAGCCGTCGCGGTAGCGCGACTGGCTGTAGGGGATGCGCCGGTCCAGCCAGCGGGCCGCGCGGGCGACGATCTCGGCGCGGGTCAGCTCCCGCACGTCCGTCCGCGCCCGCCCGCTCCGGCGCGCCGGCCGCCCTCCGGGGGCGGCCGCGGTACCGGTGGCCGCGGCCGCCGTCCGGGCGCCTGCCGCGGTCCGGACCGCGGGCGCGCCGGCGGTCAGCGCGACGGTGCGGACCGGGCCGCCCGCCGCGGGCAGGTCGGCGGCGGACGGCAGTCCGGCGGCCGGCCGGGCCGGCGCGTCCGCGGGGGCGGCGTGCGCGGCTCCCGCCGCGGTGAGCGCCGTGCCCGCCGCGGCGACCGCGACCAGGGGGCGCAGCGGGGCGTGCCCCTGGCCGCCGCCGGTCCCGGCGCGGCGGAGCCGGCGCACGTCGTGGGCGAGCCGTGTCGCGCTGCACGCGGGGCAGAGGCAGCCCTCGGCTGACGGTACGTCACGGAATGTCGGGGTCTCCACAGTGTCCCTCCCTCGGTCGGAAGGCCGACTGTAGCCAGATCGTCCAGGATTAGTACTATTTGTAACGGTGTGTCGTGCGCGGTGCACTCCTCCGGCCGCCCCGCCCCGCCCCGCCCCGGCTCGCCCGCCCCGCAGCGCGACGCAACGGGCGGTGGCGGCACCCCGGGGTGCCGCCACCGCCCGCCCTGCACCGTCCGTGCCGCCCGTGCCTCCGGTACGGCCCGTACCGTCCGCGCCCCGACGCCGCCGGCCGTGTCCTCCGCGTCAGCCGCCCGGCACCGCCACCGGGCGGGCCCGGTCCGGCCGTGCGGGCGCGTACGGGACGTCCCCCACACCCGCGGGCACCAGCAGCGGCGCGGTGCGCAGCGGGGCGGCCGGCCGCAGCGGGTCCACCGCGAGCCGCGGCCGGGCCACCGCCCGGCGGACCCCGGCGGCGGGCGGCGGGGCGGCGAGCACCGGGTCGGAGCCCAGCGAGAACCAGACGACCTTCCCGGCCAGGCGGCCCTCCGGCTCGGCCTCGGCGCCCCACTCCTTGCTGAGGGCCGCCACGATGGCGAGCCCCCTGCCGCTGACCTCCCACACGTCGGCCTCGCGGGCCACCGGCAGGGTCGGGTCGGCGTCGTGGACCGACACTGTCAGCAGGTCGGCCGCGGCGGCGAGCCGCAGCACGCACTCCTCGCCGCCCGCGGCGTGCTGGTGGACGTTGGCCAGCAGTTCGGTCAGCCCCAGCAGCGCCGAGTCGACCAGGGGGGAGAACCTCCAGTACCGCAGGTGTGCCGCCGTTATCCGGCGCACGGCTTCGAAGCGGCTCGGGACTGCGGCCAGCCGCAGTTCGTAGTGCCTGACCCGATCCTCCATGACGCGACGACTCCCTCCGAGGTGGGGCCGGCTGCGCGTCGCGAGACGCTCGAACGCGCAGAGTGTCTGGGTCGCAACGGAACGCGATGTGCACCAGGGTCACCCCGATGCGGGGGTTCCGCAACTTGCGCATCCGCGGGCGCGGTGCTGCGCCGGGGGCGCACGGTGCGATCGGGCCGGTGGCGGGCCGTGCGCGCGGGCGCGTCCGGCCGTTCGGCGGACGGGGGTGGCATAAGGGGCGCATGGAGGGCGCGTAACAGTCACTTATGGTCTTCGCCTGTTACGCTGTGCGTCGCACACCACCGGCGCGAGGAGGCCCGACGGCATGGCAGACCCCCGGGGGACGGGCGTCCCGGCCCCGACCGTGGACGTCGACCGGTCCGACGACGCCTACCGCGACTGGCTCAAGGAGGCCGTGCGCAAGGTCCAGGCCGACGCCAACCGCTCCGCCGACACCCATCTGCTGCGCTTCCCGCTGCCCGAGGACTGGGGCGTCGACCTCTACCTCAAGGACGAGTCCACCCACCCCACCGGCAGCCTCAAGCACCGCCTCGCCCGCTCGCTCTTCCTCCACGCCCTGTGCAACGGCTGGATCCGCCCCGGGCGGCCCGTCGTCGAGGCGTCCAGCGGCTCCACGGCCGTCTCCGAGGCGTACTTCGCCCGCCTGGTCGGCGTGCCCTTCGTCGCCGTCATGCCCCGCACCACCAGCTGGGAGAAGATCGGCCTCATCGAGTTCCAGGGCGGCACCTGCCACCTCGTCGACGACCCGCGCACGGTGTACGAGGTCTCCGCGCGCCTCGCCGAGGAGACCGGCGGCCACTACATGGACCAGTTCACCTACGCGGAGCGCGCCACCGACTGGCGCGGCAACAACAACATCGCCGAGTCGATCTACAGTCAGCTCCGCATGGAGCGCTTCCCCGAGCCCGCCTGGATCGTCGCCACCGCCGGCACCGGCGGCACCTCCGCCACCCTCGGCCGCTACGTGCGCTACCTGCAGTACGACACCCGCATCTGCGTCGCCGACCCGGAGAACTCCTGCTTCTTCGACGGCTGGGTCAGCGGCGACCTCGACGTGCACTGCGACCGGGGCTCGCGCATCGAGGGCATCGGCCGCCCCCGGATCGAGCCGAGCTTCGTGCCCGGCGCCATCGACCGCATGATGAAGGTCCCCGACGGGGCGTCGGTCGCCGCCGTCCGCATGCTGGAGCGCGTCCTCGGCCGCCGCGCGGGCGGCTCCACCGGGACCGGCCTGTGGAGCGCGCTGCGGATCACCGCCGAGATGCGGGCCGCCGGGCGTCGGGGCAGCGTCGTCACCCTGCTGTGCGACCCGGGCGACCGCTACCTCGACAAGTACTACTCCGACGACTGGCTCGCCGCCCAGGGCATCGACACCGCCCCCTACGCCGCCGTGCTCGACGCCTTCCTCGCCGGCGGCGGGTGGCGGGACTGACGCTCCGTCAGGAGCTCCTGCGGGGTCAGCGGGGGGCCGCGGCCGCGAGGCGCTCGTCCAGCCGCCGCGCGGCCCGCCGGAACGCCCGCCCCAGCAGCGGCCGCGCCGCGCCCCACAGGGCGGCGGCGGGCCGCCGGGCGTCCAGCGCCGTCGTCCACTGCAGCCGGGTGCCGCCGTACGGGGACGGCGACAGCCGCCACTCCTCCGCCATCTCCAGCACCCCGGGCACGTTGGTCTCCTCCACCCGGTAGGCGAACCGCCGCCCCGGTTCGGCAGCCGTCACCGTCTCCGTGAAGCGCGCGCCGCCCACCAGCCCGACCCGGCGGCGGCCGCCCTCCCGGCACGGGGGGCCGTCCGCGTACGCCACCGAGGACACCTCGCGGAACCACGCCGGCCAGCCCTCGGGCACCTCCGCCAGCTCCCGGTAGACCGCCTCCGGCGGTGCCGCGAGCACGGCCGTGAGGACCAGGCGCAGCGGCGCCGCGTCGAGGAAGTCCGCGCTCCCGGGCCTCAGCCGCCGTGCCATCGTGCCGCCTCCCGCTCCGTGCGACCCCGCTCCGTACGACCCGGCTCCCGCGGGTCCCCGCCCCGGGCGGTCCCGTCCCGCATGCCTCCGCCCCGGCCGGTCCGCCGCCACGGCGGACCCGCGTCCGGGGGCGCCATCGTACGGGAGGCGCCGCCGCCGCGGCGAGGGCGCGCGGGAGGGCGGCGGGTCAGTCGGACGCGCCCGCCAGCACCAGCTCGCCCACGTGCTCCCGGGCCGCCTGCCGCGCCTCCTCGGGCAGTCCGGCGTCGCACACCCAGGTGTCCACCTCGTCCAGCGAGGCGAAGGTGGAGAGCCCCACCGTGCCCCACTTGGTGTGGTCGGCCACCACCACCAGGCGGCGGGTGGAGGCCACGAAGCTCCGGTTGGTCTCCGCCTCCGCGAGGTTGGGCGTCGACAGGCCCGCCTCCGGCGAGACGCCGTGGCAGCCGAGGAAGAGCAGGTCGAAGTGGAGCGACCGGATCGCCCGGTCGGCGATCGGCCCCACCAGCGCGTCCGAGGGGGTCCGCACCCCGCCGGTCAGCACCACGGTCGTGCCCGCCCCGCCGCCCTGCCGCCCCGCGGCCTCGAACACGTCGGCCACGCGCACCGAGTTGGTCACCACCGTCAGCCCCTCCACCTGGGCCAGCCGGTGGGCGAGCGCGAAGGTGGTGGTGCCGCCGGAGAGCGCCACCGCGCTGCCGGGGGAGACCAGGCCGGCCGCCGCGCGGGCGATCTCCTCCTTGGCGCCCTGCTCCAGCGACGACTTCGCCTCGAACCCCGGCTCGTGCGTACTGGCCTCCTCGACCGGCACCGCCCCGCCGTGCACCTTCTCCAGCACGCCCTGCCGGGCGAGGGCGTCGAGGTCCCGGCGGATCGTCATGTCCGAGACGCCGAGGCGCCGGGTGAGCTCGTTGACGCGCACGCCCCCGCGGCGCCGCACCTCGTCGAGGATCAGCGCCCGCCGCTGCTCGGCGAGCAGGTTGCCGTTGTCGGTCAAGGGGGCCGACCCGCCTTCCGTTTGCGCTCCGTCCCTGGTGTGGGGGGCCATCGTCGCACGCGCGCCCGGGGCGCGGCCACGTCCGGGCGCGCGTTCCGGCCCCGGCGCGCGCCCCTCGTCCGGGGGGCGTCGCCGCACGGGAGGTGTACGCACGGCCCCGGAGCGGAACCATGGACTCACCGGGTCCGTCCCGGGCGGACCGCCGCACGCCGCCCCTCCGGGCCCGCCCGCCTCCGTACGCGTCCTCCGCACCTGCCGCCGCCCTCGCGCCCCCGCGCCGCCCGGACCCCCGTACCCGCCCCCCCTGCGCCTCCGGCCCGTCCCGCCGCCGGGCGTGCGACCCGCACCGGCCGCGCGCCCCCGTCCGGCCCGGCGCGCCGTGCCCCACGACCCGCGCCGCCCACGACCCGCACCCGCCCCGCCCCGTCCCCACCCGCCCCGCCCCGTCCCCACCCGCCCCGGGGGAGAGCCCGTGACTCCTGCACCCGGACCGGCCGGCGGGCCGCCGCCCGCGCCGGCCCCGCCGCCCGCCGCCCTGCCCGCCCCCGCCCGGCCCCCGGACCCGGGGGCACGGCCCGGCCCCGCCCTGGAACTGCTCGTCCACGGCGTCGGCGGCGCCACCCCCGACGGCATGCTGGCCGACCCGTACCCGGTCCGGGTGCTCGGCGACGAGACCGCCGGCCTCTACCGCCGCCGCTCCGACGTACAGGCCCAGGACCACCCGCAGGGGCGCCGCCGCGGCCCCCTCCAGGAGGCCTACTGCTGGTCCGGCCTCACCTCCGGTGACGGCACCCGTGCCCTGTGGCTGCTGCTGCTCCCCTTCATGGTCGTCAACCTCGCCCACTGGATGCGGCCGCCCGCCCCTCCCGGACGGCCGCCCGGCCGCACCGGGGCCGCCTACGACCTGCTGCTGCGGCTGCTGGCGCTCGTCCTCACCGTGCTGCTCGCCGCCGGGGCCTGCGAGGTGGTGCTGGACCTGGCCGCCTGGCAGTGCGCCGGGAGCACCGGCTGCGCCTCCCACCTGTCGTGGCTGCGCTTCGCCGCCGACCCGCACAACCGGTGGCACCAGCCGGGGCGCCGGCTGGTCCTCGGCGCGCTGCCGCCGCTGGCCCTGGTCGCCCTGCTCGGCCACCTCTCCCACCGCACCTGGAGCGTCTTCGAGGCCCACCAGCCCGGCGGCGTCCGGGCGGCCGGGCGGTCCGCGGCCCCCATGGAGCAGCCCGGGTTCTGGTACGGCAAGCGACCCGTCGGCCGGCTCCGCATCGCCCACCTCGCCGCCGCCCTCGCCACCGTGGGCGCCGCCCTGACCGCCCCCGCGCTGCGGCACGACGCCGCGCACGGCGGCCCGCACCCCGTCCTGCTCGGCGCCGGCGTGCTGCTCGCCGTCCTCCTCGCGGCGGTGGCGGCCGCCGCGGTGGCGGTCACGGCGGGCAGCTCCCGCCGTGAGCACCGTCCGGACGACGGCCGGGACGGGCCGCTCCTGCGCCGCCTGCACTGGGCCGCCCTCGCGCTCTGCGCGGCCGCCCTCCCCTACAGCGGATGGGGCCGCGGCGACTGGACCTCCTCCGGCCCGCTGCCCGGCGCGGGCACCGTGTTCACCGTGCTGACGGGCGCCCAGCTGCTGCTCGTCCTCGGCCTCGCCGCCGTCACGGCGCTGCTCGCCCGCGCCGCCCGGTCCGCGGCGGGCGCCGCCTCCGCCGCACCGGACGGCGGGCCCGGGCGGTCCGGTCCCGGTGCGCAGGGACCGGGCGCCGGGAGTGCTCCGGACGCGGGGGCCGACGGCCCCGGCCCCGCGGGCGCCGACGGTCCGCACAAGGGCGCCGCCGGTCCGGACGCGGGCACGGGGAACGCGGGCACAGGGGGCCCAGGCGACGCGGGAGAGGCGGGGGAGGCGGGGGAGACGCCGCCCGCCGCCCTCGCCGGACCGCCGCGCGTACCCGGCGACGCCCCCGCGGCCGTACCGCCGCAGGCCCGCCGCCGCGCGCCGGACCCCGCCGCCCCGGGCTCCTCCCGCGCCGAGGGGCCGCCCGCGGGCCCGCAGCCGCCGGACCCCGCCGCCCCCGCCGTGCACGGCCTCCCGTCCACCGGTGCGGCGCCGGCCGCATCCCCGGCCGGTCCTCCCCATCCGCCGCCAGGCGCCTCTCCGGCCCCCGTCCCGCCGGCCCCCCTCCCGTCCTCCGACGGTTCGCCGGATGCACCCCCGGACGGTCCGGGGGACCGCCCGCAGCCCCTCCACGCGCCCGGCTTCGGCGGCCCCGACGGGCCCGCGCTCCGCGGCTTCGGCGGCCCGGTGACGGCCGGGCTCGCCTGCGGTCTGGCCGTGCTCCTCACCTCCGGCGCGGTCGTCTGGGCCTCCGACTGGCTCAACCGCGGCGCCGGCCCGGGCGAGCGCCGTGACGCCCTGCCCGGACCGCCGCCGCTCCTCATCTGGCACGCCGCCTGCTTCCCCGTCGTCCTGCTGGCCGCCGCCGCCCTGCTCCTCCCGCTCGGCGGCCGCACCCTGCTCCAGCAGCGCCGCCTCGCCCGCCGGGTGCCCGCCGCCTACGGCCTGGACCCCGCCGCGGCGAGCCCCGAACGGTCCGCCGCCGTCGCGGGCGCGCTCGCCCGGGCCCGCCTCACCGACTCCGCCCCGGCCCTCCTCTGCGCCCTCGCCCTGCTCTCCCTGGCGGCCTGCGCGGGATCGCTCGCCGGGGCGCTCGCCAGCCGCACCGTCCCCGCCGTCGCCGCCCGCGGCACGCCCGTCGCCGTCTCGTACACCGCCGACGCCGCCCAGGCCCTCGGGTCCTGGCTCATCGGCACCGCCGTGGTGGCCCTGGTGACGCTCGGCCGCCGCGCCTACAAGGGCGCCACCGCCCGCCGCACCGTCGGCATCCTCTGGGACGTCGGCACCTTCTGGCCGCGCGCCGCCCACCCCTTCGCCCCGCCCTGCTACGCCGAGCGGGCCGTGCCCGACCTGGTGGCCCGCATCCGCGCCTGGTGCGACCGCGTCCCGGACGGCCGGATCGTCGTCTCCGCCCACTCCCAGGGCACCGTCATCGCCGCCGCCGCGCTGTGGCAGCTGCCCGGACCGGTCCGCCGCCGGGTCGGCCTGCTCACCTACGGCTCGCCGCTGCACCGCCTGTACGGGAGGTTCTTCCCCGCCTGCACCGGACCGGCGGACCTCGACCGCCTGCACCGCCGCACCCGGGCCTGGCGCAACCTCTACCGGTACACCGACCCCATCGGCGGCCCCGTGCGGGTGCCCGCCGCCCCGGGCGAGGAGCCCGTGGACGCCCCGCCGCTCACCGACCCGCCCTCCTACGGCCGCACCCCGGAGCAGCCGCTGCCCACCCAGGTCGAGGGCCACTCCCACTACCAGGCGGACCCGGCCTTCGCCGCCGAGCGCGAGGCCCTGCTGGACCGGCTCGACCGGCTCGACCGGCGGTGACGGCGGACCGGCCCCGTCGTCCCAGGCCTGCCGTTCCACCCCGGCGGCCGCCCGGCCTGCCGGGACCCGGGTGCACGCGACGCGGTCGTTCCCCGCGCCTCGCGACGTCGGGTGACGAAGCCGCAGGGAACGGCCGCCGTCCGCGGGCCACCCCGTCGGCGTGCCCGCAGGCGGGGCGACGGGCCTTTCGCCCCGCTTCCGGGCCGGGGTCCGCGACTGCCCCCACGCCCGTGCGGACGCGCCCTTCGGGCCGACCGGCGCGGTGGCGGGCACGGGCAGGCCGGTCAGGACCCCGAGGCCGCATCCGGCTCGGGCGTCCTCCCTGCGGGGGAGGCGGATCGACGGTGCGGATGACGAAGACGCCCGGCACCGGTGGCATCGTCGAAGGGCCGGTCCACCCCAACCCGCACGGAGCTTCTGATGACAGGTCAAAACCCTTCGGACGTCACGGTCGCCCCGCCGCGGTGGGCCGTGCGGGCGGCATGGGCGACGGTGCTCTGCACGGTGCCGTCGTGCGTGTGGCGGCTGTCGCTGGGCCTCGGGGCCGACGTCGGCTTCACGGGCCGGCTCGGGGCGATGTACACCGGCACGGCGGTCACGGTCTACGTGCTCGTCCTGTCGGTGGTGTCGCAGGCCGCCGCCTGCCTGACGCTCGGCCTGGTGAGACCCTGGGGGGAGCGGGTGCCGCGCTGGATCCCGCGGCTGGGCGGCCGCCGCATCCCCCCGTCGGCCGTGGTCGTCCCCGCCTCGCTCGGCGCCCTCGCGGTCGCGGCCCTGTGCGCCGCGGTCGCGCTGGTCCCCGGCGGGCCCCTGGACAACCCCGACTTCCCGCACGGCGGCGCCGGCGTGGTGATGGATCTCTGCTACGCGCCGCTGCTGGCGTGGGGGCCGCTCGTCGCGGTCCTCACCGTCGCCTACGCCCGACGCCGCGCCGGGCGCGCGGCGTAGGCCCGGGTCCCGGATCGAGGACAGCGTCCTCCGGGTCCCCCCCGGCCCCGCGCAGGCCGCGGGCGGACGGCCCGCGACGCGCGGTGTGCGACGGCCCGGGGCCTCCCGGCGGGCGGAAGGCGTCCGCCGGGAGGCCCCGGGCCGGCCGCTGCGCCGTCAGGGGCGGGTCTTGGCCAGCAGTTCCACGACCTCGGCGGTGGTACCGGTCTCGCCGAGGCGCGGGAAGATGCGCTCCACGCTGTTGCGGTGGGCCTCGGCGTCCATGTCCGCCATGGCGTCGGTGGCCAGGGTCACGTGGTAGCCGTGCTCGTACGCGGCGCGCGCGGTGGACTCCACGCCGATGCTGGTGGCGATGCCGGCCAGCACGACCTGGGTGACGCCGCGGCGGCGCAGCTGGAGGTCGAGGTCGGTGCCGTGGAAGGCGCCCCAGTTGCGCTTGGTCACGGTGATGTCGCCGGAGTGCCCGGCCAGCTCGGCCACGACGGTGTCCCACCCCTCCGGCCGGGGGCCGCCGGGACGCCGCACCTCGGTCCGGCCCGGCACGGCGTCCGAGCCGTCGGGGGCGGAGGTGACCCGGACCAGGACGACCGGCAGGCCGTGGGACCGGAAGGCGTCGGCCAGTTCCACGGCGCGCGCCACGACCTCGGGGCCGGTGGAGGGGGCGGTGGGCAGGGCGGTGATGCCGTTCTGCAGGTCGACGACGACGAGGGCGGTGCGCGGGTCGAGGGTGCTGAGCGTCATGGTGCGGTGCCTTTCGTGCAGGGACGTGTTCCAGTGGTGCCGGGTGCCGGGTGCCGGGTGCGCCCGGGGGCCACTGCCCGGCCGGGGCCCGCTGCTCCGGTGCCGGGGGCGCCTGCCGGTCCGCTCCGCCGCGGTGTGCGGTCCGGCGGGGCACCGTCAGGGCGGGCGGCGGTGGCGAGGAGCGGCCGGTGCGGGCCGCCGGTGACGGCGCGGCGCCGGAGGGACAGCCGCCGGCGCGGGCCGTCACGGCTGCGTCAGCCGGTCCAGCAGGGCCATCGCCTCGACGACGGTCCGCCGCTCGTCCTCCGTGCAGCGGTCCTGCAGGGCACGCGCCAGCCACTCCTCCCGGGCCTGCCGGCCGCCCTCCACCCGCGCGTGCCCGGCCGGGGTCAGGCTGACCAGGTGGCGCCGCCCGTCCCCGGGGTCGGCGTCGCGCCGGACCAGGCCCTGCTGCTCCAGTACCGCGAGCGTGGCGGCCATCGACTGCGGGCGCACCCGTTCCGCGGCGGCCAGGCCGCTCGCCGAGGCGGGCCCCTCCCGGTGCAGCCGGGTGGCGACCGAGACCTGGGAGGGGGTGAGGTCCTCGGGGCCCGCCAGCTCCCTGAGCCGGCGGCGCAGGCGGCTGAAGACCGCCCGCACGTCGCCCGCGGCACGCGCGGCCGACGCGCTGACGCCCCCGGCGTCCCCGGTGCGCCCGGCGTCCCCGGTGCGCCCCGCGTCCCCGGTGTCCTCGGCGTCCCCCGTTCCTCCGGTGTCCTCGGTCATGCCGCCACCGTGGTTTCCCCGGTCGGATCTGTACAGTCGGGACTGTTCAGTCCGGACTGTCCTTCCGGGCGGGGCGTCCGGCCCCGGGCGGAGGGCGGCGACGTCCGAACGGCCCTCTGCACCGGCCTCCTCTGGCACAGTGGGCGCATGCGCCTGATCAAGTACGGCCACGCCTGCGTCCGCCTGGAGTCCGACGGCCGGGTGCTCGTCATCGACCCCGGCACGTTCTCCGAGGCGGAGGCCCTCGACGGGGCCGACGAGGTGCTGGTGACCCACGAGCACCCCGACCACCTCGACGTGGACAAGCTCGTGGCGGCGAGCGCGCGCAACCCGGCGCTCCGGGTCCACATGCCTCCGCAGGCCGTCGAGCAGGCCCCCGGACTGGGCGGCGCGGCGGTCGCCGTCGAGGCGGGGCGGCGCTTCACCGCGGCGGGGTTCACCGTCGACGTCGTGGGCGGGGCGCACGCCGAGATCTACAACGGCCTGCCCGGCTGCGCCAACGTCGGCTTCGTCGTCGACGGGAGCCTCTACCACCCCGGCGACGCGCTGTTCGTCCCGCAGCAGCCGGTGGAGACGCTGCTCGTGCCCGCCGCGGCCCCCTGGCTCAAACTCGCCGAGGCGCTGGACTTCGTGCGGGCGGTGAAGCCGGTGCGGGCGTTCCCGATCCACGACGCCACCCTCAACGACCTCGGCCGGCAGTACGTGGCCTCCTGGATGGAGTCCGAGGGCGGGACCGACTGGACGACCCTCACCGCCGGGGAGTCCGCGCGGTTCTGACCCCGCCGCGGCTCCGTCGGGGCGTCCCGGGGCCGGCGCCCGGGAACCGGCTCCGGCGACCGGCGACCGGCGACCGGCGACCCGGAGCCGGCGTGCCGGAACCGGTGCCCCACCGGTCCGCCGCCCCGTCAGACCGGCAGGTCGTCCGGGACCAGCAGCTGGAGCTCCTCCGTGGACGGGTCCGCCAGCTGGGCCACCCGCACGGCGTGCCGCTCGACCATGGTCTCGAAGACCTGGCGTGCGGTGCGCCCGTTGCCGAACGACGGCCCCCGGTCCAGGGCGGCGAAGTGCTCCAGCAGGGCGGCCGCGGTCTCGTCCGCCAGCCGGTACTCGTGCTCCGCGCACTGGGTCCGGGCGATCTGCAGCAGTTCCTCGGCGGAGTAGTCGGGGAAGGTGACGGTCCGGGAGAAGCGCGACGCCACACCGGGGTTGGCGGAGAGGAACCGCTCCATCTCGGCCGTGTAGCCGGCCACGATGACCACCACCTCGTCGCGGTGGTCCTCCATCAGCTTCACCAGGGTGTCGATGGCCTCCCGGCCGAAGTCCCGCGCCCCGTCCTCCGGCGCCAGCGCGTACGCCTCGTCGATGAAGAGCACGCCGCCGCGCGCCCGGTCGAACGCCTCCGAGGTGCGCAGCGCCGTCGAGCCGATGTGCTCGCCGACCAGGTCGACCCGGGCCACCTCCACCAGGTGGCCGCGCTGCAGCACCCCGAGCGCCGCCAGGATCTCCCCGTACAGCCGCGCCACCGTGGTCTTGCCGGTGCCGGGGGAGCCGGTGAACACCAGGTGGCGGCGGAGCGAGGGCGCCTTGAGCCCGGCCTCCTGCCGCCGGCGGCCCACCGAGATCAGGTCGATCAGGGTCCGGACCTCCTGCTTGACGGTCTCCAGCCCGATCAGCGCCTCCAGGTCGGCCAGCGCCTCGTCGGCGGGCCGGTGCGCCGGCGCCGGGACGGCGGAGTCCACCAGCGGCGCGCCCTCGGCGGCCGTCCGGGCGCCGGGCAGGGCGCCGGACGCCGGCCGCGCGCCCGTGAAGCCCCCGCCCAGGATCCCGCCGGAGCCCGCCGCGTGGTCCGCGGCCGGCCGGGCGGCGGCGGCAACCGAGGCCTGCGCCCGCACCTCGTCGCTGCTGCAGTCCTCCAGCACCGGCCCCGGCTCGGAGAACTCGAAGCCGCCCCGCGCGTTCTGCTCCGCCCGGCAGCGGGTGATGACGGTCCGGCAGCCGTCGATGACGTGGAAGCCGTAGCCCTTGCCGTGGGAGACCCGGCAGTCCTCGAAGACCCCCTTGCCGCCCGCCGAGACGTACACCGCGGCGTCGGCGCTGCCGCGCACCGAGCAGGAGCGCACCACCGGGTCGGCGCCGCGGGCGACGATGACGCCGGTGGACACGTCGGCGATCTCGCAGCCCTCCAGCGTGCCGCCGCTGCCGTGGTCGCGGAACCACAGGCCGGTGCCCGCGTCCTGGATCCGGCAGCGCTCCAGCCGCACGGTCGCGCCGCCGCTCACCGACACGGCGGAGCTGCGGATCTGGGTCAGCGAGCAGTCCACGGCCTCGGCGTGCGACGCGCGGTCCAGGACGAACAGCGCGTCGGGCACGTCGTGGACGCGGCAGTCGGAGAGCGAGACCCGGGCGCCGTCGCTGATCCACACCGCCGGGTAGTCGCCGGTGCTGTCGTGCAGCTCGCTGGCGGTCGCCTCGGCCCTCGTGCCCGCGTCCCACACCGACAGGCCGTTGCGGCCGAAGGACCGCACGCTGCTGCGCTCCAGGGTGAGCACCGAGCGGCCGCGCAGGTCCGCGCCGTTCTCCGGCACGTCGTGGACGCGGGTGCCGACCAGGGCGAGGACGGCCTCCGAGTCGAGGGTGACGCCGTTGCCGGACACCCGGTGCACCTCGCAGTCGGTGATCCGGCCGGCGGCCCGCGCCTCGGCCTGGACGCCGGTGCCGTCGATCTCGTACACCTCGCAGCCGACCGCCTCGACCACCGTCCCCTCGCCGGACAGCAGCAGCCCGGCCCCCGACGCGTGGTGCACGCGGCTGCGCTCCAGGCGCGCGGTGGCGCCCTCCAGCACCGCGACGCCGGCCTGCCCGGCCGAGGACACCTCGCACTCCTCGAAGACCGCGGACGCGCCGTCGCGGACCCGGATGCCCAGGCCGCCGGGGTTCTCCACGGTGCAGCGCCGCACGGTGGGGCGCGCCCCGCCGCGGACCTCGATGCCCACCGCGGAGACGGTGCTGACGCGGCACCCCTCGATCTCGGCGACCGTTCCCCCGCCCTCGGCCAGCACCGCCGCCGAGGCGGTGTCGTGGCCCTCCAGGACCAGGCCGCGGACGGAGGCGGAGGCGAGCAGGGTGACGGCCGGGCCCCCGGAGGGCTCGATCCGCACCGAGCCTAGGGGGCCCGCGGCGGTCACGGTGACGGGCTTGTCGAGGACGAGGTTCTCCCGGTACGTTCCCGCCCGCAGGGTGAGGGTGTCGCCGGGCTCGGCGGCGGCCAGCGCCTCCGCCAGGGTGTCGTACTCGCCCGCCCTGCGCCGCCAGCGGGAGGCGCCGTCCTGCGTGACTCGGACCCTCTGCTCTCCCATAGCGGAACGCGTCCCCACCTCTCGTCCGGCCGTGCTGCGGCCGCGCCCCCGGGGACGGCCGGGGGCGGAGCCGATGCCCAACGGTAGCGCCTCGGGCATGGTCGTCCGTGCCCGGCCGCCGGAAGTCCCCCCGGTCAGCGTCCGGACGGTCGGCGTCCGGCCACCGGGCGCGGACCCTCCTCCAGCACCGCCACCGGATCGCCGACCCGGACCGTGCCGAGCACGGGACCCGCCTGCCCCGCCGGACGCTCGGGAACCAGGTTCTGCCCGAACAGCAGCCGCCGCCCGATCCGCCGGTGGCGGCCCAGCGCCCGCAGCGGCTCCGGGCCGCGCACCGTACCGGTCTCCTGGTCGGTGGTGGTGATCACGCAGCGGCCGCAGGGCTTGACGACCCGGAAGACCACCTCGCCGACCCGGATCCGCCGCCAGCCGTCCTCGGCCCACGGCTCGGTGCCCCCGACCACCAGGTTCGGCCGGAACCGCTCCATCGGCACCGGCGCGCCCGCCTCCGGGTCCGGGCCGCCGGCGTGGTCGGCGGCGATCGCCGCGTTGAGGGCGTCCAGGGAGGCGGTGGCGGCCAGCAGCAGCGGGAAGCCGTCGGCCATCGACACCGTCGCGCCCGGCGCGTACTCCGGGTCCGCGGGGCGGGCGAGCGGGTCGTCCAGGTGCACCAGCCGCAGGTCGGCGCCGAACAGGGCGGAGAACCAGGCGTGGGCCTCCGCGGCCGCCACCGCCGCCCGGAAGGGCGTGCCCCACACCTCCACGCCGGCCGTGGGGTCGCCGCGCTCCGCCGACGGGGCGGCCACCTCCAGCGGACGGGCCCCGGGGGCGGCCAGCAGCAGGCCGCCGTCCGGCCGCGGCTCGGCCCGGACCAGGGCGAGGCGGGGGTGCTCGCGCTGGCTGACGAACCGTCCCGAGGGGTCGGCCAGCATCCACCGGCGGTCCCCGGCCAGGCCCCACGGCTCGACCGCGGCGGACTGCGGGCTCAGGCGGCGGCCCGACTTCAGGGGGTGGACGTGGAGCGAGGTCAGACGGGACATGCAGCCATCGTGCCAGGTCGTCCGCGCGCCCGCGCTTCCGCACGTCAGGGCGGTGGTGCCGGACGTCCGGAGTCCCGGGTGGGCCCGGCTGGGCCCGGGCGGGCCCGGGCGGGCCGCGGTGCCGCGACGGGGTGCCGGCGCGGACGGGCGCGCGTTCTCCGGGGTCCGCCGCACCGGGCGGCGGCCTCGGCCGCACCGCCCGCTGCCCATGCGCCGCCGGGACGGCGGCGCGTCCGGGCCCCGGCGGCCGGACCCGGACATGCGACCGGGCCGACCGGCTGGTGCCGGTCGGCCCGGTGGCGACCCTCCCCCCTGCCCGGCGTACGGCCGGGAGGGGCCCGGTGCTCCCCCTGGTGCGCCGTGGCACCGGGGTCGTGCGGTGGGGCGGCCGGCACCGCGGTGCCGGCCGGCCGGTCAGTATCCGGGGTAGGCCCCCCGCTGCGGGTACTGCTGCTGGTCCCCGTACTGGGCCGGCGGGGCGGGCCGCTGCGGCATCGGGCGGACCGGGGCCACCGGGGCCATCGGCGCGGCGGCGGGACGCAGCCCGTTGCCGCCGAAGCTCTGGCCCGCCGGGCCCGGGTACCCGTAGCCGCCGGGCTGGCCCTGGCCGCCCTGCGGTGCCATGCCCTGCGGGGGCACGCCCTGGCCAGGGGCCGCCATCCGCTGGCCGGGCACGTACGGCTGGGGCGCGCCGTACGGGGAGCCCGGCTGCGCCGCCGCGTACTGCGCCGCCGCGTACTGCGGTGCCGGGGCCTGCGCGGGCACGTACGCCGTGCTCGGGCCGGGGCCCAGCGCGGGGCGGGAGGCGAGCGCCGGCAGGTTGCTGCCGGAGGACTCGTAGCCGCCGTAGCGCGGCTGCTCGTACGGCGCGGGGAACGCCGGCGGCAGGGCGGCGGGCACGTTGATGGGGGCGATCTGGGGGACACCGCGTTCTGCGACCAGGCTGTCGTAGATCGGGGTCTCGGAGGAGAAGGACGGAGAGCGGTAGCCGACTCCGTCGAAGGAGCGCGGGGAGGTCATGCGCATACCGTAAGCCACCTCGTGGCTGCTGAGGAGAGCGGTGAGGCACGGAGTTGGAGTGTTTACCGGGACTTCGCGATGACACTTGCATCGAAAGTATGAAAAACGGTCACGGACTGCCGGTGCGCCTGTCAAGCACCGACGCGCGTGACGCACGACGCCACTCCGAACCGCCCCGGACCGGTCGCCCATCCGGTCGCGGACGTGCAGGCGCGCGCACGCCGGCCGCAAGCCCCGGCAGGCGGCCCACCGCCCCCCGCGCGCCCCGCCCGGGAGCGCCCCTGCCCCCTCCGGACGGGCCCGGGGGCCGGACCGGGGGCCGGACCGGGGGCCGGACCGCGGCCCCCGGGGGACGCGCCCCTGCCCCCGGACCCCGCCGGGGGCAGGGGACCGCTCCGGCCTCAGACGCCCTCGGCGCGCAGCTGCTCCGCGCCGGCATGGATCCGCAGCACGGCGTCCGCCGTCCGCCGCACCGTGCCGGCGTCCATCTGCGTCCACAGCGGGACGGTGAGCACCGAGTCGGCCAGCCGGTCGGTGCGGGGCAGCGCCTCCGCCTGCCCCAGGTGCGCGTACGCCTTCTGCCGGTGGACCGGCGGGTGGAAGTACCGGCGGCTGTCCACGCCCTCGGCCTTCAGCGCCCGGGACAGCTCCAGGGCGGTGAGGCCGAAGGCGTCCGCGTCCAGCATCAGCGTGAGGTCCTTGAACGTGGAGGTGTCGCCGTCGTCCGGCAGCGCCACCCGCAGACCCGGCACCCCGGCGACCGCCGCCGCGAACCCCGCCGCCAGCGCCCCGCGGTGCGCCACCCGTTCCGGCAGGCCCTCCAGCCAGGTGAGCCCCACCGCGGCGTGCAGTTCGCTCATCCGGGCGTTCAGACCGGGGAAGAGCGTGTCGTAGTCCCCGGGGTTGCCGTAGTCGCGGGCGCAGCGCAGCGTCTCCGCCAGCGAGCCGTCCCGGGTGGCGACCAGCCCGCCCTCGCCCGCCACCGCCACCTTGGTCGGGCTCATGCTGAACACCTCGGCCAGGCCGAAGCCGCCCACCGGCACACCGCCCCGGCGGCTCCCCAGGGCGTGCGCCGCGTCGTACACCAGCGGCACCCCGGCGGCGCCGGCCGCCTCCCGGAGCCGTTCCACCCGGCAGGGCGTGCCGTACACGTGCGTCGCCACCAGGGCGGCGGGCTCCCGCGCGGCCGCCAGCCGGGCGGCGGCGTCCTCCGGGTCGAGGGTGACGTTCTCCTCCAGCGCCTCGGCGAAGAGCGGCACGCCGCCCGCCCAGTGCGCCGCGTGCGCGGTCGCCGAGAAGGTGAAGCCGGGCATCACCACCGGGCGCCCCGCCGCCACCCCGGCGGCCTGGAGGACCAGCATCAGGCCGGCGGTGCAGCTGGAGACGGCCACGACGTGCTCCACCTCCAGCAGCTTGGCCGCGCGCTCCTCCAGCTCGGCCACGGTCGGGCCGTTGGTCAGCCGGCCGCTGTCGAGGACGGTGCCGAGGCGGCGCAGCAGCCCGTCCCGGTCGGGCACCTCGACGACGGTGAGCGGCAGCCCCTCGGGGAAGGCGGGTGTCCCGCCGAGCGCTGCGGGCAGGGCGGCGGAGGTCTGGTCTGCGGTCATGGGTCGATCCCCCCTGGATCAGTGGGCTCAGTGGGCTCAGTGGGCACGGGGTCCCCGGGCGACGGGGTCCCCGGTCGGGCGGGTCGGCGGACGGGCGGGTCGGCGGACGGGCGGGTCGGCGGACGGGCGGGTCGGCGGACGGGCGGGTCGGCGGACGCGCGGGCCGGCGGACGGGCGGACCGGCGGATGGGCGGACCTCCCGGTGCTCCGGTCTCCGGCCGCCCGCCCGTCCGGTCACGGTCGGCGGGGCCGGTGGGGCGGCTGGGCGGACGGGTGCCTGCGGGGCGCCCCCCGGCGTGCGGGGACAGGGTGGCGGAACGCCCGGACGGCCCCGGCCGGCACCGGCCGGGGACCGGGCGCCGCCGGTCCGCGGGGCGGCCGGTCCCCCCGTCCGGCCGTCCCCGCGGGCCGCTCCCGCGGCCGCGGACGGCCCGTCGGCCGGACGGCGGCCGGCCGGGGCACCGCCAGCAGCACCAGCACCAGGGGCAGCACCTGCACCCGCTCGCGGGAGAGGATGCCCAGGTTGTTGATGCTGGAGAACGCCCAGCAGAACAGCAGCGCGTAGACGACCGTGAAGGCCATGTAGGGCCGTCGCAGGACGAGCCGCGGCACCTGCCGCAGCCTCGGCCAGGAGCGGACGAAGACGGCCAGCAGCGCGAAGCACTCCACCGACTGCACGAGGTTCTGGAGGTTGGACGCCTCGAACGGGAACGGCCGGAAGAGCACCGTCACCACCGCCGCCGGCAGTCCCAGCGGCGACAGGCTCACCCGTGGCCCCGCGTCGTCGCCCGCCGCGGCAGCCGCCCCCGGGTCGAGCTGGGAGCCGCCCTGCGAGGTGCGGCGCGCCGTCTCCTGCAGCACCTGGTGCACGGCGCCCTGGCCGGCCCCCTCGGTCCCGAAGAACGAGCTGACCTGCTGGAGCATCAGCATCACGCCGATCCCCAGCACGGCGACGGTCACGACGGTGCGCAGCGGCCCGAGCGCACCGGCCTCCCTCGGCCGCCGCCGCAGCACGTACGCGACCACCAGTCCGGCGCCCGCCAGCACGGTGACGTGCGGCCGGACCATCGCCGTGCCCAGCGAGCCCGCCACCAGCCAGGCGAAGGCGCCGCGCCGCCGCTCCAGCAGCCGGGCGGTGCCGTGGGCGGTGGCGCCCAGGCAGAGCATCATCCAGGCGTCCTTGCCGATGCTGGACGGCCAGAACAGCAGCGAGGGGAGGAAGAAGACCAGCTTGGCGTAGCGGCGCGACTCCGCCTCGGGGAAGGCGGTCAGCAGCGCCCGCCAGAACAGCAGCAGGCCCCAGAAGCCCATCCAGGAGAAGACCAGGAAGCCGCCGAGCAGGCAGGGGCCGGTGACCAGGTAGACCAGGCCCGTGACGATCACGACGAACCCGGTGCCCGCCACCTTCATGCCCAGGTCGTAGTGGCCGCCGTCGAGCACGGCCCCGTGCTCCAGCGCCGCCGCCAGCGCCCGGCCCCTCTCGTCGTACATCCGGGCGTCGGCCTGCCCCCCGTACAGCACGAACGCCATCAGGTAGCGGGGGAAGGCGCAGAGCAGCTTGAACGTCAGCGCCGCCACCAGCAGCCGGAAGGCGCCCGGTTCGGGGTCGGCCGCGGCGACCCGGGCCAGGACGGGCGTGCTCACCGCCATCAGCACGGGCAGCACGAGCAGCGCGCCCCACACGTCGTACGCGGTGTGCGCCATGGCCCAGGCGAACACCGCCACGTAGCCCGTCACCAGCAGCCCCGCCGTGCAGGACGCCCAGGGGACCCCGCGGGCCCAGCGGGCCGGCGGGAACGCCCACCCGTGCCCCGCGGGCATCAGAAGACCTCCAGGTCGCCGAGGGTGAAGCGCCAGTCCGCGAGGGCACCGCCCGGCGCGGCGTCCTGGCTGCCGCCACTCCGGCCGGGGCTGCCGCCGGGTGCGCGGGAGACCAGCGTCATCCCGGTGCGCGGCGCGGTGAGGTAGCCGCAGCGCAGCGCGGCTGCGGCGGCCTCCGTGCCCGGTGCGAGGTGGGTGGCGACGTGGTCGCAGCCCGCGCCCGCGGCGGCCCGCAGCAGCCGGGCGGCGGCCGCCCGGTCGCCGGGGCGCACCACCACGTCGGCCAGGGTGAACTCGGTGAGCGGGCCCCGGCGGCGCGGCCGCCCGAACGCCACCCCGGCCAGCTCGCCGCCGCGCACGTCCGCCAGCACCCGGTAGTCCAGGCCCGGCGCCCCGCCGTAGCGCCAGCGCAGGAAGGCGGGGGTGCGGAGGGTGGCCAGCCGCGGGTCGGCGGCGTCGGCCGCCGCCCGCTCGCGCAGCAGCTCCGCCAGCGGTCCGGCGCCGTCGTCCGGCGCCGCCCCGAACCACTCCGCGGCGGCCGGCAGCGGGCAGCGGGACCCGGCGTCCCGCGGCGGGGCGGGGGAGGCCCGGCGGGCCACGGCGGCGCGCACCCCGCGGGCGAAGGCGGCCGCCCGCACCGGCCGCACCGCGACCGGCACCCGGCCCGCCTCCCGCCAGCCCATGGAGAGGTAGCCGGGGAGACTGCTCGCGTTGGGCGTGTTGAGGACCAGCTCCGCGTCGCCCGCCACGTCCTCCAGCAGGCCCAGGGTGAGCCGCCGGAAGACCCCCCGGCCCCGGAAGTCCGGGTGGGTGGCGGTGTCCACCGGCCGCACCGCGCGGACGGTGCGCCCGGCGGCGGCGTACTCCCAGCGCAGGAAGAGCCGTACCCCGGCCAGCCGGCCGTCCGGGGCCTCGGCGACCAGGCCCGGACTCTCCCCGAAGGGGTTGCGCAGGTGCTTCCAGGCGAAGAACGCGGCGCTGCGCTCGCCCGTGGGGCCGCCGGCCAGCGACGCGGTCAGCAGCTCCAGGGTCCGCGGCAGGTCGGCGGGCCGCCACGGGCGGACCGTGAGCCCTTCCGTGCCGGGTGACCCGCCCGCCGTGCCCGCCGTGTCTGCCCCGCCCGCCCCGCCCGCCGCGCCCGCGGCGCCTGCCGTGCCCCGCTCGGGCGGTGCGGTCGCGGACGGACCGGCCGACGCGGCCCCGGCCCCGGCGCCGAGCCCAGGGGAGTCGATGCCGTTCACCGTCGTCCGTCCCCCAGCACCCGGGCGTACACGGCCTCCACGGCCCGCTGCGCGCCCGCCGCGTCGAAGCGCCGTGCCCGCTCCCGGGCCGCGGCGCCCATCCGGTCCCGCAGGCCCGCGTCGCCCACCAGCCGCGCCAGGGCCCGCGCCAGCGCGTCCGGGTCGGCGGGCGGCACCAGCAGGCCCTGCTCGCCGTCGTCCACGACCTCGGGGATCCCGCCGACCCGCGTCACCGCGGACGGCAGACCGCAGGCCATCGCCTCCATCAGCGCCACCGGCAGGCCCTCCTGACGGGAGCTCAGCGCGAAGACGTCCAGGGCGGGCAGCAGCTCCGGCACGTCCGGCCGGGAGCCGGCCAGCACGACCGCCCCGTCCGCCAGGCCCAGCGCCGCCGCCCGCCCCCGCAGCTCCTGCTCCAGCGGTCCCGAGCCGATGAGCACCAGCACCGCGCCCGGGTGCGTGCGCCGCAGCCGGGCATGCGCCTCCAGCAGGGTCCGCTGGTCCTTCTTCGGCGTCAGGTTGCCCACGCTGCCGACGACCACCGCGTCCTGCGGCAGCCCCAGCCGGCCGCGCGCCGCGGACCGCGCGGCCGGTCCGGGCGGGGCGCCGGAGAGGTCCGGCCCGTGGTGCACCACCGTCAGCCGCCCGCCCAGGTCCCGCCCGCCGCGGGAGACCGTGTCCGCGACGGCCCGGGAGACCGCGACCACCGCGTCGTTGCGCCCGTACGTGGCCGCGTTGGCCCAGCGGGTGGGCCGCCGGTACCGCTCCCAGAGGTTGTGCTCGGTGTGCACCAGCCGCACCCCGTGCAGTCCGGGCCCGCGGAGCAGCAGCCGTGCCGCCACCGCGGGCACGGGCATGTGGGTGTGCACCAGCCGGTAGCCGCGCTCGACCGCCAGGCGGCGCAGCCGCAGCGGCCAGCGCGGGTCGGCCCGGCCGGACGCCCCGGGGGTGCCGCCCAGGCAGTGAACCCTGATCCCGGCCTCCTCCAGGGCCGGCGCCAGGGCGTCCTTCCAGGGCAGCACGTAGGCGACGTCCACCTCGTACCGGTCGCGGTCCAGGTGGCGGGCGCAGGTGACCAGCAGCTGCTCCGCGCCGCCGCGGCCCAGGCCCTTGGCCAGCCACAGGACCCTGGTGCGGCCGCCGGGTGCGGCCTGCGGCAGCGGTCCGGCTTCCGGCCCGGGGGCCGGCCGGGGGTGCGGCTGCCGCTCCGCCCCGGGGGTGGTGTCCGCGGCCTCGGCGTCCGTCACCGGTCGTCCCCCTCGGTCCGGCGCGCCGCGGCGGCGGCGCCGAACCCGCCCTCGCCGAACCCGCCCTCGCCGAGCCCGCCCTCGCCGAACCCGCCGCCGTCCGACGCGTCGCCGCCGCGGGCCCAGCTCGGGGCGTGCCGGTCCCGCTCGCGCTCGCGGGCCGCGTAGGCGGCGGCCGGCTCCTCGCCGGTCCTGTCCAGGGCCCGCGGCCGGTCCCCCCGGCCCAGCGGGGTGACCGGCGCCGGCGTCGTCTCCGAGCGGCGCAGGCCGGTGCGCGGTCCGCCCCCCGACGGCGACAGCGAGGCGGTGAGGGCCACCCCGGCCACCGGTACGCCGGTCCGGGCGAGCAGCTCGCTGACCCGCGCCGCCTGCTCCGGCGTCACGTTGCCGCTGCGCGCGGTCACCAGCACCGCGTCGGCGTGCTGCACCAGGTCGTAGGCGTCGTTCGCGTGCAGCAGCGGCGAGGTGTCGACCAGGACGACGTCGGCGTACCGCCGGACCCGCTGCAGCACCTCCCCGGCCCGCAGCACCAGGGCCGCCGGATAGGCGTTGGTGTTGCCCGCGCCGATGACGCTGACCCCCTCCACGTTGGCGGGGCGGACGACGTCCTCGACGCCGGCGGACCGGTCGCCGCCGAGCAGCTCCGCCATGCCCGGGCCGCCGCCCGCGCCCAGGTGCTCGTGCACCCCGGGGTGGCGGAAGTCGCAGTCCAGGACGAGCACCTCGCGGCCCGTCTCGGCGAGCGCGGCCGCCAGGTTGGCGACCGTGGTGGTCTTGCCGTCGCCGCTGCGTCCGGACATCACCAGCACCACCGGCGCCGGGTGGGCGAGGCGCCGGGAGACCAGGGCGGCGGCGGCCGCCGGGCCGCCGTCCCCCTCGCCGTCCTTGACGTGCAGGGACAGCGACGCCGGACCGGTCAGCAGCAGGGTGGAGCGCAGCGACCGGTAGGCCTCGGCGGCGGGCGCCGCGGGACGGGCGGTCACCACCGGCTCGCGCAGCCGCCGCAGCCGCCGCGAGAGGACCGGGATCTCGCCGATCACCGGGAGGCCGAACGCCTCCTCGGCGCCGTTGCGGCTGCGCAGGCGGCTGTCGACGCGGTCCAGCATCAGCGCGGCGACCACCCCCAGGGCCAGGCCGAGGACGACGGCGAGGGCCAGGCGCAGCGGGCGGCTGCTGGGTGCGGTGAGGATGCTGCCGTCCGCCGGGCTGCTGTCGATGGAGCCCCACTGCCGCACGGCGTCGGTCCGGGAGGCGTTCTGCAGGTTGGAGATGTCGGTCAGCGTCTTGGTGACGGCGGCCCTGGCGGCGTCGACGTCCGGTGCCAGCCTGGCCTGCTCGGCGGCGCCCGCCCCGGCGGCCCGGGCGTTGAGGGCGTCGAGTCGGGCCTGCTGCTTCTGCTGCTCCTGCTGGAGCGACCTGATGGAGGCGGCCGTGTTCCGCTGCGCGGCCCGGACGTAGCCGGCGATGGTGGCGTCCGAGAAGGCGCTGACCACGGCCGAGCAGGACTGCTGGGTGGGGCCGTGCGCGGTGAACTGGAGCATCTGCTCGCTGACCGCCGCCACCTCCCGGCGTGCCAGCAGCCCCTGGATGTCGGTGGTGCCGAGCTTCCTCGCGGCCTCCTGCGTGACGTCCGAACCGGTGGCGAAGGACAGCACCTGGTCGATCTTGACGGTGTCCCCCGAGCCGGCCGCCGGCACGATGCTGACCTTGCACTGCCACTTGCCGTTGTCGACGGCGGTGCCGGCCGGCGTGAGCAGCCAGCCGACGACGAGCGCGGCCAGTGCGCAGCCGACGAGCAGCCGCCAGTACCGTCGCAGGATGGTGAGATGGTTTGCCGGTTCCACCGGTGGAGTTCCCCTCGCGGTCGTGTGCTCGCTGCTGCAGGCCCGGCCGCCTCGCCCCGCAGGCGTGCCGCCGGCCGTGCCGTGCCCGTGCCGCGGCGCCGGCCCGCGGGCCGGCGCGGGCCCGCGGGACGCGCCCTGCGGTTCTGCCGTGCGCCGGTGCGAGCGCCGCGCCCTCCCCCTGGCGGCGGCCACGCACCCGGTGCCCCGGAACCTCCTGCTTCAGAACCCCTCGACGCGGGGCCCGGCCGACCGGGTCGGCGGGCCCCCGTGCGCCGACGGCCGCGGGCCGGCGCCGGGGTCCCGGCGGGCGCGGTCCGGCACGGGACTCCTGCGATGCGCGGTACTCCTGGGACGGTCGTGCACGTGTACCCCCCTGACGACGCGGAAGTTCTCGTCCGCACCCCCGTGGGCTTCCGGCGTCACCTGCGATGCTTGCCCCAGCAGGCCTCCGGCGCAACCGCTTTGGCAATTCCCGCCGGGCCTGACGCCCCGCCGGGCGCCCGCCCGGCGCCCGGGGCGCGCCCTGCCGCCTCAGCGCCCGGCGAGCGCCCGCTCGTAGAACCCCACCATGCGCTCCGTCACGTGCTGCAGGGTGAAGAGCGCCAGGAAGCGCGCCCGCGCCGCCTCCACCCGCCGCCGGGCGGCGGCGGGGTCCCCCAGGGTGCCCGCGAGTGCGTCCGCCAGCGCCGCGGGCCGCTCCGGCGGGACCAGCAGCGCGTACTCCTCCGAGCCGACGGTCTCCCGCAGGGCCGGCACGTCGGAGCAGACGAGCGGCACCCCGACACCCATCGCCTCCATGGCGGCGCTCCCCAGGCCCTCCCAGCGCGAGGGGGCGGTGAAGACGTCGGACGCCGCCATCAGGTCGAAGACGTCGTCGCGCGCCCCCAGGAACCGGACCGACCCCTCGGCGGCACCCGCCGCACCCGTGGCGTCCGCCGCCTCCGCCGCCTCCGCGGCCTCCGCGGCCTCCGCGGCCTCGGCGAGGGCGCGCAGCCGGGGCGTCTCCGCGCCGGTCCCGCCGGCGAGGAGCAGCACCGCCCCGGGCGCCGCCCGCCGTACCGACGGCCACGCCTCCAGCAGCACGTCCAGGCCCTTCTGGTACTGCTGCCGGGCCGCGGCGAGCACCACGGGCGCGTCCTGCGGCACGCCCAGCGCCGCCCGCACCGCGGCGCGGCGCTCCGGGCCGGCGGTGCCCAGCACCCGGGGGTCGCGGCCGCGCGGTACCACGTCGATCCGGTCCGCGGGGATCCGCAGCCGCCGCGCCATCGCCTCCGCGACGTGCCGGGTCAGCGCGTGGAACCGCCGGGTGCCCTGCGCGGTGGCGGCGTCGGCGGCCTGGGCCGCACGCACCTTCCACGGCCGCAGCCCGCGGGCCCGGACGTGCTCCGGCCCGTACGCCGAGTTGACCAGGCTGGAGACCACGGGCACCCGGGCCGCCAGGGCGGCGCTGCGGCCCAGCACGTCCGCCTCGTACAGGGTCGTGTGCACCAGGTCGGGCCGGCGCTCGCGCAGCAGGGCGTGCAGGGCGCGCAGGCGCGCCACCCGCCCGCCGGGGCGGTCCGCGCTGAAGAGCGTGGCCCCGGCGGCGGCCAGCTCCCGGTGCATCCCCTCGCGCTCCACGAGGTAGGCGACGTCGAGCCTGACGCCGCCGCGGACCAGGTGGGGCGCCATGCCGGCGAGCGCCTGCTCGGCGCCCCCCACCCGGTCCAGACTGTCGATCACATAGAGCACGTGCATGTGCCGCGTCCCCCCTCGGTGCCCCCGCGCGACGCGCGCGGGGCCGTACGGGGCCCGGCGGCGCGATCGCCGTCCCAGCATCGCAGGCCGGTGCGCCGTCCGCCGCCGAATGTCTGTTCCCGCGACCGCGTGTTCCTGCGGCTGCGTGCCCCCGTGCCCCCGCGGCCGGCTGTCCCCGCGGCGCGCACGCCGTCCCGGGGCGCCGGAGGGGTGCCGTCCGTGCTCGGAAGCGGTCCCCTCCGGGCCCCGACCCGATCCGGCCCGGCCCCGTCCGGACCGTTCCCGGCCACTCCGTGCCCCGGAAGGACCGCCGGCCCGCCGAACCGGCTGTGCCCGGCCGCCCGCTGTGCCAGGGTGTGGCCGTGCCCGACACCGCGTCCGCCGCGTGCCCCCGCGTCCTCCACCTGGTGACCGACCCCCGCCGGCGCGGTGCCCAGAACCTCGCCCGCGACCTGCACGGCGAACTCCTCGCCCGCGGCGCCCCGAGCGCCGTCGCCGCCCTCCAGCCCCACCCCGACGCCCCCGCCGGCGACCCGCTGCCGGTCCTCGGCCCCGCCCGCTTCCACCCGGCGACCCTCCGCGCCCTGCGCGCCGCCGCGGCCCGCGCCGACGTCGTCGTCGCCCACGGCTCCAGCACCCTGCCCGCCTGCGCCGCCGCCCTGCTCGGCAGCCGCACCCCCTTCGTGTACGTCGGCATCGGCGACCCCCGCCACTGGACCGCCACCCCCGCCCGGCGCCTGCGGGTCGCCGCCGCCCTCCGCCGGGCGGCCGCCGTCACGGCCCTGTCCGACGGCGCCCGCGACGTGCTGCTGGAGCACTTCCGGCTCCGCCCCGAACGGGTCCGCACCATCCCGAACGGCCGCGCCGCCGACCGGTACCCGCCCGCCGCCGGCCCCGGGGACCGGCTCGCCGCCCGCCGCGCCCTCGGCCTGCCGCCCGACGTGCCGCTGGCCGCCGCCGTCGGCGCCCTCGCCCCGGAGAAGCGCGTCGACCTCGCCGTCGACGCGGTCACCCGCACCCCCGGCGCCCACCTCGCGGTCGCGGGGGAGGGGCCGCTGCGCGCCGCCCTGGAAGAGCACGCCGCCGTCCTCGCACCCGGCCGGATCCACTTCCTCGGCGGACTGCCCGACCCCGCCGTCCTCTACCGCGCGGCCGACGCCCTCGTGCTCGGCAGCGACAGCGAGGGCGTGCCCGGGGTCCTCATCGAGGCGGCCCTGGCCGCCCTGCCCGCCGTCGCCACCGACGTCGGCTGGGTCCGGGAGGCGGTCGTCGACGGGGCGACCGGCGTCCTGGTGCCGCCCGGCGACGCGCAGGCCCTCGCCGACGGCCTGGGCAAGGTCCTCGGCGGCGACCGCACCACCCTGGGCGCCGCCGCCCGCCGCCGCGCCCTGGACCGCTTCGAGCTGGGCGTCGTCGCCGACGCCTGGCAGGCGCTGGTCGCCGAGGTCGCCGCGGGCCGGTAGGCCGTCACCCCCGTTCCCCGCGGGGACCGCCGGCGCCCTTCCCGCAGGGCCCCTCCGCCCCCGCCGCCCCGTCCGGATCGACAACGCCGGACCGCGGGCGGACGCTGGTGCTGCCGTGTCCCGACGCGAGGAGAGGTGCACGCCATGCCCGAGCCCTCGGAGCCCGCGGAGCCCTCGGAGCCCTCCCCGCCGTCGCGGCCCTCCGCCCCGCCGCCCGGCCCGCCGCCGCCCTCCGCGCGGTCGCGGCCGCCCGGCCCGCCGCCGGACGCCGGGGGAGCGGCCGGGGCGGGGCGCTACGGCCGGGACCTCTTCCCGCCCGGCCGCACGGGTGAGGCCGCCCGCATCGACCACGGCGCCGAGGCCTACGACGCGGTGACCCGGGCCCGCCTGCTCGCGCTCGGCGCCGGACCGGGCCTGCGCTGCCTGGACGTGGGCGCCGGGACGGGCACCGTCGCCGCCTGGCTGGCGGAGGAGGCCGGTGCGGAGGTGCTGGCCCTCGACCGCGACGTGCGCTTCCTCCCGGCGCCGCCCGGCGGCCGGCTGCGCACCCTCGCCGCGGACCTCACCGACCCCGGCCTGGACCCCGGCAGGTTCGACCTGGTCCACGCCCGCTTCGTGCTCATGCACCTGCCCCGGCGCGACGAGGTGCTGGCCCGCCTGGCCGGCTGGCTGGCGCCCGGAGGGTGGCTCGTGGTGGGCGACGCGGTCGACCTGACCACGGCCGGATCGCCGAACGCGGCCTACCGCCGGGCCATGGGGGCCATGTGGGAGGCGCTGCGGGAGACCATCGGCACCGACATCACGCGGGTGACCCGCTACCCGCAGCAGCTGAGCGCCCTGGGACTGGCGGACGTGGGCGCGGAGATCCACGTGCCGCCGCTGACCGCCGACGCCCCGATCACCGCCTTCTGGCGGGAGACCTGGACCAGGATGCGCGAGGCCCTGACCGCCCCCGGCCGGCTGGACCCCGACGAGCTGGACGGGGCCCTCGCCCACCTCTCCTCGCCGGGCCTCGCCGACCTCTCCCCGGGCCTGCTCACCGCCTGGGGGCGGGCGCCGCCCGCCGGGACCGGCGGTCCCTCCCCCGGGCGGTGACGCCCCGCTCCTCGGCCCGCTCCCCGGCCCGCCCGCCGGCTCCCGGACGCCTCCGGTCCCCTTCCGGCCGGAACCCTGCACCCGGTCCGCACACCGCCGGCCGCCGAACCGCCCTCCCTCCGGCCGTTTTGTCAGTACCATCCCCCGCAGGGTGCTGACGAGGAGAGGGGCGCGGTGGTGTCGGAGACGACCGCGGCGTCGGTGGCGGCGGCCGGTCGCGCGGAGCGCCCGCCGGCCGCGTCCGCCGTGCCCCGGCCGCCGCTGTACGAGCGGGACCGGGAGCTGGCCGCCGTCCGCGAGGCCGTGGACCGCCTGCGCGGCGGGACCGGGGACGGCACCGGGCTGGGCGGCCTGCTGCTCTTCAGCGGCGCCGCCGGCCTCGGCAAGACCACCCTCCTCGCCGAGGCGCGCCGCGCCGCGACCGCCCGCGGCTGCACCGTGCTCTCCGCCCGCGGCAGCGAGCAGGAGCGGACCGTCCCGTTCCACGTCGTGCGCCAGCTCCTGCAGCCCCTCCTGGTCTCCCGCACCGAGGCCGAGTGCCGGGAGCTGTTCGGAGGCTGGTACGAGGTCGCCGGCCCCGCCGTCGGCGTCACGGCCCGCGCCGACGGCGCGCCCCCCGACCCGCAGGGCGTCCGCGACGGGCTGGACTGGGTGGTCACCCGCCTCGCCGTGCACGGACCGCCGGTCGTCGTCGTCCTGGACGACACCCACTGGGCCGACGCGGAGTCCCTCGCCTGGCTCGCCTCCTTCGCGGTCCGCATCCGGGAGCTGCCCGTCCTCGTCGTCCTCGGCTACCGGCCCGAGGAGGTGCCCGGCGGCACCGAGGGCTTCCGCGACCTGGTCACCGGCCGCGGCGCCCGCCCCATCGCCCTCACCGCCCTCAGCCCGGACGCCGTGGCCGGCCTGGTCCGCAGCACCCTGGGCGACGACGCCGACGACGCCTTCTGCCAGGAGTGCTGGACGGTCACCGGCGGCAACCCGTACGAGGCGGCCGAACTGGTCGCGATGGTCCAGGACCGGGGCCTCGCCCCCGTCCCCGGCGCCGCGCCGCTGCTGCGCGACCTCGCCGCCACGGCCCGCGGCACCGGGCTGGTCCGCCGCCTGGAGCGCCTCGGGCACGCCGCGGTGCGGCTCGCCTGGGCCGCGGCGGTGCTCGGCACCGAGATCTCGCCCGGCCTCGCCGCGGCCGTCGCCGGACTGGGCTCCGCCGAGGCGGTCGACGCGGTGGACCGGCTGCGCACCGCCCGCATCCTCACCGGCACCGCCATCCTGGAGTTCGTCCACCCGCTCATCGCGACCGCCGTCTACCGCGCCATCCCGGCGCCCACCCGCACCGCCCTGCACGGGCAGGCCGCCTGGGCCGTCGACGACGCCGGGCTCGGCACGGCGGCCGCAGCCCGCCACCTGCTGGAGACCCACCCCGAGGGCGACGGCGCCACCGTCGGGCGGCTGCGCGCCGCCGCCCGCGAGCACCTCCGCGCGGGCGCCCCCGAGGCGGCGCGCCGCTGCCTGGAGCGGGCCCTGCGCGAGCCCCCGGCCCCCGAGGTCCGCGCCGAGGTCCTGTACGAGCTGGGCTGCTCGGCCCTGCTGACCGAGCCCGCCGTCACGGTCAACCACCTGACCGCCGCCCTCGCCGAGCCGGACCTGGACCCCGACCTGCGCGAGGACATCGCCTTCCGCCTCGCCCAGGCGCTCGCCCACTGCGACCGGATGCAGGAGGCCGCGGACGTCGTCGGTGCGGAGGCGGCCCGCGCCGGGTCCCACCGCGCCCGGCTGCGGCTGCAGGCCGCCCACTTCCTGTGGCAGGTCTTCGACACCGCGGAGGACGGGGGGCCCGCCCGCTCCCGCCGCCTCGCCCGGCTCGCCGCCCACCTGGGCGGCCGCACCGAGGGCGAGCGCGCCGTCCTGTGCCTGCGCGCGTGGGACGCCACCGTCCGGGGCGAGCCCGCGGCCACCGCGGTCGCCGCCGCCGAGCGGGCCCTCGGCCTGCCGTCCTCCGAGGCGCCGCACCCCGGGCCCCCCGTGTCCCGGCCCGCCGCGTCCGGGCCCCGGCGCCCCGACGGGCCGCCCCTCGTCCCCGCGCCCTCCGGCGTGCCGCTCCCGGACGCCGGGCCGCCGCCGGCCGGGACCGACCGTCCCTGCGGGCTGCCCGCGCCGCGCCCCGCCCTGGACTACACCGACCCCGACTGGGGCTTCGAACTGCCCAGTGTCGCCGCGCTCTCCTTCCTGTACGCGGACCAGCCCCACCGGGCGGAGCAGATGTTCACCGCGGCCGTCGCCGAGTGCGAGCGGTCCGGCTGGAGCGGCGCCCACCTCTCCTTCGCCTTCACCCTGCTCGGGCTGGTGCGCTTCCGCCGCGGCAGGCTCGACGAGGCGGAGGCCTGCGCCCGGGAGGGCGTGCGGCTCGCCGACCGCGTCGGCCCCCGGGTGCCCGCCCAGTGGTACGCGGTCGGCCTGCTCGTCGACGTCCTGCTCTCCCGCGGCCGCACGGACGAGGCCCAGCAGGTCGCCGACGCCCACGACTTCGGGCCGCCGTTCCCCCGCGCCGTCGTCTTCCCCGACCCGCAGACCGTGGTCGGCCGCCTGCACCTCGCCCGCGGCCGCCACGCCGCGGCCGCCGCCGAACTCTCCGAGGTGGGACGGCGGATGGAGGCCAAGGGCGCCCTCAACCCCACCTGGTGCCCCTGGGCCGGGCACCTGGCCCTGGCCCTCGCGCACGAGGACCCCGCCGCCGCCCGCCGCCTCGCCGCGCAGGCCCTGGGGCGCGCCCGCCGCCAGGGCACGCCCACCGCGGTCGGCCACGCCCTGCGCACCGCCGCCGCCGTGGCCGCCGACGACCGGGAGGCCGCCGTGCTGCTGGAGGAGGCCGTGGCCCACCTCCGGCGCTCGCCCGACCTCCACGGGTACGCGGAGGCGCTGGTGGACCTTGCGCGGGCGCGGCGCCTGGCCGGCCGCCCCGGCGAGGCCGCGGAGCCCCTGTACCTGGGGGCCGACCTGGCGGTGCGGTGCGGCGCGGACGGCCTGGCGGAGCGCGCGCGGGCCGAACTCGCCGCTGCCGGCCTGCCGCCGCGCCTCCTGCGCGTCGTGGGCGGGCCGCCGGCCCCGTCCGGTCCGCCCGCCCCGTCCGGCCGGCGGGAGCCGGAGCGGCGCTGAGGCCCCGCCCTGCCCCGTCCCGGCCCGACCCGCCCTGCCCCGCCCCGTCCCGCCCCGGCCCCACCCGGCCCGGACGGTCCGCCGCACCCCGGCCCCGCCGGCCGGGCGGTCCGCACCGAGTGTCGATCACGTTCACCGAACCGCCTTCGGTCGCGCACACTCTGTGCCACAGTGGACCCGGAACCGCAGACCCGGGTCCGGGGGGACCGCCGGGGGACGGAAAGGCGGAGGTCCGTGGGGGGACGCAACGCACAGGTCGCCGACGTGCGCGCCGGGGGAGGCGCCGCGGCCGCCGACGGGCCGCTGCCCGGCACGGTGTTCAGACGCCGCCTGCGGCCGGCCACGGTGGCCCGCGAGCTGTGGGCGTCGCGCGAACTGGTCCGCGCCCTGGCCGAGCGGGACCTCAGGGCCCGCTACAAGCAGGCGGTGCTCGGCTTCGCCTGGGCGGTGCTGACGCCGCTCGCGCTCTGCGCCATCTTCACCCTGGTCTTCCACCGCGCCGTCAGGATCGACACCGGGACGGCCCCCTACGCGCTCTTCGCCTACGTCGGCCTGATCGTCTGGCAGTTCTTCAGCAACACCATGAACCAGGGCGCGCTCTCCCTGGCCAACAACCTCAGCCTGCTCAACAAGGTCTACTGCCCGCGCGAGGTCTTCCCGCTGGCGACCATGCTGGTGGCCGCCGTCGACATGCTGATCGGCGTCGGCGTCCTCGGCGTGATGTTCCTGGCCTTCTGGACGGCGCCCGCCGCCACCGCCGCCTGGGTCCTGCCGCTGCTGGCGGTCCAGTTCGCCTTCACCTACGGCGTGGCGCTGGTCCTCTCCGTCGCCGTGGTCTACCTGCGGGACGTCCGGCACCTGCTGCCGATCATCACGCAGATGGGCGTCTTCGCCACCCCGGTCGCCTACCCCCTCGCCAAGATCCCGCACCGCCTCCAGGAGCTCTACGTCGCCCTCAACCCGCTGGGCGCGGTCATCGAGGGCTACCGCCGGGCGCTGCTGTACGGCGACGCGCCCGACGCCCGGCTGACCCTCGTCGCGGCCGCCAGCTCGGTGGTCTTCCTGGTGGGCGGCTACCTCATCTTCAAGAAGCTCGAGACGGGGATCGCCGATGTCGCGTGAGCTGCCCGACGGGACCATCCGCACCGAGCACGTCTGGAAGCGCTTCCGCGCCGACCAGCAGCGCATGCTGCTCCGCGACCGGGTCGAGGCGGTGGGCCGCCGCCTGCGCGGGCGGCGCGGCGAGGACTGGCGCTGGGCGCTGCGGGACGTCAACCTGCACATCGGGCCCGGCGAGTCCGTCGGCCTGATCGGCTCCAACGGCTCGGGCAAGTCCACCCTGCTGAAGATGCTGACCCGGGTCATGTACCCGTACGCGGGCGGCATCGACGTGCGCGGCCGCATCGGCGCCCTGATCGAGATCCGGGCCGGCATCCACCCCGACCTGACGGGGCGGGAGAACATCTACCTCTTCGGCGCCCTGCTCGGCCTGCGGCGCCGCGAGGTCGCCGGGCGGTTCGACGACATCGTGGAGTTCGCCCGGCTCGGCGGCGCCATCGACCGGCAGGTGAAGTTCTACTCCTCCGGCATGCAGATGCGGCTCGGCTTCGCCGTCGCCGCCTACCTGGAGCCGCACGTCCTCCTCGTCGACGAGGTGCTGGCGGTCGGCGACGCCGTCTTCCAGCAGCGCTGCCTGGACCGCATGCGCGAGGTCCTCGACCAGGGCACCACCCTGGTCTTCGTCTCCCACGACCTGCCCGCCGTGGAGTCCGTCTGCACCCGCGGCGTCTGGCTGGAGCAGGGCACCGTCCGGGTCGACGCGGGCATCCGCGACGCCATGGCCGGCTACCGCGACTCCATCGAGGCCCAGTCGGAGGCGGGTGCCCGCGCCGGCGAGCCGCTGCAGCTGCTCAAGTACGAGATCCGCGGCGCCGGCCGGGAGAACCTCCTCACCGACGAGCCGATGACCGTCGACCTGCACCTCGGCGGCGACTACCGCGGCGACGCCACCCTCCACCTCGGGGTCAGCGAGGGCACCGCCAGCCCGGTCTTCCAGATCAGCCACGAGGTGCGGCTCACCGGCGAGGACCGCACCGTCACCTGCACCATCCCCCGGCTGCCGCTGCCGCGCGGCCGGTACACGCTGTGGACCGGCGTCTACGGCATCGGCCGCACCGACGGCGGCACCCTGATGAGCTGGCACTCCGCGGGCCAGTTCGACGTCTTCGGGCCGGTGCTGGACACCCCGCCGCGCGCCGTGGTGCTGGCCGCGCCCGTCTTCGTCCCCCACCACTGGGAGGACTGACGTGCCGTCACGCGCCGGGGCGGCGCCGCGCGACGGCCTGCGCGTCCTCGTCCACCTCAACAACCTCGCCCTCGGCGGCGCCCAGATCAACGCCGTCGACATCGCCCGCACCCTGCGCGGCCGCGGGCACCACCCGGTGCTCTTCGCCCAGGGGGTCGACGGACCGGCGCCGCTCGTCGACCGGGCCGCCGCCCACGGCCTCGACCTCGTCGTCGCCGGCGGACCGGACACCCCGCACCGGGCCGTCCGGGCCCGGCTGGAGCGGCTCGCCCGCGACCACGGCAGCGACCTGGTGCACGCCTGGGAGGTGCGCGCCGCCCGCAACGCCTACTTCGGCCCCGGCCGGTTCGGCCGCCTCCCCGTCCTCACCACCTTCTACGGCGTCCGGATGCTCCGCGGCATGCCCCGCCACCAGCCGCTCGTCCTCGGCCTGGGCGCCCTCACCGCCGAGGGCCGCGCCTTCGGCCACCGCGACCTGCACCTCGTCGAGCCGCCCGTCGACACCGGCGCCGACGCGCCCGGCGCCGTCGACGGCGCCGCCTTCCGCGCCGCGCACGGCATCGGCGCGGACGAGCACCTGCTCGTCATCGTCACCCGGCTGGTGCCCGACCTGGGCAAGGACGCCGGCGCCGAGCTCACCGTCGAGGCCGTCCGGCTCCTCGCCGACCCCCGCGTCCGGCTCGCCGTCGTCGGCGAGGGGCCCAGCCGCGGCCGGCTGCGCGCCGCCGCCGCCGCGGCCAACGCCGGGCTCGGCCGCGAGGCCGTCCTCGTCCCCGGCCAGATGCCCGACCCGCGCACCGCCTACGCCGCCGCCGACGTCGTCCTCGGCATGGGCAGCTCCGCGCTGCGCGGCCTCGCCCACGGCAAGCCCGTCGTGGTCCACGGCGCCGGCGGCTACACCGCCGTCCACGAGCCCGGCCCGCTCGCCGAGGAGCACGCCTCGCGCTGCATGTACGGACTCGGCACCGGCGCGCCCTCCGCCGCGGCGC
This sequence comes from Streptomyces sp. NPDC001380, assembly GCF_042895785.1. Lineage (NCBI taxonomy): Bacteria > Bacillati > Actinomycetota > Actinomycetes > Kitasatosporales > Streptomycetaceae > Streptomyces > Streptomyces sp. NPDC001380. The sequence goes on along the minus strand of NZ_JBIAWP010000012.1, from coordinate 53,811 downwards.
TCGCCGCCCAGGTGCGCGGCCTGCTCGACGACCCCGGCCGCCGGGCCCGGCTGTCCGCCTGGGGCCGGGAGTGGGTCGTCGGCCGCTTCTCGCTGGAGAGCGTCACCACCGCCTTCGAGGGCCTGTACCGGGCCGCCCTCGCCGACCCGCCCGGCCTCGCGGGCTGGCTGCGCGACGCGGAGCAGATGGCCCGCTACGAGTACCTCAAGCCCGCCGGGCTGCGCCTGCTGCGCCGCGGCTGAACCGCCCCGCCCCGCCCCGGCCCCCGGTCCGCCCTCACCCGGCCTCCCCGGGGCGCGGCGCCGGGTACGTGCGGCCCTTCCACGCCGCGCCCCGGCCGCGCCGGTGCTGCACCGCCGAGTCGACCGTCATCAGCAGGTACAGCGACGCCGTGAACGGCAGCAGCACGGCCGCCGCCGCCGGCTGCCCGTAGTACCGCAGCATCGGCGCGTACGTCGCCGCCATCAGCGCCCACGCGGCCAGGCCGAGCAGCGCCGCCGGGCCGCCCCCCGCCCCCGCGGCCGCACCCGCCGCCCCGGCCGCGGCCGCCGCCGGCGGCACCAGGTACACCAGCCCCAGCCCCAGCACCGTCCCCGCCAGCAGCAGCGGCGAGTACCGCAGCTGGGCGTACGCGCTGCGGGAGACCATCCGCCACAGCTGCGCCAGCCCCGGGTACGGCCGCACGCTGTCCACGTGCTCCGCGAGGCCCAGCCAGGTCCGGCCGCCCGACCGCTTCACGGCCCGCGCCAGCGACACGTCGTCGATCACCGCGCCCCGGACCGCCGCCACCCCGCCCGCCCGCTCCAGGGCCTCCCGCCGCACCAGCGAGCAGCCGCCGGCCGCCGCCGCCGTTCGGCCGGACGGCCGGTTGGACCACCGGAACGGGTACAGCTGCGCGAAGAAGTACACGAACGCCGGCACGACCAGCCGCTCCCAGCCCGTGCGCACCCGCAGCCGCGCCATCTGCGACACCAGGTCCAGCCCGCCGGCCTCGGCCGCCGCGACCAGCCGGGCCAGCGAGTCCGGCCCGTGGGCGATGTCGGCGTCGGTCAGCAGCAGGTACTCGGCGTCCCCGGCCTCCTCCACGCCCCGGCGCAGCGCCCACAGCTTGCCGGTCCAGCCCGCCGGGGGCTCCCCGGGCGACACCACCGCCAGCGGCAGCCCGCCCGCCGCGCCCAGCTCCGCGGCGAGCGCGCCGGTGCCGTCCGACGACCCGTCGTCGACCAGCACCACCCGCGCCCCGCCCGGATAGCGCTGCGCCAGCAGGCCCGGCAGGCTCAGCGGCAGTACCTCCGCCTCGTCCCGGGCGGGCACCACCGCCACCACCGACGGCCAGCGGGCCGGGGCGGGCCGCTCCGGCAGCCGCACGTCGGTCCGCCAGAAGAAGCCGCGGCCGAGCGCCAGCCACACCCAGGACGCCAGGGACACCGCGGAGACCCACCCGAGCACCGTCACGCCCCGCAGTCTGCCGCACACCCGGCCCCGCAGGGAGCACCCGCGGCCCGGCGCCGCCCGCGGCGCCGCGGCCGGGCCCGTCCCGGCGGCCCGCCCGGGCGCCGCCGCGCGGCCATCGTCTATGGTCGGTGGTCGTGAAGATCGCACTGATGGACTCCGGTACCGGCCTGCTCCCCGCCGCGGCGGCCCTGCGGCGGCTGCGCCCCGACGCCGACCTCGTGCTCTCCTCCGACCCCGACGGCATGCCGTGGGGCCCCCGCACCCCCGAGGAGATCGCCGAGCGCGCCCTGGTCTGCGCACGCGCCGCCGCCGCCCTGCGCCCGGACGCCCTGATCGTGGCCTGCAACACCGCCTCGGTCCACGCCCTGGAGGCCCTGCGCGCGGAGCTGGAGCCCGGCCTGCCCGTCGTCGGGACCGTCCCCGCGATCAAGCCCGCCGCCGCGACCGGCGGACCGGTGGCGATCTGGGCCACGCCCGCCACCACCGGCAGCCCCTACCAGCGCGGCCTGATCCGCGCGTTCGCGGACGGCGCCGAGGTCGCGGAGGTGCCCTGCCCCGGGCTCGCCGACGCCGTCGAGCACGCCGACGAGCAGGCCGTCGAGGCCGCCGTCGCCGACGCCGCGGCCCGCACCCCCCGGGGCGTCCGCGCCCTGGTCCTCGGCTGCACCCACTACGAGCTGGTCGCCGACCGGATCCGCGCCGCCGTCGCCCCCGCCGCCGACCCCGGCCTGGTCCTCCTCGGCTCCGCCGAGGCCGTGGCGGCCCAGGCGCTGCGCCGCGTCGAGGCCGCGGCCCCGCACCGGCACGCGGCCGCGGGCGGCGGCACCCTGACCGTCCTGGCGAGCGGGCGGGAGGGCGTGCTGCCCCCGGAGGCGCTGGCCTTCGCCGAGGGCCGCCTCGTCGCGGGGGCCGCCGTCCCGAACTGACCGGACCGGCGCGCACCGGATCCGCCTCCGGGCGGGCCCGGCGTCCGCGCCCCCGGCCGCCCCGGAGGGCGCGCCCCGGGGCGCGTCCCCCGCAGGCGCCGCTCAGCGGCCGCCCCGCAGCCGGTGCACCGCGGGGTGCAGCCCCGACAGGATGGTGTCGAACCGGTCGCGGCTCGTGGAGCTGTTCACCCGCAGCCGGCTGATCCGCAGCGGGTCGCGTGGCAGCAGCGCGTCGTGCCGGTGGTCGAAGAGGAAGCCCAGCCGGTACCCCAGGTCGCGCAGGACCCGGTCGGCCCGCGGGTCCGTGCCGCCGTTCGGGTAGGCGAACGCCGTCGGGGCCTCGCCCAGCCACCGCTCCAGCGCCCGGTGCGCCTCGGTGACCTCCGCGCGCAGGGTCTGGTCGTCGCAGCGGTCCAGGCAGGGGTGGCCCGCCGTGTGGTTGCCGATCCGCACGCCGGCCCCGCGCAGGGTGTGCAGGTCCTCCACCGACAGCTGCTCCTGCCGGGGAGCCCGCCGGGAGGCGCTCACCCGCATCTCGGCGAGGCTGCGCCTGCGGTCCGGGTCGGGCATGGCCTTCATCCTCCGCACCGCGGCGCCCGGCCCGGTGCCGGGCGGCAGGGAGCGGGCCGTGCCGCCGTGCCGGGCCAGGAACTCCGCCTCCCGCCACCAGAACGGCTGGTCCCCGCCGACGAGGCCGGCCACCACGAACGCGACCCCGGGGACGCCGTGGCGGGCGAGGACCGGCAGGCCCTCGGTGACGACGGACCGGTCCCCGTCGTCGAAGGTCACGAGCACGCTGCGCGGCGGCAGCGGCCGCCCCTCGGCCACTGCCCGCTCCACCTCCCCCACGGTCACCGGGGACGCCGTGCGCCGCAGCCGCTCCATCTGGGCGGCGAAGGCCTGCGGGTCGTCGATGCCGTGGTAGGCGAGCACGGCGAGGCGGCGGGCGGCCCGCGCCCGGAAGAGCGGCTGGGCGGGCGAGCGCCGCAGCAGGGCGTCGACGCGCCGGCGGTGGGCGGCCGCCAGTCCGGCCGCCCCCGGTGCGCGCCCGGGTCCTCCCGCGGCGGTGGCCGACGGTCTCGTGGTGGTCTCCGGCTGAGGCACGGCTCCCCCTTCCACGCCCGGGGCGCGGCGGATCCTCCGGACGGGCGGACGACCGCCCGACCGGTGCTGGTGGTGCTGGTGGTGCTGGTGGTGCGGGCGGGACGGAGGGTCCCGTCCCGGGGCGGCGGCGGCCCCGGGGCGGCTCCCGACCGCCCCGGGCCGCTCAACGTAGTACAGACGACGGAGTACAGACACGGACGGACCGCGGATGGTTGTAGCCGGTCCGGCCGGAACCCGCGCACGGTGCCGCCGGGGCCGGCCGCGGGGGCCGCTGCGGCCCCTCATGCGCTTGACCGTGCCCGGCGCGGGCAGGCGGTATACCGTGAGGCCCATGGAGGATGCGGAGAGCGATCGTGAAGGCCGTCCGCACGGCGCCCCAGCGCCCGGTCCGGCCGCCCCCTCCGGCCCCGGCCTCCCGCCCGGGCCGGCCCTCCCGCACGGCCCCGCCCTGTGGACCGGTTCGGCCCGCAACCCCCACCAGTGGCTGCTGGCCGCCGTGGGCGCGGCCTGCCTGGCGCTCGGCGTGCTGGTCGCCGTCACCGTCCCGGACACCGACGGCCCCGCGGCCTGGGTCATGACCGTCGCCGGATGCCTCGCGGTGGGCGTGCTGCTGCTGGCCGGGACCCTCGCCTTCGTGCACGTCGACGTCCGGATCGACCAGGACGCGCTGGAGGTCCGCTGCGGCCACGTGGGCCTGCCCCGCCGCCGCATCCCCCTGGACCAGGTGGTCGACGCGACGTACCAGCCCTGCGCCCCGATGCACTGGGGCGGCTGGGGCTACCGCTACCGGCAGAGCCACGGCGCCGCCGTGGTGGTGCGCAAGGGGCCCGCCCTGGTCCTGGAACTGGGCGGGGGCCGCCGCTTCACCGTCACCGTCGACCACCCGGAGGACGCGGTGCGGGTGATCCGCGACCACCTGCCGCCGCGCCCCCGCGCGGCGTAGCGCACAGAGGGCGCACACGGGCGCCCTCCCGCCCCTCCTCCGCCCCTCCTCCTCGGTTCTTTCACATTTCCCGGGCGGCGGCCCCGGGACTCCCCCTATCGTGGTCCACGTCCGGCGCGGGGGACAGGCGCCGGGACGCGGCCTCGGGGAGGGGCCGCAGAGGGGGGAACGATGACCCGCACCACCGCCCCGGCGCCCTCCGCCGGAGCCAGGGCCCGGATCAAGCACCTGCTCGCCCGCACCGCCGGAGACCGCCCCGCCCGGGGCGCCACGCTGCTCATCTACCACCGCGTCGGCGGCGGCTCGCCCGACGAGCTCGACGTCTCCGCCGCGGACTTCACCGCCCAGATGGACCTGCTCGCCGGGCTCCCGGGCCGGCCGGTGGTGCCGCTGGACGAGGCCGTCGACCGCCTGGAGCGCGGCGACCGCGCCGGCACGGTCGTCCTGACCTTCGACGACGGCTTCGCCGACGTGCACCGCAACGCCTGGCCGGTCCTGCGCGAACGCGGCCTCCCCTTCACCGTCTACCTCGCCAGCGGCCACGTCGGCGGGGAGATGCGGTGGGAGGGGTCCACCGCCAAGGCCGCCGGCGCCCCCGCCCTCACCTGGGCGCAGCTCGCCGAGATGACCGCGAGCGGCCTGTGCACCGTCGCCAACCACACCCGCAGCCACGCCCGCCCCGAACTGCTCTCCACCGCCGAGCTCGACGCCTGCGGCGACGACGTCGAGGAGCACCTCGGCACCCGGCCCCGCCACTACGCGTACACCTGGGGCGTGCCCGTGCCGCACATGGAGCCCGCGCTGCGCGCCCGCTTCCGCAGCGCCGCCACCGGCGAGGTCGGCCGCAACCTGCCCGGCGCCGACCCGGTGCGGCTGCGCCGGGTGCCGGTCCGCCGCACCGACCCGCTCGACTTCTTCCGCGCCAAGCTGACCGGCCGCCTCGGCCCGGAGCGCGCCTACGCGCACCTGGTTGCCGCCGCCAAGGCGGTGGGCGCCCGTGCCTGACACGCCCGACGTGCCCCTCGCGCCCGACGTGCCCCTCGCGCCCCGCCGGACCGGCGGCACCCACCGGACGGACGGCCTCCACCGGACCGGCGGACCCCGGACCGGCGGCGCGCCGCACGCCTCCGCCGCCGGACCGGTCCCGCGCGGCCCCGGCGGCCGACCGCTGCGGGTCGCCCACCTCACCACCGTCGACATGAGCCTGCACCTGCTGCTCGGCACCGAGCTGCGCCACGACGTCGCCTGCGGCTTCGAGACGTACGGCATCAGCGCCCCCGGCCCCTACACCGACCGCGTCGAGGCGCTCGGCGTCACCCACGTGCCGCTGCCCGCCCTCACCCGCGCCTGGGACCCGCGCCGCGACGCCGCCGCCGCCCGCGAACTGCTGGCCGCGCTGCGCCGCATCCGGCCCGACGTGCTGCACACCCACAACCCCAAGACCGGCGTCCTGGGGCGGGTCCTCGGCCGCGCCGCACGCGTCCCCGTCGTGGTCAACACCTGCCACGGGCTGTGGGCGCAGGCCCACGACCCGCTCGCCCGGCGGGCCCTCGTCCTCGGCGCCGAGGCGCTGGCCGCCCGCTTCTCCCACGCCGAGCTCTACCAGAACGGCGAGGACCGCCGCACCCTCGCCCGCGCGGTGCCCGCCCGCCGCTCCCGGGTGGTCGGCAACGGCGTCGACCTCGACCGCTTCGCCGACGGCGTCGACCTCGACCGCTTCGCCGACGGCGCCGGCCGCGCCGCGGCCCGCGCCCGGGTCCGCGCCGAGCTCGGCGCCGCCGACGGCGACCTGCTCGTCGGCGGCGTCGGCCGCCGCGTCGCCGAGAAGGGGCTCCCCGAGTACGCCGCCGCCGCCCGCGCCCTCGCGGGGAAGGCGCGCTTCGTGTGGATCGGCCCCGAGGACCCCGACAAGCCCGACGCCCTCGCCGCGGCGCCGGGCGGCCCCCTCGACGGTGTGGTACTCCCCGGCGAGCGGGCCGACATGCCCGACGTGTACGCCGCCCTCGACCTCTTCGTCCTCCCCTCCCACCGCGAGGGGTTCTCCCGCTCCGCCATGGAGGCCGCCGCCGCCGGCCTGCCCATGGTGCTGAGCGACATCCGGGGCTGCCGGGAGATCGGCAACCACGGCGAGCACCTGCTGCTCGTCCCGCCGGGCGACCCCGCGGCGCTCGCCGCCGCCGTCGACCGGCTGCTCACCGACGCGGACCTGAGGCGGCGGCTCGGGGGAGCCGCCCGCCGCCGGGCCCGCGAGGCGTTCGACCAGCGGGCGGTGGCGCGCGTCTCCGTGCAGACCTACGCCGCCGTCGCCCGGGCCCGCGGCCTGGGCTGGACGACCGCGCCGTACGGCCCGGGTGAACCGGACGGCCCTGCCGCGCCGTACGCCCCGGGCAGACCGTTATCCGGCGGCACCGCGCACCGCGGCGCCGCGGACCACCGAGGGGGGTAGGAACGCATGAAGCGAGGGGGGGACCTGGCGCTCGCGGTCCTGGTCGGGATCGTCGCGATCCCGCTGGTACTGGCGATCGCGCTGCTGGTCCGGCTCACCATGGGCGGGCCGGTGATCTTCCGCCAGACCCGCTCCGGGCGCGGCGGCCAGGAGTTCGAGATCCTCAAGTTCCGCACCATGCGCGACAGCCGCTTCCCCGGGGAGCCGGACGCGCCCCGGATCACCCGCCTGGGGCACCTGCTGCGCCGCACCAGCCTCGACGAGCTGCCGCAGCTGTGGAACGTCGTCCGCGGCGACATGGCCGTCGTCGGACCCCGGCCGACCCTCCCGGAGCAGGTCGTCCACTACTCCCCGCGCCAGCGGGGCAGGCTCGCGGTGCGGCCCGGACTCACCGGCTGGGCCCAGGTCCGGGGGCGCAACTCCCTCACCTGGCCGGAGCGCATCGAGCTGGACCTCTGGTACGTCGAGCACCGCTCGCCCCGCCTCGACCTGGCCATCCTGTTCCGCACGGTCGGCGTGCTGCTGCGGCCGGCCGGCATCACCGGCGCCGGCGGCGTCAACCCCGGCTTCCCGGTGCCCGGCGAGGCGGACGGCGCCGCGGCGGCCCCGCCCGCCCCGGCCGTCCCGGCCGTCCCGCTGCGCCCGGTCCCGCCCCGGGCCGGGCCGGTCCACCCCCGCCCCGTCGTGCCGCGCCAGGGCGGCCCTGTCACCCCGATGCCGGCCCGCACCCGCTACCGGCCCGCCGCCGAGGCCGCGGAGGAGGCGTCGTAGGACCCGTCCGGCGAACGGCCGCCCGGCGGGCCCGCGGCGGCCGGGGACGCCGCGGGCACCGGTCCGGTGCGGTCCGGTGGCGGGCGACGGGTCCGCCGGACCGGACGGCCGTCGTGCGGACCCGCCCTGGACGGCCGCCCGTGGGAGCTGCCGCGCCCGACGTCCCGTCGGTCAGCCGGTTCCCGTCGGTCAGCCGGTTCCCGTCCGTCAGCCGGCCCCCGCCCGGGTGCGGGGGCGCTCCCGGCCGCCGCCGGACGCGTCCCCGGGCGCCCCCTCGCCCCCGGTGGGACGGGCGGCGGCCAGGCCCAGCAGCAGCCCCGCCCCGGCGGACACCGCCGCGAAGCTCAGCACCCAGTCGACGCACGCCTGCACGGCCAGGCCGGTCAGCGCGGCCGCGGCGGAGAGCGCCACCGCCGTCGGCCGGGGGGAGCGCAGCAGCGTCCACAGCGCCCACGCGAACGCGCACACCAGCAGGGCCAGTCCCGGCAGCCCCTGCTCCGCCGCCTGCTGGAGCGGCGCCGAGTGGGCCTTCGCCGTGTCCCGGTCGGCGCGGGCCGCCGGGCTCACCTCGCCGAACCGGCCCGGCCCCATTCCGCGCAGCGGGTGCAGCCGCACCTGTGCCAGGGCGTCGTCCCACAGCGCGACGCGCCGCTCCGACAGCCCGGCCACCAGGTGCGCCCGCAGCGGCTGCGGCACCGCACCCCGGGCCAGGGCCATCGTGCCGCCCCCGGCGAGGACGGCGCACAGCGCCAGCACGGCCAGCAGCGGGCCCCGGCGGCGCAGGCGCGCGGCGGCGCAGGACACCAGCACCGTCCCCGCCGCGGCGGCGGACCCCGCCGCCGACCCGACGGCCGCCGTCAGCCCCGCCAGGACCCCGGCCAGCACCAGCAGGCCCAGCCGTACCGGTGGGCGGCGCGCGGACCAGGCGGCGCAGCAGGCCGCCCCGGTCCCCAGGCAGAGCAGCGCGGCGTCGGCGTTGCCGTAGTGCAGCGGGGGCGCGAGCGCCCCGCCGGACAACCCGCCGGGCACCGCCGCAACCGCCAGTCCCGCCGCGACCGCCGCCGCGGCGGGCGCGGCCGCGGGCAGCAGGGCCCCCGCGACCCGCCCGGCGCCGTAGCCGGCCGCCACCGCCAGCAGGGCCAGCAGCACCCCCTCGGGCCGGGCGGCGTCGCGGCCGTGGGCCGCGGCCAGCGTCCAGACCGCGCAGGCCGCCAGTACCGCCGCGCCGGCCGCGTCCGGCCCCGGCAGCCGGGACCGGCGCGCCGCAGCCGCCCCGGAGACGTCCCCGGACCCCCTCATGCCCGCCCCCTCGCATCCCCCGGCCGGGGGAGCGCGCGGCCCGCCCCGCCGGCCCCGTGGGCGCCCCTCGCGGTCCGGCGGCGGCCGCACGGCCCCCGAGCTGTCCACACCGTAGCCCCGGACCGGGCAGGATGTGACCATGTCTCAGAGGATCGCCGTACCCGGCACCGCGACCGTCCCCCACCCCGCCCCCGCCCCGGCAGCGGAGGGCGAGGGCGACGCCGGCGGGCTGTGGATCGCGGGCGCCGGGGGAGTGGGCCGGGAGGCCCTGGACACCGCCCTGGCCGCGGGGGTCGCCGTGGCGGGCTTCCTCGACGACCACCTGGCGGGCGGTCGGGTGCGCGACCTGCCGGTCCTTCCCCCGCAGCGGGTGCCGCGCGGCGCCCGCTACCTGGTGGGCATCGCCGACCCCGCCGTGCGGCAGCGCCTCGTCCGGCTGCTGGAGGAGCGCGGCGCCCGGCCGGCGACGCTGGTGCACCCCCGCGCGGTGGTCGCGCCGGAGACCGAGCTGGCGGAGGGGTGCATCGTGCTGGGCGGCGCCTACGTCTCCAGCAGCGTCCGGCTCGGCCCGCACACCCAGGTCCACTACAACGCCACCGTGGGCCACGACGCGGTGCTGGGGGAGCGGGTCACCGTCTACCCCGGCGGCAACGTCTCCGGCTCGGTGCGGCTGGAGGACGGCGCGACCGTCGGCAGCAACGCCGTCGTCCTCCAGGGCCGCACGGTGGGCCGCGGCGCCTTCGTCGGCGCCGCGGCGGTCGTCACCCGGGACGTGCCGCCGGGCGCCACCGTGGTCGGCTCCCCGGCCCGGCCGATGCCCGGCCGCGGGGGTCGTTAGGGCGCCGCCCCGGGAGTCCCGCCCGGGGGGCGCCGCCGCAGGGGCGCCCGAAGGTGTCGACGGCGTCGACGGCCCGGTCGGCGGCGCCGGTCCACTCGGACGGCGCGGCGTCCGCGTCCCGGAACCCGGCCCACTGCCCCGGCGGGGGACTCCGTACGCGTGCGACGGTGGACCGGGCGAAGGCGGCCACGGTCGTGCCCACGCGGACGGCGCGGCGGCGGTCCCACCGCTGCAGCTGCTGCTTCCGGTCCGCGCGCCCCCGTGCGACCGGGTCGCGGAACGCGAGGCGGCCGGCACCGGCACCAGGAGCGACGCCACCGCACGCGCCACGACCGGCGCCGTGCCCGTGGAGACGAGCGACGCGCCCCGCCGTTCCCCGCCGGTGCGGCCCGCACCGCGCCGGGGCCGGCGGGCCGGTGGACCGGAACGGCACCACCCGTCCGGGTACGCGTGCCGCGGTTGCCGCGGTCGCCGCGGTCGGCCGGTCCGCCGCGCGGTCCGGGAGGACGCATAGGGTCGGGGCATGGCGATTCCCGAGTTCCTCCGCGACCTGCGCTCCCTCGTCGGCACCCGGCCGCTCTGGCTGGCCGGCGTCACCGCCGTCGTCGTCGACGACGAGGGGAGGGTGCTGCTCGGCCGCCGCGCCGACACCGGCCGCTGGTCGGTCGTCAGCGGCATCCTCGACCCCGGCGAGGAGCCCGCCGACGGCGCGGTCCGGGAGTGCTGGGAGGAGACCGGGGTGGAGGCGGTCCCCGAGCGGATCACCAGCGTCACCGTCTCCCCGATGCTGCACTACCCCAACGGGGACAGCGCCCAGTACGTGGAGATCACCTTCCGCTGCCGGGCGGTCGGCGGGCGCGCCCGGGTGAACGACGACGAGTCGCTGGAGGTCGGCTGGTTCGCCCCGGACGCCCTCCCCGAGCTGGGGGAGAGCGCCGCCCGCCGCCTCCGGCACGCCCTGAGCGGCGACCCGGAGACCCACTTCTCCTTCTCCGGTCTGGAGAGGGCCATCGCGGGGGCGGCCGCCGGCGGGAGCCCTGCGGGGAGCCCCGACGGGAGCGCCCCCGGGGGCGGTGCCGCCGGGACGGCGGACGGCCGCGAGTCCTGACCGGCCCGCCCCCCGCCCGCACCGCCCGGGCCCCGGCCCGGTTCAGGACGCGCGGAACCACTCCACGGTCCGCTCCAGCCCCTCGCGCAGCGGCACCGGCCGCACGTCGGGGAAGAGCGACCGCAGCCGGGCGTTGTCCGCCTGCGAGTCCCGGACGTCGCCGGGGCGCGGCGCGGTGTGCTCCACCGCGACGGGCCGGCCCAGCACCGACTCCAGTTCGGCGACCAGGTCGGTCAGCGAGGTGCGCGTCCCGAAGGCCAGGTTCACCGGGTCGGGGTGGACCACCCGCCGCAGCACCGCGTCGCACAGCACCCGCGTCACCGTCCCGACGAAGGTGAAGTCACGGGTCTGCCCGCCGTCGCCGTGCACCTGCAGCGGCCGCCCCGCCAGCGCCGCGTCGACGAACGCCGGGACCACCGCCGCGTAGGCGTGCCCGGCCGGCTGCAGCGGGCCGAAGACGTTGAAGAACCGGAACGGCAGCACGTCCAGCCCGTAGCAGTGGTGGAAGGCGGTCAGGTACGCCTCGGTGGCCAGCTTGCTCACCGCGTACGGGCTCATCGGCGCGGTCCGCATCGCCTCGCGCTTCGGCAGCTCCCGGTTGGCGCCGTACACGGACGACGAGGACGCCGCCGCCACGTACAGGTCCCCGGCCCGCCGGGCCGCCTGCAGCACCTCCAGGGTGCCGGTGGCGTTGGCGTGGTGGCTGGCGACCGGGTCGGCGACCGAGCGCGGCACCGACGGCAGCGCCGCCAGGTGCACCACCGCGTCGGCGCCCGCGAACGCCTCGTCCAGCAGCGCCGGGTCGAGCACGCTGCCCTCGTGCAGGGCCGCGCCGAGGCCCGCCAGGTTCGCCTTGCTGCCGGTGGACAGGTCGTCCACCACCCGGACCTCCGCGACCTCCGGCCGCTCCAGCAGGGCCCGCACCAGGTTGGCGCCGATGAACCCCGCTCCGCCGGTCACGACCACGCGCATGGGCGCGTCCCCCCTCCATGGGCCGGCCGGAAGGGTCCCCCGGGGCGGCCGGCGCTCCCCGGGCGCGATCGTAGCCCCGGGGTGTCCGCCGACGGGCGGGATCGGCCGATCGTCCCCGCCCGGACCGGTCCGCCGGCGGGGCCGCGCGGCACGGACCGGTCCGCCCGGCGTCAGCCCTTCCGGAACCGGTAGGCCTCCTCCGCGGCGTCGACCACCGCCGCCAGGTCCCCGCCCGCCGAGGCGGTCACCACCGCCGCGACCGCGCCCTCCACGAACGGCGCGTCGGCGAACCGGACCGGGAACGGCAGGCCGTTCTCCTCCGCCTCCGCGAGCAGCGCCCTGACCGTCAGCACCGCGCTCCCCAGGTCCGACAGCACCGCCACGCCCACGCCCCCGTCCACCCGCCGGGCCGCGGCCAGGACCAGCTCCGCGCTGGTGCCCAGCCGGCCGTCCTCGGTACCGCCCGCCGTGCCGACCGGCGCCGGGTCGCCCGTGCCGACCATCTCCATGGCCATGGCCGCCGTGGCGGCTGCCACCTCCCGGCTGTGCGACACCAGCACCACCCCCACCCGGGCCGGGCCCTCCCGGCCCGCACCGCCCCGGCCGCCCGCCGCGGGCGCCGCCCCCGCCGGGGGTGCGGCCGGGGACGCGGCGGACTGCGCCCCGCCGATCGGGACGACGTCCCCGCCGGCCGGGACGGCGCCGCGGATCGGAACGACCTCGGCGCCCTCCCGCCCGGACCCCCGCTCCCCCTTCCCTCCGGACCCGGTCACCGCCGCTCCTCCGGCCCGTCCGCGCCCGGCCCGTCCGCATGCTGCCCGTCCGCGCCCGGCCCGTCGGCGCCCGGCCGGGCCTCCGCCGCGTCCCGCAGGCACCCCACCAGCAGCGCCGCCGACGTGGCCCCCGGGTCCTGGTGGCCGATGCTGCGCTCCCCGAGGTAGCTGGCGCGCCCCTTGCGGGCCAGCAGGGGCACGGTCGCCTCCGCCCCGGCCAGCGCCGCCCCCGCCGCGGCGTCCAGCGCCGCGGCCACGCCCAGGCCGTCCGCCAGCGCGCCGGTGTACGCCTGCGAGGCCGGCAGCAGCGCGTCGACCATCGTCTTGTCGCCGGGTTCGGCGCCCCCCAGCTCGCGGACCGCCGCCACCGCCGCCGCGAGCGCCTCGCCCAGCTCGGGCGGGGTGGCCTCCGGTGCGTCGCCCAGCGTCAGCCCGGCCCGCCGCAGCGCGGTCCCGTACAGCGGCCCCGAGGCGCCGCCCACGCTGGAGATCAGGGTCCGGCCGACGGCCACCAGCAGCCCGCCGGGGCTCTGCGGCGGGTCCTGGAGCACCGCGAGGCGGGCCGCGGTGAAGCCGCGGTCCATGTTGGTGCCGTGGTCGGCGTCGCCGATGGGGGAGTCCAGCTCGGTCAGCCGGGCGCTCTCGCGGCGGACGGTGTCGGCGGCCAGCTCCAGCCAGTGCCGGAAGAAGGCGGTGTCGAGGACGGGGACGGTGGGCATCCGGTTTCTCCGCTCCTGCCTGGGGCGCCCGGCGGCCGGGCACCCCGCTGTCGGCTCTCCTGCACCGCGGTCCGGTCCCGGACCGCCCGGGACCGGGCCGGCGCCCGCACCCGGGCCGGGCCGTTCACGCCGGGCCTCCGTCCGGCCGCTGCGGGACCGGCCCGGCGCGACCGGCCCGGCCCGGCGCGACCGGTCCGCCGTGGTCAGCACCCCCAGCGCAGCGCGGGTGTGCGCACGGGGGCGTCCCACAGCCGCAGCAGCGCGTCGTCGACCCGGCACAGCGTGATTGAGCAGCCCGCCATGTCCAGGCTGGTCACGTAGTTCCCCACCAGGCAGCGCGCGACCTCCACGCCGCGCTCCCGCAGGATCCGGTCCACCTCCCCGTACAGCACGTACAGCTCCAGCAGCGGGGTGGCGCCCATGCCGTTGACCAGGGCCAGCACCGGCCCGCCCGGCGGGAGGTCGGCCAGCACCGCGTCCAGGACGGCCTCGGCGATCTCCCGGGCGGACATCATCGGACGCCGCTCCCGGCCGGGCTCCCCGTGGATGCCGATGCCGAGCTCGAGCTCGTCCGCCGGCAGGTCGAAGGTGGGGGTCCCCTTCGCCGGCGTGGTGCAGGCGGTGAGGGCGACCCCGAAGCTGCGGGAGCACGCGTCGACCCGCCGGGCCACCGCCGCCACCTCGGCGAGCGGCGCGCCGGTGTCGGCGGCCGCGCCCGCCAGCTTCTCCACGAACACGGTGGCGCCCGTGCCGCGCCGCCCCGCCGTGTACAGGCTGTCGGTGACGGCCACGTCGTCGTCGACCACGACCTGCCGGACCTCCACGCCCTCGTCCTCGCAGAGCTCGGCGGCCATCCGGAAGTTGAGCACGTCGCCGGTGTAGTTCTTCACGATGTGCAGCACGCCCGCGCCGCCGTCGACCGCGCGGGTCGCGGCCGCCATCTGGTCGGGCACGGGGGAGGTGAACACCTCGCCGGGACAGGCGGCGTCCAGCATCCCCGGTCCGACGAAGCCCGCGTGCAGCGGCTCGTGGCCGGTGCCGCCGCCGGAGACCAGGCCGACCTTGCCCGCGACCGGCGCGTCGCGGCGGACGACGGTGCGGGCGGCCACGTCCACGGCGAGCTCGGGGTGGGCGGCGGCCAGTCCGCGCAGGGCGTCCGGGACCACCTGGTCCGGGGCGTTGATCAGCTTCTTCATCGCCGGCTCCTCTCGTGCCGCGCGGGCACCGGCCGGCCGCCCCGTCGGGGCTGCGACCGCTCCTCACCACTCTCGCAAAGCGCGGGCCGCTCCGGAACCGCCGGGAGGGCCCGGCTCCCAGCGTCCCCGCGCCCCCGGGGGCGCCGCAACCGCTGCGGGGCCGTGCGGTGGCGCGGCCCGGCGCGGCATCCGGCGGCCCGTCCCCGTGCGGAGGCCCCGCCGCCGCCCCGCCGCGGGCCGGTCCCGCCGCCGGTCCCGCCGCCGCCCCGCCGCGGAGGGTGGTCTCCGTGCAAAGGCCTGCTGCGCCGCCGCCGCTCTGGCTACGCTGGCCACCGCGGACGACGGCGGGAGGAGCAGGGACGTGTCGGGTGACAGCACAGAGGTCCTGGCGGCAGGGGTTCCGGCGGACGGGCGCAAGCCGCGGCTCGACCTCAGCGGGGCGGAGTGGCTCTCCAGCAGCCAGGGGGTCGGCGACGTGCAGATCGCCTTCGTGGAGGGGTACATCGCGATGCGGGACGGCCGCAACCCGGACGGTCCGTCGCTGGTCTTCACCCCGGCCGAGTGGCGGGCCTTCGTGCTCGGCGCGCGCGACGGCGAGTTCGACCTCACCTGAGCCCCGCCCCGCCTCCCGGCCGCCCGCCGAGGCGCGCGGCCGGGAGGCGGGGCGCCGCCGGCGGCGGGCCGCGCCGGTACGGCTGCACGGCCGCTCCGGGCGGCCCCGTACGATGTCCCCATGCCGTTTCTCCGCCGCCGCTCCGGCACCCCCGCGGGCCCGGACTTCGACGTGCTCGCGATGGACCCGGGCGACTGGCCCGGCCACTTCGGCGCCGCCATCCTGGCCGGCGCCGACGGCACCTGCCAGGGGATCTTCCTGCGCTACGACCTGTTCGGCGGCCGCGGCCCGGCCATGCTGATCGGCAACCTCCCGGAGGGCTCCCCGGCGCGCGACCCCGAGGACGGCGTGCCGTTCGAGGTCCGCCAGCTGCTCGCGGCCCTGGAGAACGACGAGCCGGTCAGCGTGGTCTCCAGCGAGGACTTCCCGGTGATGCTCGGCGACGACCTGCTGATCGTGCGGAAGGTGAAGGTGAGCGAGGGGCGCGTCGCCTGCGCCCAGTTCGGCCGCAGCGACGGCGTCCAGGTCACCATCGCCTCCTGGGACCGCCCCATCTCCGACGACCTGTACCAGCTGCTCAAGCCGCTGCCGGCCGACATGTTCCAGCAGGGCTGACCCCCCGGGGCCCCCGGGGCACCCCCTCGCGCCGCGCCACCGCCGGCGCGGGGCGCCGTGCCCCCCGCACGGCCGCCCCGCGCCGTCCGCGCCCGACCCGCCCGCGCCCGCCGCCCCGTCCGGCGGGCGCAGGCGGGTCAGCGGGTCCCGACGGCCGCCCGTACCGCCCGGCGCGCCAGCGACGCGTCGTCGTGCAGCCGCCGGATGAGGATGCGCTGCTCCTCGCCCGCCCCCGGCACGTCGTGCATCCGGATCTCCCGCATGAGCACCAGGATCAGGTTCACCAGGAAGGCGTCCCGCACCACCGTGCCGGAGGCCTGCGCCAGCTGGCTGATCTGGCGGCGGGCGGCCGTGTCGCCGGACAGGACGCTCCACAGCACCGCCAGGTCGTAGCCCGGCAGGTACCAGCCCGCCCGCTCCCAGTCGACGAGCACCGGGCCCGACGGGGCGAGCAGCACGTTCGACAGCAGGGCGTCGCCGTGGCAGAACTGCGCCGGGGTGTGCGCCAGACCGTGCAGGAGCTGCTGCAGGTCGCCGGCGTCGCGGTCGGTGAGCAGGCCCAGCGCGTGGTACCGGGCGATCTCCACCGGGTAGTCCAGCGGGGCGTCGAAACCGGACGGCGGGCGCCACAGGTTCAGCGCCCGGACCGCGCCCAGCACGGCGCGCACCTCGCCCGGGGTCGGCGCGTCGGCGGGGTGGCGCTCGCGGGCCGCGGTCCGGCCCGGCACCCGCTCCAGGATCAGCACGCAGCGGTCCGGGTCCGCGGCCACCAGCTTCGGCAGCCGCACCGGAGGCCGGTGCCGCACGAAGGACCGGTAGGCGGCGACCTCGTGCCGGAAGCCCTCCACCCACGGCATGTCCTCGTCGTGGCGCTCCGCCCGCGGGGTGAGGCACTTGGCCACCACCGGCGTGCGGCCGACCGTGCCCGCCACCAGGATGTGCCGGTCGTCGGCGCGCAGCAGCCGGCGCGGGGTGAAGGCGGGGCATATCCGCGTCACGTGGGCCATGGCGGCCCGGACCGCGGGGGTCTGCAGCGCGGCGGTGTCGGGGCGCCGCTCGGCGGGCTGGGGCGGCCGGCCCCGCAGGCCGGCGTCCCCCCCGGGCCTGGGCAGCAGGGCCGTCCCCGCGGGGGCGCCGGGCCTGCGGACGGCCAGCGGTGCGCAGGCGGACGCCGCGGCGCGCGGATCGGCCGCGCGCGGATCCAGGACGCGGCCCCCGCGTGCCGGGGCGGCGGGGGCGCCGATCGTGCGCCGCAGGGCCGCGGGGGCGCGCAGGGGCGAGGGGGACGTGACGGTGGCTGAGGGGTACATGGGGGCGGTGGGTCCCTTCCTGCGGGCCGGCTCGGCCACCGGTCCCGGCCGGGACGGCGGCCGGGGGTGGCGGACTGGGGTGGCGGACGGGGTGGCGCCAGGGCGCCGGACACGGACCGCGGAGGAGGCTCCGCCGCGCTGCCGCCGCACCCTGGGGAATGCGGCGGCCGCCCGGCGTGCGGCCGTGTCCGGCGCCCTCGCGCCACCCTCTGCGCCACCCCTCCGCCGCGAGGACCGGGAGGCCGGCCGCGGAGGGGGAAGGCCCTGGTTCGCGGCGGCTCCCGACGGTGGTCGGGTGGCGCATGTCTACATCACACCGGGTGACGGGTGGCACACCATCTGGCGCACCCTGGCGAACCCTGGCGAATGGTCGCGGGGCACATGACACCCCGTTAATGTCGAAGGTGCCGAGGAACCTGGGGGCTTGACGTGAGCAGAGAACCCAACACCCGACTGGCCGACCTCTTCGCCCTGACCGGATGGTCCAAGGGCGAGCTGGCCCGGATGGTCAACCGGCGGGGTGCCGCCCTCGGACAGCAGCAGCTGTCCACCGACACCTCGCGGGTCCGGCGCTGGATCGAGCAGGGGGAGATCCCCCGCGATCCCGTGCCCAGGGTGCTGGCCGCCCTGTTCACCGAGCGGCTCGGCCGAGTCGTCACCATCGATGACCTCGGCCTGGAACGGCACCGGCGCAGCAGACCGGGCGCATCCGACAACGGGATGCCCTGGAGGCCGGAGCAGACGGCCGCGGTCCTCACCGAGTTCACGGGAATGGACCTCATGCTCAACCGACGCGGTTTGATGGGCGCGGGCGCGGCACTCGCGACCGGATCCGTCATCACCGACTCCCTGCACGGCTGGCTCACCGGGGAGCCCGCCGCCCCCGCCGTCCCCCGGCCCGCCGGCCGCCGGGGGTCCGTCCTCCCGGCCGCCGAGTCCTCCCTGGACCTCTACGAGGCGGGCCCGGTCGGCACCGACGAGGTGGAGGCCCTGGAGCGCTCGGTGGAGGTGTTCCGCGCCTGGGACGCCTCCCGGGGCGGCGGCCTCCAGCGCAAGGCCGTGATCGGCCAGCTCAACGAGGTGGGCGGGATGCTGACGTTCCGCCACCCCACGGAGCTGGAGAAGCGGCTGTGGATCGTCGCCGCCAACCTGGCGGTCCTGGCCGGCTGGATGTCCCACGACGTGGGCCTGGAGCCCACCGCCCAGCGGTACTTCGTGATCGCCGTGCACGCCGCGCGCGAGGCCGGGGACAAGCCCCGGGCCGGCGAGGCGCTCTCCCGGGCCGCGCGCCAGATGGTGCACCTCGGCCGTGCCGACGACGCCCTGGACCTCATGCGGCTCGCCCGGTCCGGCAGCGGCGAGCAGACCCTGCCGCGCACCCGCGCCATGCTCCAGACCATCGAGGCGTGGGCGCAGGCGTCGCTCGGCCGCTCCCAGGCCACCCGCCGGGTGCTGGGCGAGGCGGAGGAGCTGTTCACCGCCGACCGGGGGGAGCCGGGCCCCAGCTGGATGCAGCTGTTCACCGAGGCGGAGCTCCACGGCATGGAGGCGCTGGTCTACCGGACCCTCGCCGAGCACGACCCGAAGGCGGCCCCCCTCGCCCAGCGCCACGCCCGAATGGCGCTGGACCTGCGGGCCAAGGAGGGGATGGAGCGCTCCACCGCCTTCGACCGCATCTCGCTGGCGTCCGCCTACTGGATCGCCGGGCAGCCGGACGAGGCCGCCGTGCAGGCCAAGCTGGCGCTCGCGCTGATCCGCGACACCTCCTCGCACCGCACGTGGGACCGGCTGCGCGAGATGTACCGGCTGACCCAGCGCTACAAGGGCCTGCCGGAGGTCGCGGACCTGCGCGAGCAGATCCGGCTCGCCGTGCCGCAGCAGCGGCGCCAGATCGTGTGAGCCCTCCGGCCCGCCGGGCCCTCCGGGCCGCCTCCGCGGGCTGCGGCCCGCCGGCGCACCCGCCGCCCCGCCGGGAGCAAGGGCCGGGAGGAGCAGCGGCCGGGAGGGGCGGGGGAGGACGACGCCTCCGGAGCCGTCTCCCCGACGTGCCGGGCCTGCCTCCGCCCCGCTTCCGGGGGCACCGCACCCGGGTTCGCCGGCCCTCGCGGGCGCCGGACCTGACCGGACCCGACCCGATCCGGGCTCAGCCCACCCGCAGCACGGCCAGCCGCAGAGCCGCGCCGGGCCGCTCTCCCGCCGCCGACCGCAGCAGCCCCAGGGCGAGGTCGGCGCACTCCGCCGCACTGCCCGCCCCTGCGACCCGCGGGCCCAGGACGTCCGCCAGGTCTGCCGGGTCCGGCGCGCCGCCCTCCGGGCCGTCGGCGCCGTCCGGACCGCCGGTCCAGCAGAGCACCACGTCCCCCCGCCGCAGCTCCGTCCGGCCCGCCCCGTGCCCGCCCCCGGACGGTCCGCCCAGCGGCCGTCCGCGGTCGGAGCCGGCCGGGAGCCGCACCGCCGCGCCGCCGCGGAGGACGAGCGGACCCCGCAGCCCGGCCTGCGCCCACGCCAGGACGGCCGGCCTCCCGGGGTCCCCGGCCTCGTACCGGCAGCAGAGCGCCGCGACGGGGCCGCCGGAGCCGCACTGCGGCAGCATCCGGTCCAGCAGCCGCAGCATCCGTGCGGGTTCGGCGCCGGTCATCGCCATGCCGCGCAGCGCATCGCGCAGCACGGCCGGTCCGCTGCCGCCGCCCGCGGCGGGCCCGGCGGGTCCGCCCAGGGCGAGCAGGGCGCCCCCGCCCGGCAGGGGGAACGCGTCCGCCCAGCCGTCGCCGCCGTCGGCGGGGCCCCGCGCCGCGAGCTCCGGCGGGGCTGAGGGGCCCGGCCCCGGAGCGGGGGCGGCCGGCGGCCGGCTGCGGGCCTCGCCGCGGCCGCGTACGCCGCCGGGTCCGCCGGGGAAGCCCGGTCCGTTCGGTCCGCCGAGGTCGCGCAGGGAGAGCCGGAGCGACTCCGCGTGCCCGTCGCCGCCCATCACCGGGCCGCCGCTGCAGCGGACGGCGCGCACCGTCCCGTCCGGGCGGACGATGCGGAACTCGCCGACCAGGGCATGGCCGTCGACCAGTGCGGCGGTGACCATGCCCTGCAGGGGGAGCTGGTCCTCGGGCAGGAGCTGGGCGGGCAGCTGGTCGAGGGTGAGCCCGCCGGCGTCCCGGTCCCGTCCGAAGAGTGCGAACACCTCGGGCGACCACAGCACCTCGTCGGTCGCCAGGTTCCACTCGGCCAGGCCGGTCGCGGCCGGCGGGGCCTCCGGGCGGGCGCCGTTCCTCGGGGTGGCCGTGCTGTCCGGGTGCGCAGCGGGATGCATGAGGGTTCCCACGGGTCGGCGGACGGGGGGGCGGTGACGACTCTGACACAGAGAGCCACCGA
Organism: Streptomyces sp. NPDC001380; assembly: GCF_042895785.1. NCBI lineage: Bacteria > Bacillati > Actinomycetota > Actinomycetes > Kitasatosporales > Streptomycetaceae > Streptomyces > Streptomyces sp. NPDC001380. Next base: position 33,360 of record NZ_JBIAWP010000012.1, on the reverse strand, counting down.
CCGTAAGGGTTTCGGCCGACTCCGGCGATGTTCCCGGGGCATATGCCCGAACTTGGGAGCGTGCGCCGCCCTCGTGCGCCCTGCCCTGCGGCCTCGCGCGCCCGCCTGTCCTCCGGCGGTCCCGCACCCCCCGCGGCGGCGGCCCTGTGTGCGGACAAGCCCCGCGAACGGTACCCTTCGGTGCTTCCGGCCCAGGCCGGGTCCCGGCCCCGTCCGCCGGCCCGCCCGGGACCCCGGCAGCGGAAATCCCGTTGCCACCAGGACCGCCGCAACGGATGCTGACCTCATGTTCGAGCCCGACATAGCGCCCAGTGCGACCCTTCTCGGCCTGCTGCAGCGGGGCCGCGGGGACGGCACCCTGCACGCGCTGGCGGCCGAGCGGCCGGACGCCCTCGCCGCCCTGGACGCGTGTGTCACGTGCGACCCCCGCCGCGACTGGCGGACCGAGAGCCGGTCGCTGTACTACGCACGCCTCTACTCCGAGCTGGAGGCGCCCCTGGACGGCATCGAGGCCCACCTCTTCCACCCCGAGGACCTCGCCGCCGGCGGCACCGGCGACCCCTCCGCCGGCACCGGCGGTGCCGGGTCCGGCCCCGACGAGTCCCGCACCGGCCTCGCCCTGTCCGTCCTCGGCCACCTCGCCGCCTACGGGCGCCGCGACGCCCTGGGCCTGCTGCGGCGCTACACCGCCTCCGGCGCCAACTGGGCCTGGGCCCTCGACGAACTCGCCCTGCGCGACGACGACGCCGCCCTGATGCGCCTCGCCCCGGCCGTCCTCGACCGCTTCCCCGCCGGCCCCGAGGGCGACGCCGCGCTGCGCGCCGCCGTCCGCGACGCCTACGAGCCGCGCCCGTGGCGGCTGTGGGCCGCCGCCCACCCCCGGATCGCAGCCGCGGGGGAACAGGCCCCCTTCGACCTGTGGCAGCGCCAGCTGAACCGGACCTCGGCCGCCCCCGGCTGGGGCGCCGCCGAGGTCCTCGCCTGGGCCGACCGCGCCGCCGAGGACGACCCGGCCGTCCCCGCCCGCGACGCCGTGCGCCGCCGCGCGGCGGCCGCGGCCCGCTGTCTCGCCGCCGTCGCGGGCCCCGACGACCGCCCGCTGCTGGTGGACGCCGCCCGCTGCGGCGCCGAGGGCGCCCGCCGCGCGGCCCTGCGCCACCTCCTCGACCGCGACGACCCCGCCGTGCCGGGCCTTGTTGAACTCGCCGCCGTCGACCCGGACCGGAGGATCGTCGAGGCGGCGCTGGAACTCGTCGGCCTGATGCGCGGCCCCGCCGCCGTCGGCCACGCCCGCCGCTGGGCCGACCCGGCCACCGGCGGCGCCGACAGCGCCCTCGGGGAGGCCGCCGCCCGGCTCCTCGCCGACGCCGGCGACGAGCGCGACGCCCCGCTGGTGACCGACGCCCTGCGCCGCTGGATCGCCGCCCGCGGCGCCGACGGCGACGGTCTCGGCTGCCTGGTCGACGGCGCCGGACGGCTCGGCGCGGCCGGTGCCGTCGCGGCGCTGCGGTACGTGTATGCGGAGACCGTCTCCTCGCAGCTGCGCGGGCGGGCCGCCCGCGCCCTGGCCGCCACCGACCCGTACTTCCCGGCGGGTCCGGCGGTGGAGTGCCTCTGGGACTGCGAGGAGTCCACCCGCGAGCTCGCCGCCCGCCACGTCGCCACCACGGGGGACGCCCGGGTCCTGGAGCGGCTGCGCCGCCTGGCCGCCGACCCGGCCGAGGAGGCCGAGGTGCACGCGGCGGTCCGCGGCCGCCTGACCTCCGCGCCCCGCTGACCCCCGCGCCCGGCTGACCTCCGTTCCCCGTCCCGGCCCCGGCGCCCCGGTGGGCCCCGGGGCCCACCGGGGCGGCCGTCGGTCCGGCCGCGGGGCGCGTCCGGTCAGGGGCGCAGCAGCTCCTGCAGCAGCTCCGCCAGGACGCCGGTGTCCGCCGCCGCCCCGCCCGCCGCCGCCCCGCCCGCCGCCGCCCCGCCCGCCGGGGCCCCGGACAGCCCCGCGCCCCCCGACGCGGCGCCGGTCCGCCCGGGCCTGACCGGCCCCGCGGACGTGCTGCGCCCGGTGGCCACGGTGCTGACGGTGGGCCTCGTCTTCGTCAGCGTCTTCCTCGCCGCCTTCCCCACCCCGAAGGCGCACCGGCTGCCGGTCGCCGTCGTGGCCTCCGACCAGGGCGCCGCCCCGTTCGACGTCGGGCTCCAGCGCATGGAGCCCGACGCCTTCCGGGTGGAGCGCTACGCGGACGAGGGCGGCGCGCGCTCCGCCCTGCTCCACCGCAGGGTCTACGCCGCGTACATCGAGCACGGCGGCACCCGCCGGGTGCTCTTCGCCGGCGCCATCGGGCTCGCCGTCCAGGCGCTGGTCGCGCCGCTCGGCCACACCCTGCAGGGCGCGGGCGGGAAGGTGCACACCGAGGACGTCCTCCCGCTGTCCGGCGGCGACAGTCGCGGCCTCTCGGTCTTCTACGCCTCCTTCGGCCTGGCCCTCGCCGGGTTCCTGTTCGGGCGGATGACCCACCAGACCGCGCCCCGCCTGTCGTTCCGCCGGCGGATGGCCGGCCTCGGGATCTTCGCCGTGGTCGGCGGCCTCGCCACCTCGCTCATCGCGCACACGGTCTTCGACGCGATCCCCGGCCCCTTCCTGGGGATCGCCGCCGTCGTGGCCCTGATGTCCGGGGCGGTCGCAGCGGCCACCGTCCTCCTGATCCGTGTCTTCGGGGCGCTCGGGGTGCCGCTCGGGTCGATCTTCATGCTGGTGATGGGCAACGCGACCAGCGGAGGGGTCCTGCCCCCTCGTTCCTGCCCGGCTGGCTCCAGCCGATGGCCTCGGTCATGCCCCCCGGGGTGGGGGTGCGCGCCCTCAACGGGCTGGCCTGCTTCCGCCACGACGGGGTCGGCAGCGGCCTGGTCGTCCTCGGCCTGTGGCTGCTGGTCTGCGTGGGCGGGGTCTTCACCCTCGACCGGATCGCCGTGTCGTCGGGCATCGTCCACGCCGCGCAGCGCGGGCGGCCGGCCGCGGTGCACCGCCACCGCCGGAAGGGCGAGACCGCCTGACCCCGACGCCGCCCCGCGCCGCCCGGGCGCCCGGTCCGGCGGCCTCCCCGCAAGGGGCGCCGCCGGTCCCGGCGTCCTGAGCCGGAGTCACTTCGAGCTGCGGGTCCAGGTCAGGCCCCAGCCGTACGCGTCGTCCACCATCCGCTGGATGGAGACCGCCGACCGCTGGAAGTACCGGCCCTCGCGGCGCACCACCAGCTCCCCGCCGACGTTCTCGATCACGGCGATGGCGCACCCGACCGCGGGGAAGCCGCACTCGTCCAGCCGCACCTCGACGGGCAGGCCGGACGCCGGGTACAGCGTCGCCACCGCGTCCAGCCCCTGGAAGCTGCCCGTCCCGCCGTAGACGAAGGCGAAGACCAGCAGCCGCCGGAACCGCTGGGCGAAGTCCAGGTTGATCCACAGGTTCTCGCCGCCCGCAGCGGCGCCGGTGCGGTCGTCGTTGTCGAGGAACACGTACGGCGGCGCGTACAGGTCGCCGAAGGTCCGGCCGACCGCCTGCACGATGCCCTTGGTGCCGTCCTGGAGCTCCCAGAGGCAGGCGAGGTCGAGGTCCCGGCCGACGCCGGGGGCGCCGGCCCCCGCCAGCTTGCGCAGCCAGCCCCCGCCCGTGGCGGCCTGACCGCCCCGGGCCTGCCAGTTCAGGTTGACCCGCATCGCGCCGCCGCCTGCGGCGTGCTTCGTCAGCGACACCGCGGGGGCGTCCTTGGTCAGCGACAGCCGGGTCGGCGCCGCGCCGCCCGCGGCGGGCGCGGGTGAGGGGCCGCCGGGCGCGCCCGGCGGCGGCGCCGGGACGTACGGGGGCGGCTGCGGCGCCCCGTACGGCGTCGGCGCGGACGGACCGGAGGGGTGGGGCGGGGCGGGGTACTGGCCGCCGGGGTACGGGCCGCCGGGGTGGGGGGCGGGCGGCTGCGGGGCGGAGGGGTGCGGGGCGGGCGGCGGCGTGCCCGGCGGGAACGCCTGGCCCGGCGGGAACGCCTGGCCCGGCGGGAACGCCTGGGGCGCGGGCGGCTGCTGCGGCGGGTGCGGGGCGGTCTGCGGAGGCGGCGCGTACGGTGCGGCGGCGGGCGCCGGGGGAGGGGCGGCCGGGCCGGACGCCGGTGTGCCGGCCCCCGGCTCCTCGTCGACCCGGATGCCGTACTCGGTGGCGAGCCCCGCCAGGCCGGAGTCGTAGCCCTGCCCGACCGCGCGGAACTTCCACCCGCCGCCCCGCCGGTACAGCTCGCCCAGGACGAAGGCCGTCTCCGTGGTGGCCCCCGTGTCCTCGAACCGCACCAGCTCGGCGCCGCCCGCGGCGTCCTGCACCGACAGCCGCAGCCCCGGCAGCGCGCCAAACGGACCGCCGTCGCTGGAGGCCGCCAGCACCACCGCCTCCACCGCGGGGTCCAGTGCGGCGAGGTCCACGGCGAGGGTGTCGGCGGTGCCCTCCGGGGTCTGCCGCTTCCCCTCGTGCCGGACCGCGCCGGAGGCGTCCCGCGGCTGGTTGTAGAAGACGAAGTCGGCGTCGCTCCGCACCCTGCCGCCGCTCAGCAGCAGCGCGGAGGCGTCCGCGTCCGGCACGCCCGCACCAGGCTGCCAGCTCAGCACCACCCGCACGGCGGCCGCCGTGAGCGGCGTGTTCGCACCCTTGCCGACCAGCATGACCGTCCCTCCGCCGACGCCCCCGGAGCGGATGCCCCGGAGCGGTCGCCCCGGGGCCGGAACCCCTGGCCGGCGTCCCCGGGCCGCCGCCCGGCCCAGCCTATCCCCGCCCCGGGGGCGAACGCTCATACGACGTTCGCCCCCGGGAAAGATCCCCTTGGCCGCGCCCACGCCCTGCCCGGACACAACCGGGACATGCGCGTCGCCATCGTCACCGAGTCCTTCCCGCCCGAGGTCAACGGCGTCTCCCACACCGTGCTGCGCACCGCCGAGCACCTCGTGCGCCGCGGCCACCGGCCCCTCGTCGTCGCCCCCGCCCCCGCGCGGGGCGGCGGGCGGGCCGCCGCCGACGACCCCTGCCCCGTGGTCCGCGTCCCCTCCGTGCCGCTGCCCGGCTACCCCCAGGTCCGGGTCGCCCTGCCCGGCGCCCCGCTGGAGGCCGTCCTCGCCGTCCACCGCCCCGACCTCGTCCACCTGGCGAGCCCCTTCGTGCTCGGTGCGCGGGCCATGGCCGCCGCCCGGCGGCTGGGCCTGCCGGCGGTCGCCGCCTACCAGACGGACCTGGCCGGGTACGCCCGCGCCCACCATGCCGGCTGCGGCCTCGGGGAGGCCCTGGCCTGGCGCCGCATCCGCTCCGTCCACGGCGCCGCCGCCCGGACCCTCGCCCCCTCCACCCCGGCCGCCCAGGAACTCGCCGCGCACGGCGTCCCCCGGGTCCACCTGTGGCCGCGCGGGGTCGACTCCGGCCGCTTCCACCCCCGCCACCGCGACCCGGCCCTGCGCCGCGCGCTCGCCCCCGGCGGCGAGGTCCTCGTCGGCTACGTCGGCAGGCTCGCGCCGGAGAAGCGGGTCGACCTGCTCGCCGGGGTGTGCCGGCTGCCCGGCGTGCGCGTCGTCGTCATCGGGGACGGCCCCAGCGAGCCTCCCCTGCGCCGGGCGCTCCCGGGCGCGGCCTTCCTCGGGCGGCGCACCGGGGACGACCTCGCCCGCTGCTTCGCCGCCCTCGACCTGTTCGTGCACACCGGCCCGCTGGAGACCTTCTGCCAGACCGTGCAGGAGGCCATGGCCAGCGGCGTCCCCGTGGTCGCCCCCGCCGCCGGCGGCCCCCTCGACCTGGTGGCCCACCGCCGCACCGGCCTGCTGGTCCGCCCCCGGGACCCGCAGGCCGTCACCGAGGCCGTCGCCCGGCTCGCGGCGGACCCCGCGACCCGGGCCGCGTACGGGCGTGCGGGCCGTGCGGAGGTGGCCGCCCGCACCTGGGAGGCGGTGGGGGACGAACTGCTCCGCCACTACGGCGAGGTCCTGGGCCTCCCGCCCGCCGCGTCCGTGCCCGCCGGGCTCGTCTCCGCCGCGTCCGTGCCCGCCGTCACCGTGCCCGCCGTCCCCCGGCCCGCCGGTCCTCCCCCGGTCACCGCCCCTCCACCGGACGGGCCCGCTGTCGCGGCCGCCACCGGCCGGTCCGCCGCGTCGGAGACGCCCCCTGCCGCGCGCGTCCCGTCCCCCCGCTCCCCGCAGACCCGCACAGCGCCGGACGTCCCGGATACCCCGGGCGTCCCGGGCACGCCTGCGGCCCCCGCGGCGACGGCCCCCGCCGTGCCGGTCGCGGCCCGTGAGGAGAGGCCTCGATGACCTGCGGCGCGTCCGGCCCGCGCACCGTGCGGACCGCCGCCTCCGCCACCCCCGTCCCGGGCGGCCCGCGCACCGCGCTCCGCCGGCGCGGCGCCGACCACCCGGTGGCCGGGCACCACCCCGTCCGGGCGGTGCCCCGCCCGGAGCGCTGAGACGCGTGGACCGCCCGGGGCCGCGTCACCACCCTGTCCGGACCGGAGGTCGCCGGCACCGGCGGCCACCGCACCCCGGCCCGCCGTGCCGCCCTGCGGCACCTCCCCTCCGTCCGCACACCGATCCGGAGGGAGGGGCTCGTCCCTCGTCTCAGCCGATCGCGACGGCCCGCACGCACAGCACGTCCGGCAGGTGCGAGGCCAGCAGGGACCAGCTCTCGCCCTCGTCGGCGCTCCCGTACACCTCCCCGTTGCGGTTGCCGAAGTACACGCCCGCCGGGTCGGCGTCGTCGACGGACATCGCGTCCCGCAGCACCACGCCGTAGTGGTCCTCCTGCGGCAGCCCGGCGGAGAGGGCCTCCCAGCTGCCGCCCGCGTCCTGGGTGCGGAACACCCGGCAGCGCAGGTCCGGGGGCAGACGCCGGTAGTCGGCGGTCAGCGGGAAGACGTAGGCCGTCCCGCCCCGGTGCGGGTGCGCCGCCACCGTGAAGCCGAAGGAGGCCGGAAGCCCCTTGTCGACCGCCTCCCAGACGGCACCCCCGTCGTCGCTGCGGTAGACCCCGCCGTGGTTCTGCAGGTACAGGCGGTCCGGATCCTGCGCGTCCCGCGCGACCTTGTGCACGCACTGCCCGAACTCCGGGAACTGCGACCCCTCCGGCAGGAAGGCCGCCCGGACGCCGGCGTTGGACGGCGACCAGCTCCGCCCGCCGTCCGCCGACCGGTACACGCCGCCCGTGGAGACCGCCACCGTCAGGGCGTCCGCGTCGCGCGGGTCGGTGAGGACGGTGTGCACGGCCTGTCCGCCGAAGCCCGCCTCCCACTGCTCCCGCTGCGGGTGGTCCCACAGCGGCTCCACCAGGGAGAACGACTCCCCGTGGTCCTCGGAGCGGAAGAGCGCGCCCGGCTGCGTCCCCGCGTACACCACGCCCGGGGCGTCCTCGCCCGCCGGGACCAGCTGCCAGACCCGCTCCAGCGACGCCTTGGTGTACTCGGGGAACCGGACCGCGGGGGAGGAGGGCTCCTGCCACGTCGCCCCGAGGTCGTCGGACCACCACACCGACGGGCCCCAGTGCGAGCTGTCGGCTCCCGCCAGGATGCGCGGACGGGCGCCGCGCCGGTCGACGCCGACCGAGTAGACGGCGTTCATCGCGAAGTGGGGACCGGTGAAGTCCCACGTCCGCCGGTCCCGGCTCCGCCCCAGGAAGAGCCCCTTCTGCGTCCCCACCGCCAGCAGTACCTCGGCCATGCTCCGCACCTCGTCTCGCGTGGAGGCCCGCGCCGGCCGGTCCCGCACGGCAGCCCCACCGGGAGTGTGCACCCGACCACTGACAGGTGCCGTCCCGCCGCGCCCCGACGCCCGGTCCGGCGGGCGCACGGCGGCCCGGCGCGCGCCCGCAGCCCGGGCCCGGCGGTCCCCGCGCCGCCCCGGCTACGCCGCCCCGGGACCCGCCGGCCCGAAGCCCACCGGCACGAACCGCAGCGGCGTCCCCGGCGCCGCCTGCGCCGCCGCCCCCAGGTCCTCCTCCGGCACCACCCCCACCACCGGGTAGCCGCCCGTGGTGGGGTGGTCGGCCAGGAACACCACCGGCAGCCCGTCCGGCGGCACCTGCACGGCCCCCAGCACCATCCCCTCGCTGGGCAGCTCCCCGCCGCGCGTCCGTTCCAGCGGCGGCCCCTCGGTGCGCAGGGCCACCCGGTTGCTGCGGGCCGCCACCCGGTACCGGGCCCGGCCGAGCAGGGCCGCCGTGCCCGGCGCGAACCAGTCCGCGCGGGGCCCCGGCAGCAGGTGCAGCACCAGCTCCGCCGGCGGGGCCGGCAGCGGGACGGCCTCGGCCCGGGGCGCCGCCCCGGCCGCCTCGCCCAGCGGCAGCCGGTCGCCCGCCGCGAGCGGGGCCGGGCCCAGGCCCGCCAGCAGGTCGGCCGACCTGCTGCCCAGCACCGGCGGCACCGCGAGGCCGCCGGCGAAGGCCACGTAGCTGCGCACCCCGTGCGTGGCGGCCCCCACCTCCAGGACCGCGCCCGCGGGCACCGCCACCGCCGTGCCCCACGGCACGGGCCGGCCGTCCACGGCCACCGCCGCCGGGGCGCCGGTGACGGCGGCGACCAGCGGGACCGACCCGCGCACCGCCACCCCGCCGAGCGTGGTCTCCAGCACGGCGGCGTCCCCGCGGTTGCCCACGAGCCGGTTCGCGGCCCGGTACGCGGCCTGGTCCAGCGCCCCGGCGCGCGGCACGCCCAGGTGCGCCACCCCGCGGCGGCCCGCATCCTGCACGGTGGTCAGCGGGCCGGGCCGCACCACCTCCAGCACCCGTGCGCGCGGCTCCCCGCCGCCGCGCTCCCCGTCCCCGGACGCCGTGCCTCCGGGCGCCCCGTCCCGCGCCTCCGCGCCGCCCGCCGGGCCGTTCACGCCGGGCCCCCCGCGTCCGCACCCGCGTCCGCACCCGTGCCCGCAGCCCCGGGATCCGCCGGGACGAACCGCACCCGCGTCCCCGGCGCCAGCAGCGCCGCCGGCTGCCGCCCCGGGTCCCACAGGCGCAGGCCGGTGCGCCCCAGCAGCCGCCACCCACCGGGCGACGCCTGCGGGTACACGCCGGTGTACGGGCCCGCCACCGCCACCGAGCCCGCCGGCACGCTGGTCCGCGGCGTCGCCCGCCGCGGCACCGACCAGCGCTCCGGCAGTCCCGTGAGGTAGCCGAAGCCGGGGGCGAACCCGCAGAACGCGACCCGGTACTCGACCGAGGAGTGGATGCGCACCGCCTCCTCCACGGCGACGCCCCACAGCGCCGCCACCTCCGCCAGGTCCGCCCCGTCGTACACCGTCCGCACCTCCAGCAGCGGCCCCCCGCCGGTCCCGGCCGGCGGCACCCGCCAGCCGGTCAGCTCGGCTGCGAGGGCGGCGGCGTCGGCCAGGCCGTCCAGCAGCACCGTGCACGCCGCCGGCACGATCTCCGCGTCCGCCGGGAGCCGGCCGGCCGCGCGCCGCCGCAGCAGCTCGGCGTGCCAGGCCGTCACCCGTTCGGCGGAGTCCACCTCCAGGAGCAGCGCCCGGCGGCCCACCGGCCGCACCCGCAGCCCTGCCTCCCCCAGTCCTGCCTGCCGCGCCCCGCCCGCTCCGGCGCCGACCGCTCCGGCACCGCCCCGCTCCCGCCCGTGCGCCGCTCCCGGCCCGTGCTCCCCGGCCACCACCGGCCTCCTCACTCCCTGCCCGCCGGCCCGTCCGCACCCCCGGCGGGCCGCTCCCGCCTCACGTGAACGCCTCCACCCGGACCCCCGCCCCCACCAGCGCCTCCCGCAGCCGCACCGCCAGGTCCGCCGCACCGGGCGTGTCGCCGTGCACGCACAGCGAGCGCGCCCGGACCCGCACGGCCTCCCCGGTCACCGCCGTCACCCGGCCCTCGCGCGCCATCGCCACCGCCCGCACCAGCACCGCCTCGGCGTCGTGCACCACCGCCCCCGCGTCCCGGCGCGGCACGAGGGTGCCCGCCGCCGTGTACGCGCGGTCGGCGAACGCCTCGGCCACCACCGGCAGCCCGGCACCGCCCGCCGCCTTCAGCAGCTCCGAACCGGGCAGCCCCAGCACGGGCAGCGGGCCTCCGCACAGCGCCCCGGCCCGCGCCACGCCCGCCACCACGGCGGCCGCCTGCTCGGCGTCGGCCACCACCCGGTTGTACAGCGCGCCGTGCGGCTTGACGTACGAGACCCGGGAGCCCGCCGCGCGGGCGAACATCTCCAGGGCGCCGATCTGGTAGGCGATCTCGTCCGCCAGCTCCTCCGGCGGCACCTCCATCGCCCGCCGTCCGAAGCCCGCCAGGTCGTGGTACGAGACCTGCGCGCCGATCCGCACCCCCCGCTCGGCGGCCCAGCCGCACACCCGGCGCATCGTCGAGGGGTCGCCCGCGTGGAAGCCGCAGGCGACGTTGGCGCTGGTCACCACGGACAGCAGCGCCTCGTCCTCGGTCAGGGTCCAGCGGCCGAACCCCTCGCCGAGGTCCGCGTTCAGGTCGATCACCGCGTCCGCCATGCCAGCCGCCTCCCGCCCGCGCCGTCCCCGTACCGTCCGATGCCTCCGCACCGTCCCCCTGCCCTGATCGTAGGCCGCCGCGGCCCGCCCGCGGGCGGGCGGGAACGCGGGTACGGTGGAACAGGGGCCGATCCCCGGGGGGCCGCAAGGAGGACGCGATGCCCGGTTCCGTCACCATCAGCCGCCACCACGAGGCCGTCATGGTCGACCACACCGACGCGCAGCGCCTCGCCGCGGTGCTCGGCGAGGTCGCCCGCCTGCTGGAGGAGGCCGGTCCCGACCGGCTCACCGACGCGCAGGTGGCCGCCCTGTGCGGCGGGCAGCCCCACCACCGCGAGGAGCTCGACCGCTGGATCCGCGCCCTCGCCGGGGACCTGCACCACCGGGTGTGATCCGCCGCGGGACCGGTGCGCGGAAGTGCCCCTGACGTGCGGTCAGGGGCGGAGCCGCCCGTGCCGCCGCCGGAGGAACCCGCGTCGCCACCGGCCACCCGCCCCGCTCCGGACGTCGCCGGGGCGGGCGCGCTGCTGCACCGCCGGCGCGGGCGCCGCCGCCTCAGCCGGCTCGACCCGGCCCTCGCCGCCGACAGCCCGGCACAGCAGCTGCATCGGACCGGCCGGTCCCGGCCCGGCCGCGGGACGGTGCTCCCCCTCGCCGAGCACCTCGACGGGCCGCTGCGCGACCGGAAAGCCCCGCCGGCCGCCACCGGCCACGCGCCCGCCCGCCGCGAGTCGTCCTTCCGCAACCCTGACGACCCCGACGACCCCGCGACGGCCGCCCTCCGCGACGCGGCCGGGCTGCCGCTGCGCGGCCACGAGCCGTACCCGGCGGTCGTCCTCGACGCGCACCTCGACGTGCTCGCCGCCGACGACGGCACGGCGCTCCTGCTGGACGGCCTCCCCGAGCACCTGCTGCGGCCGCCCCTGAACCTCGTCGGCCTCGCCCTGCACCCCGAGGGGCTCGCGCCGCGGACCGCCGACCTCGCCGGGGTCCGCCGCCACCTGCCGGACCGCCCGGAGCGCGACCGCGCGCTGCGGGGGACCGAGCGGCTGCGCCTGCCGCACCGGGAGGTCGGCGGCTACCCGGCCCCCGAGGGCGACCCGCCGCCGGCGCCGACGCCGGCCGCGGCGGCGGCGCTGCCGGCGCGGCTCCGCACGGACCGCGGCGAACCGGCGTTCACCAGCACCGTGGCGGCCTTCCCCACCCCGCTGGACGTCGTCGTCCCCGAACCCGCCGTGGAGCTCCTCCTGCCCGCCGGCCGGGCCACCGCCGAGGCCGTCCTCCGCGGCCGCCGGGACGGCGACGGCGGCCCGCCCGGCGGCCCGGCGCAGCCCCGGCGCGGGACCGCACCGTCCGACCCCGGGCCTGCCCGTGCCCGCCCGCACGACTGCGGCCGGGGGCGGAACCCGTCCGTCCCCGGCCGCCGCGGCCCGGCCGGCGCACCCGCCGCGCCGGGTCCCTCACCGCATCAGGCGCGGACGCCCGTCATCGCGCGGCACTTCTCGGCGCAGCGGGCGGCCGCCTCGGCGCACCGGGCGAGCTGCTGGTCGTCCGGCACGCTGCGACACGCCTCGGCGCACATCTCGCACGCCTTGGCGCACATCGCGCTCACCTCGGCGGCCAGCGGGGACCGGCGCATCATCATGTCGGCGCACATCCGCGTCATGTCCGTGCAGTCCATGAGGGCGCGCATGATGCGCGCGTCCATCCGCCCGCCCTGCTGCAGGCAGTAGCTCATGGTCTCCTCGCACATGCTGTGGCACGCGAGGCACGCGTCCACGCACTCCTGCATCTCCTTGCTCATCCTGGCCATCCCGCCGGTCTGCTGCATGACGCCTCCTGGGCGCACGGGGGAGCCGCTTCCTCGCGGCTCCGGGTGCTTCCGTCCTACGTCCGCCGGACCGCCGCGGCAACGCGGGAGGGCCGGGCGGGGAGGGTGGTGCAGGGCCGGGCGGGGAGGGGCGGCGCAGGGCCGGGCGGGGAGGGTGTCGCAGGGCCCGGCGGGGAGGGTGTCGCAGGGCCCGGCGGGGAGGGGTGCCGCGGGGCCCCGGAGAGCCCCGGCGGCGCCCATTCGGGGCGTTTGGGACGTTGTCCGTCCCTCCCTCTAGGCTTGACCCCCGTGACCAGCACCGCCGACCACACCGCCGCCCCCTCGCGGGTGCGGCCGACCGTGCCCGCGGCCCCCTCCGCGCCGGGGGCGGCCCGGCCCGCGCCCGGCCCCGCCGCCGACGAGGGCCTCGCCCGGCGGCTCAAGGCGCTGGCCTGCACCGCCCCGCTCCACGACCTGGACGCCCGCAAGGTCAACCTGGCCGGCGAGTACTCCGCCTACGCCATGGCCGAGGTCGGCCTCGCCGCGATCGACCTGGTCACCCTCCACATGGACTTCGACACCGGCGCCGACCGCGACCTGGTCCTGGCCCGGATGCTGCCCCGCGTCGCCGCGCAGAACCCGGGCCGCCCCGCCGCCGAGCACGAGCGCGTGGCCCGCTGGGTCCTGGAGTCGCTGATCAACGTCGGCAGCGTCGACCGCGGCTTCCGCGCCGTCTACGGCACCTTCGGCCCCGACGGCTCCTACGTCCGCCGCGACTACGACTTCAAGCTGGTCGAGGAGGTGCCCGGCCCCGACGGCGGCGTCTACCTGCGCACCACCGACGAGGCCGTCAACGTCCTCGTCGGCGCCCTCGACACCGACGTCACCTCCGCCCAGATCGCCGCCGAGGTCAAGCTGGAGGTCCTCATCCGCCGGGGCCGCCTCGCCGACGCGCAGCTCGCCGCCGAGCAGGCCCGCTACCGCACGGTCCAGTACGCCGAGACGCTGCGCCGCGCCCTGGAGGCCACCCGGCGCAACGTCCGGGCGGTGGACTGGGCGGTCGCCGTCCCCGACATGATCGCCGAGGCGCTCGACCACGTCGCCGACCGCTACCGCCACGAGAACGCGATCCTCACCAACATCCGCCGTGCCCGCGACGAGTCCGAGGACCCCGAGCACAAGCGCCGCGCCGCCGAGCTGGTCGACATCGTCCAGGACTGCATCCGCCGCCACACCCAGCTCCAGACCCGGCTGCTGGAGGCCGGGCCGCTGTTCCGCGCCGAGCAGGACCGCCAGGCCTTCGCCGCCCCCGCCGCCCGCTCCGGCATCGACCTCTACGGCCAGCTCCTCGCCCCGCTCCTCCCGCTCCCCGTCGAGCGGGCCACCCGCCCCACGGACGCCTTCTTCGCCCGCGGCGCCGGCCTGCGCACCCCGTCCGCCGTCCGCGTCGCCGACCTCGTCGGCCTGCTGCTCACCCCGCCGCCCGAGCGCGAGCACCTCGGCGCCGAGCTGCCCGAGCCCGACCTGGTCGCCACCCCGGACGACAGCCGCTTCTCCGAGGAGCAGCTGGAGGCCGCCCTGCACCTGCTCGACCTGCCCGCCGACGCGCCCCGCCGGCTCTCCGGCCTGCTCGCCGACGCCCGCCGCCAGGACCCCGAGCTGCCCTACCTGGTGGCGCTGCTGGCCGTGCACGCCGCGAGCCCGCCGGTCGGCACGGCCTACCGGCAGGGGGAGGGGCGGCTGCTCTTCGCCGTCGACGACGGCACCCCCCTGCGGGACCCCGAGTTCGGCGGCGCCGACCTCGTCGTCGGCAGCGCCCTGCTGGACTCCGCCGGCATGGCGGCCGAGCGTGCGGAGGCCGGATGACGTCCCCGGCACCCTCCCCGCCCGCGGCCCTCCCCCCGTCCGCGGCACCCTCCCCGTCCCCGGCCCGTCCGGCCCCGAGCCCCGCCGGTGCCGCCCGCCCCGCGCCGGCCCGCCCCGTACCCGCAGCCACCCGCCAGGAGCACCGCCCGTGACCACGTCCGCCGACGACGGCGTCCCCTTCGCGACCGACCCGGGCCCCGGCGAGGCCGGCCGCGGCGCCGACCGCGCGGCGGCCCTCACCCCGGGCGACGTCGCCGACGCCTCCCGCCTGGTCTCCTTCGGCATCCAGCCCAAGCTGCTCCCCGCCCGCGACGCCGAGTACGGCGAGCTGGTCCGCCGCTACCGCGAGGACCCGCCCTTCGCCCGCCTCGCCGACGCGGTCGCCACCGGCCTCGGGCTGGTCGTCCTGGAGGTGTCGCCCCGGGCCGGCATGGCGGTCGCCGCCGCCGAGGACTCCGTCTTCGCCGTCCGGATGGGCGACTACTCGCGCCGCGCCGCCTCGGAGTCCACCGACCGCTTCCTCCACGGCCTCGCGCACCTCGCCGTCGCCGCCCTGGCCTTCCCCCGTCCCGAGGACCTCGCCGACGACGGCTACATCGGCCGGATCAGCGTCAACGGCGTCGACGCCTTCGTCCGCCAGGCCTGCCGCCGCCTGGAGGAGCAGGCCGCCGCCGACGGCGCCAACACCGACCCCGAGAGCGACGCCCCCGGCCTGGAGGCGGCCTGGCGGGTGTGGGCGCGCCGCAGCGCCACCGGCGCCACCAAGGACGCCCGCCGCCTTTCCGGCTCCACCACCGGCATCGTCGGCAAGGCCGTCGCCTTCCTCGTCGACTCCGGCTTCCTCCAGAAGGCGTCCGACGACTCCGGCGGCACCTACCGCACCACCGCCCGCTACCAGCTCCAGGTCCGCGACCTGGCCGGGAGCGCCGCCATGGCCGAACTGCTCGACCTCGGCGTCGTCCCCGTCAGCGACGGCACCGCCACCCTGCTGCCCGCCGACGAGTCCGAGGAGCTCGTCGCCGACGCCGGCCTGCCCTTCCACAACCTCTGACCCCGGTGCCGGGCCGCCCCCGGCCCGGCACCGGGAGCCGCACGGCGGACCCGCAGACCGCGGGCCGCGCCCGCCCCGAACCCGACCCCCGCACCAGCCGCTCAGGAGACCCCGCCCCATGTACGAGCTCAACCGGGTCCGCCTCTACTCGATCGGGCCCGCCGGCGCGCGCTACGCCGACACCGTGCTCGATCTGCGCGGCGTCGGGGAGCCCGTCAGCGACCCCGCCCCCCGGCAGCCCGGCCTCTTCGGCGAGGAGCCGGACGGCCCGCCCCGCCGCCCCGCCCCGGCGGGCGTGCTGTTCCTGGAGAACGGCGGCGGCAAGTCCGTCCTGCTCAAGCTGATCTTCTCGGTGATGCTGCCCGGCCACCGCAACACCCTCGGCGGCGCCAGCTCCGGCGTGCTGCGCAAGTTCCTCCTCGCCGACGACTGCGGCCACGTCGCCCTGGAGTGGCAGCACACCGTCACCGGCGAGACGGTCGTGGTCGGCAAGGTCAGCGAGTGGCGCGGCCGCCAGGTCTCCTCCGATCCGCGGAGGTTCGCCGAGCTCTGGTACTCCTTCCGCCCCGGCCCCGGCATGAGCCTGGACTCCCTGCCCGTCGCCGAGCGGGTCGTGCTGCCGCCCGTCCCCGGCCCGGACGGCTCCGGGGCCGCGGCCCCCGTCTCCCGCGGGCGCCGCCGCACCATGAAGGGGTTCCGCGACGCCCTCACCGAGGCGGGCCGCGCCGACCCCCACCTGGAGGTCACCTTCGAGGAGGTCCACGACCGCTGGAACGAGCACCTCGGCGCCCTCGGCCTGGACCCCGAGCTCTTCCGCTACCAGCGCGAGATGAACGCCGACGAGGGCGAGGCCGCCGGCCTGTTCTCCGTCAGGAACGACTCCGACTTCACCGACCTGCTGCTGCGCGCCGTCACCGACACCCGCGACACCGACGGCCTCGCCGACCTCGTCCACGGCTTCGCCGCCAAGCTCGGCCGCCGCGCCGAGCTCACCGCCGAACGCGACTTCACCGCCGGCTCCCTCGGCCTGCTGCACCGCATCGCGGACGCCGCCGGCGCCCGCGGAACGGTCCGCGAGGTCCACCGCGCCGCCGACCGCCGCACCCGCCGCCTCGCCCGCGCCCTGGCCGCCCGCGGCGGCGTCGAGCGCGACCGCGCCCACGACCTCGCCGTCGAGGTCGCCGCGGCGGCCTCCGCCGTCACCGCCGCCGAGGCCGACCGCACCCGCCACTCCCTCATCACCGCCGAACTGACGCACCGTCATGCGACGCTCGGCCTTGCCGCCGCCACCGCCGACGCGGCCGCGCTGCGCCGCGAGCTCACCGACGCCCGCACCCTGCACTCCGCCTGGCAGGCCGCCGAGGCCGTCCTGCGCCACCGCGCCGCCGCCGACCGCTCCGCCCGCGTCGCCGCCGCCATCCGCGACGCCGAGCGCGACGCCGCCCCGGCCCTCGCCGCCCGCGCCCGCGCCGCCGCCGCCCTGGTCCGCGCCCTGGAGTCCGCCGCGGCCGACGCCGAGGGGCAGGCCGACCGCGAGGACGCCCGCGCCGCCGCCCTCCAGTCCGACGGCGAGACCGCCCACCGCGACGCCACCGACGCCGCCACCGCCGCCCAGAAGGCCCGCAGCGAGGCCGACCACCTGCGCCAGCGCCTCGCCGAGGTCGAGCAGGAGACCCGCGCCGCCGTCGAGGCCGGCTGGATCGCCGACACCCCCGGGGGCGGGGGCCCCGCAGACCCGGCCGACCCCGCCCGCGCCGCCCTCCAGGCCGCCGACGCCGAGAAGGCCGCCACCGCCGCCCTCGGCCAGGCCCGCGCCGCCGCCGAGCAGGCCGCCGCCCGCACCCGCGAGGCCGCCGCCGCCGAGTCCCGCGCCGAACTGGCCGCCGCCCGCGCGGCCGACGCCCGCGCCGCCGCCGAGCGGGCCCTCGCCGCCGAGCGCCGCGCCGCCGCCCGCCTCGCCGCCGAGCCCCGCCTCGCCGCGCTCCTCTCCCTCGACCCGTACCCGTTCGACCCCCACCGGGACGACGACGCCGCGGAGGCCGCCGCCGCCACCGGCGTCCTCACCCCCGACCTCCTCGACACGGCCGCCGAGGACCTGCGCGACCTCCTCGACGAGGCCGTCGCCACCGCCGAGCGCACCCTCTTCGACCTGCGCACCGCCGCCGCCGACGACTCCCGCATCCTCGCCGCCCTCGGCGACGGCGGCCTGCTGCCGCCCGGACCCGACGTCCTCGCCACCGTCGAGCACCTCGGCGAGCACGGCATCCCCGCCCTCCCTGGCTGGCGCTACCTCGCCCAGTCCGTCGACCCCGCCGACCACGACCGCATCCTCGCCACCCGCCCCGAGCTCGTCGACGGCGTCGTCGTCACCGACCCCGGCGCCCTCGGCCGCGCCCGCGAGGCCCTCGCCGCCGCCGCCCTGCTGCCGCGCTCCGCCGTCGCCGTCGGCACCGCCGCCGCCCTCATCGCCCCGCCGCCCGCCGACGGCCCCCGCGACGTCTTCCTCGTCCCGCCGAACCCCGCCATGCACGACGAGCGGGCCGCCGACGACGAGCGCCGCGAGCTGCGCACCCGCGCCGCCGCCCGCGAGGAGCACATCCGCGAACTCGCCGCCCGCCTCGGCGGCGACCGCGCCCTCGCAGCCCGCCTCGCCTCCTGGCGCACCGGTTGCCCGCCCGGCGGCCTCGCCGAGCTCGCCGCCGCCGCCGGGCAGGCCCGCGACGCCGCCGGGCTCGCCGCCGCCGAGCTCGCCGCCGCCCGCGAGGAGCACGCCGAGGCCGAGGAGGAGCGCGCCTCCGCCGCCGCCGTCCACGAGGAGCGCCGCGACGCCGCCCAGCAGGCCCGCCGGTCCGCCGACGCCCTCGCCGGCCTGGCCTTCCGCCTCCGCGAGCGCGACACCTGGAACCGCCGCCTGCGCGAGCTCGCCGCCGACGCCGCCGCGTACGAGCAGCGCCGCCAGGTCTGCGCCGACCGCGCCCGCACCGCCGACGAGGACCGCCGCGCCGCCCAGCGCACCGCCGACGACGCCCGCCGCACCGCCCGCGCCCTGCGCGCCGAGCGCGCCGAGATCACCGGCACCGACCGCCTCGGCCCCGCCGACGCCGACGCCGGGACCGGGACCGCGACCGGGACCGACGGGGGCCCCGCCGGGACGGAGGCCGCCCCGCGGCCGTCCCTCCCCGCCCTGCGCGAGGCCTACCGCGCCGCCTCCCAGCTCTACGAGAAGGTCGGCGTCGGCGCCGACCTGCGCGCCGAGCAGGCCCGCGCCGAGAGCGCCGAGACCGCCGCCCAGGCCGAGCTCGACCGCCTCACCAACAGGGTCCGCGCCCGCGCCGAGGACCTCCTCGGCGGCCCCGAGGGCGCCGACGCCCCCTCCCGCCAGGCCGCCGCCGCCCGCGCCGAGGACCTCGTCCAGCTCATCGAGGCCCGCTCCGCCGCCGCCAGCGAGCAGCTCGGCCGCCTCCGCGGCGAGGCCGAGCGCTCCGCCCCCGCCGCCGGGGACGCCCACACCGGGCTGCCCGACCACCTCGTGCCCGCCGACCCCGACCACGCCCAGGCCCTGCTGCGCAGCGCCACCGCGGACCTCGCCGAGCGCACCGAGCGGCTGGAGGCCGCCCGCACGGAGCACGCCGAACTGGTCCGCGCCCACGACACCGCGCAGGCCGCCGCAGCCGCCTTCGAGGAGGCCGCCGCCCAGCTCCGCGACGGCCTGCGCGACCCCGCGGCCGCCGACGAGCCCGAGCAGCCCGCCGAGCCCTGGCCCGGCACCCTCGCCGAGGCCCGCACCGCCGCCGCCGACGCCCGCCGCGCCCTGCGCGCCGCGGCCGCCGACCTCTCCGCCGCCGAACTCGCCGTCCGCGACGCCTCCGACGTCCTGGTCCGGCACGCCAACTCCGTCCGCTACGAGGCCGTCCGGACCCCCGCCCGCCAGCAGATCCGCGAACTGCCCGCCGCCGCCCTCCCCGAGCACGCCGCCGCCTGGGCGGAGGCCTTCGCCCCCCGCCTGCGGGTCCTCACCGACGAGCTCCAGCAGCTGGAGCGCAACCGCGACTCCATCGTCGACCGCCTCCGCGGCCTGGTCGAGACCTCCCTCACCACCCTGCGGGCCGCGCAGCGGCTCTCCCGCCTCCCCGACGGCCTGGGGGAGTGGTCCGGCCAGGAGTTCCTGCGCATCCGCTTCGACGACCCCGACCACGCCCTCCTCGTGGAGCGCCTGGGCGAGGTCGTCGACGAGGCCACCCGCGCCGCCGTCCGCAAGAACAGCGACCTGCGCCGCGACGGCATGTCCCTCCTGCTGCGCGGCGTCCACGCCGCCCTCGGCCCCCGGGGCGTCTCCGTGGAGATCCTCAAGCCCGACGCGGTCCTCCGCGCCGAGCGGGTCCCGGTCAGCCAGATGAACGACGTCTTCTCCGGCGGCCAGCTCCTCACCGCCGCCATCGCCCTGTACTGCACCATGGCCGCCCTGCGCGCCAACGACCGCGGCCAGGCCCGGCTGCGCCACGCCGGCACACTCTTCCTCGACAACCCCATCGGCCGCGCCAACGCCACCTACCTGCTGGAGCTCCAGCGCGCCGTCGCCGACGCCCTCGGGGTCCAGCTCCTCTACACCACCGGCCTGTTCGACACGACCGCGCTCGCCGAGTTCCCGCTGATCATCCGGCTCCGCAACGACGCCGACCTGCGCGCCGGCCTCAAGTACATCTCCGTGGAGGAGCACCTGCGCCCCGGCCTGCCCGTCCCGCCCGAGCCCGACGCCCCCGCCGTCCACGGCGAGATCACCGCCACCCGCATGTTCCGCCGCCCCGCCGAGGCCCCCGAACGCGCCCAGGCCCCCGCACGTGCGGAGCCCGCCGGGCCCATCGCGGCCGGCTGACCCGACCGGCCCCGGACACACGGGAGGCCCCCGCCGCACCCGGCAGGGGCCTCCCGCGCAGGAGCGCGGAGGGCGCCCCCTACGCCCCGACCTCCCGCCGGTCCCCGCCCCACAGCGTGTGGAACGCGCCCTCCCGGTCGACCCGCCGGTAGGTGTGCGCCCCGAAGAAGTCCCGCTGCCCCTGGATCAGCGCCGCCGGCAGCCGCTCCGCGCGCAGCCCGTCGTAGTACGCCAGCGCCGCGGAGAAGCCCGGCACCGGCACGCCCAGCTGCGTCGCCGTCGACACCACCCGCCGCCAGGAGTCCTGCGCCCCGCCGAGCGCCTCGGCGAAGTAGTCGTCGGCGAGCAGCGACGGCAGGTCCGCCCGGGTCTCGTACGCCGCCCGGATGCGGTCCAGGAACTTCGCCCGGATGATGCAGCCGCCCCGCCAGATCGTCGCCATCGCCCCCGGGTCGATCCGCCACCCGTACTCGGCGCTGCCCGCCTGGATCTGGTGGAAGCCCTGCGCGTACGCCACGATCTTCGACGCGTACAGCGCCTGCTCCACG
The DNA here is from genome assembly GCF_042895785.1 of Streptomyces sp. NPDC001380. Taxonomy (NCBI): domain Bacteria; kingdom Bacillati; phylum Actinomycetota; class Actinomycetes; order Kitasatosporales; family Streptomycetaceae; genus Streptomyces; species Streptomyces sp. NPDC001380. The sequence goes on along the minus strand of NZ_JBIAWP010000012.1, from coordinate 12,721 downwards.
TCGTCCGCGAACCGGTCGTGCGCCGCGCTGTCCAGCCACGTCTCCCCGGGGCCCGGCAGGTGCCGGGCCGCCGCCCGCAGGTCCGCGTGGCCCGACAGCGACCGGGCGAAGACCGCCTCGGCGATGCCGCTCACCGGCACGCCCAGGTCCAGTGCGATCTGCACCGTCCACCGCCCGGTGCCCTTCTGCTCCGCCCGGTCCTGCACCACGTCCACGAACGGCCGGCCCGTCTCCGCGTCGGTGTGGGCCAGCACCTCCGCGGTGATCTCCACCAGGTAGGAGTCCAGCCGTCCGCCGTTCCAGGTGCGGAACACCTCCGCGATCTCGGCCGGCTTCATCCCGCCCACGTGCCGCAGCAGGTCGTACGCCTCGCCGATGAGCTGCATGTCCGCGTACTCGATGCCGTTGTGCACCATCTTCACGAAGTGCCCGGCGCCGTCCGGCCCCACGTGGGTGCAGCACGGCACCCCGTCGACCTTCGCCGCGATGTCCTCCAGCAGCGGGCCCAGCGCCGCGTACGACTCCTCCGAGCCGCCCGGCATGATGCTCGGCCCGTGCAGCGCGCCCTCCTCGCCGCCGGAGATGCCGGTGCCGACGAAGTGGATGCCGCGCTCCCGCAGCGACGCCTCGCGCCGCCGGGTGTCGGCGAAGTGGGCGTTGCCGCCGTCCACGATCATGTCGCCCGGGTCGAGCAGCGGCGCGAACTCCTCGATCACCTCGTCCGTCGGCCGGCCGGCCTTGACCATCACCACCAGCCGCCGGGGGCGCTCCAGCGAGGCGACGAACTGCTCCGCCGTCTCCGCGGGGAGGAACACCCCCTCGCTGCCGAACTGCTCCACCAGGTCCCTCGTCCGGGACGGGGTCCGGTTGTGCACCGCCACCGGATGCCCGTGCCGGGCGAGGTTGCGTGCCAGGTTGCGGCCCATGACCGCCAGTCCCGTGACCCCGATGCGTGCCTGCTGCGCCATTGCCGAAGCTCCCGCCTTCTCGTCCGCCGCCTGTCGTCCCGTCCACCAGCCTGCCTCCCTCCGGCCGCCGGTGCACGCGGACTCAGCCCCTCGCTACGCAGCGCGACCCGGCGGTGGTTCACGGCGACCTGCGCGTACGCCCCCGGGGTCCGTACGCCGGGGGCGTACGGACCCCGGGGGCGCAGGGGCCCTCGGGCCGCTCTCAGGCCGGGCTCGGGTGGCGGCGGCGCCGCGGCCGGCGTCCGGCGCCCGCGGCCCCGGCCCACGCCGTGGCGGTGCCGCTGCCCCAGGTGCGCTGGGCGGCGACCTGCCGGGCGATCCAGACGTCCAGCAGCCCCCAGGTGGAGGCCAGCACGCTCGCGGCGGTCACCAGCAGCGAGGGCAGGAAGAGCCAGGTGTGGCCCAGGGCGGCCAGCACCGTCACCATGAGGCAGAAGAGGGTGAAGGAGAAGGCCATCCAGGCGCGGACCGCGGCGGACCTGACCTCGTCCGGCAGGCGGCGGCGCACGGCGCCCTCCCCCTTGTCGCCGGTGCTCCTGCCGTCCCGGGTGCTCCTGTCGTGCCGGGTACGTCCCACGGGTGACCCCCTCCGAAGTGCGACGGCCGGGCGGTGCTGCTGACGCACCGTCCGTCCGGCACCCTGCCCGGTGCCATGGGGTTCATGCCCGGATCTGCGCCGGAACCACCCGGTCCGGCCGCCGCATCCCGCCCGCCCGGCGGTACCGCGCCACCCGGACGGCCCCCGTCGGACAGTCCTGACGGAGCGTCACCCGCCTCGCGCCCCCTGCCCCGTCCTCGCGCCCCCTGCCCCGTCGGCCCCGCTCCCTGCCCCGTCGGCCCCGCCCGCCCCGGCACGGAGGGCGGCCGCGCCCCGCGGGGCACCGACCGCCCTCCGCCGCGCGCCGGGCCGCAGCCCTCAACCGCCGGCCCGGGCGCGGCCGGGAGCAGGGCCGGCCGGCCCCGCCCCCGCTCCCCGCGGGACCGGCCGCACCGGTCCCGCGCGCCTCACAGCCCCTGGCCCCGCTTCTCCAGGAACGCCCCGACCCGCTCCCGCACCTCGGGCGTGTCCAGCCCGCGGACCGTCATGGTGGTGCGCCGCCGCAGCACGTCGTCCACCGTGTACGCCCACTCCCGGTCGGCCGCGAAGGCGGCCTGCGCCCACACGTCCGGCCCGTCCGGGTGGATCGGCTCGCCCAGCGCCGGGTCGTCGGCGATCAGCCGGGCGATGTCGAAGGCGAGCGTGCCGTAGTGCGAGGCGAGGTGCCGGGCGACCAGCGGCTCCATCCGGGCCCCCGGCTCGCGGTCGACGAGCAGCCGGTGCGCGACGGCGTCGGGCGCGCCGACGCCCGGCAGCGGCACCGTCCGCGGGAACTCGGCCATGTCCTCCGACAGCCCCACGCCCGGCACGTTCCGCAGCTTCTCCAGCACGGTCCGCCCGATGTGCCGGTAGGTGGTCCACTTGCCGCCGGCCACCGACAGCATGCCGCCGCGGCCCTCGGTGACCACCGTCTCCCGCTTGGCGGCGGCGGTGTCGCCGGGTCCGCCGGGCAGCACCCGCAGGCCCGCGAAGGAGTAGGTGATCAGCGACCGGTCCAGGTGCTCGTCGCGGACCGCGTGCCCGGCCTCGCCGAGGATCTGGTCGATGTCGGCGTCGGTGGCCCGCACCTCCGCCGGGTCGCCGGTGTACTCCTCGTCGGTGGTGCCGAGCAGGACGTGGTCCTCCCACGGGATCGCGAAGGAGACGCGGTACTTGTCGATCGGGATGGTCAGCGCGGCCCGCCACGGGGTGCGCCGCTTCACGACCACGTGCGCGCCCTTGGAGAGCCGGATGCTGGGTGCCGCCCCCGCGTCCTCCATGCGGCGCAGGTGGTCCACCCACGGCCCGGTCGCGTTGAGGACCAGGCGGGCGTCCACGCCGAACTCGGCGCCGTCCAGCCGGTCCCGCAGCTCGGCGCCGGTGACCCGGCCGCCGGTGAAGCGCAGCCCGGTGACCTCGGCGTGGTTGAGCACGACGGCGCCGGAGTCGACGGCGGCCCGCACGGTCATCACGGCGACCCGGGAGTCGTTCATCTGGTGGTCGCCGTAGACGGCGACCGACCGCAGGCCCTCGGTGCGCAGCGCGGGCACCTGCTGGGCGGCGTGGGCGGCGGTGGAGACCCGGCCCATGCCGTCGCGGAAGGCGGAGAGCGCCGAGTACAGGAAGACGCCGGCGCCGAGCTTGGGCGCGCTGTGCGGGCCGCCCTTGTACACGGGCACGAAGAAGGTCAGCGGGTTGACCAGGTGCGGGGCCACGTCGGTGGCGAGCGCCCGGCGCTCCTTGTGGTTCTCGGCGACCAGCTTCACCGCGCCGGTCTGCAGGTAGCGCAGGCCGCCGTGGACGAGCTTGGAGGAGGCGCTGGAGGTGGCGCCGGCGAAGTCGCCCGCGTCGACCATGGCGACCTTCAGCCCGGACTGCGCGGCGGTCCAGGCCACGGCGGTGCCGAGGATGCCGCCGCCGACGACGAGCAGGTCGTAGGTGGTGCTGCTGAGGAGTTCGCGGGCCTGCGCCCGGGTGGCGGTGCGCTGGGAGCCCTGGGTCGGGATGGTGGCCATGGTGTGGTGTACGGCTCCGGGGTCTTCGCGGGGCCCGCGGGGGCCGTGTCTCCTCTCTCGGATGTGCGGTGCGGCGCGCCCGCACGGGTTGGTGCGGTGCACCGTCGTTCGGCGGGCCGCCCGCCCGTGCGCACGCGGTGCGCCGGCGGGCGGCCCGGGCCGGGGGCGCGGTCCGCGTCCCCGGCCCGGCGGGTCAGTGGTCGGAGGGGTCGTCCTCCTCGTCCTCGACCCACCCCTTGGTTCGCTCGACGGCCTTGATCCAGTTGCGGTACTCGCGGTCCCGCGTCGCCTCGTCCATCCGGGGCGTCCACTCGGCGGCGCGGTGCCAGTTGGCCCGCAGCGTCGCGAGGTCCGGCCAGAAGCCGACGGCGAGGCCGGCCGCGTAGGCGGCGCCCAGCGCCGTGGTCTCGGCGACGTACGGGCGCTCGACGGGCACGTCGAGGACGTCGGCGATGTTCTGCATGAGCAGGTTGTTGGAGGTCATGCCGCCGTCGACCTTCAGCGAGGTCAGCGCCACCCCGGAGTCCTTCTCCATGGCGTCGACGACCTCGCGGGTCTGCCAGGCGGTGGCCTCCAGCACGGCCCGGGCCAGGTGGCCCTTGGTGACGTACCGGGTGAGGCCGGCGATGACGCCGCGGGCGTCGGCGCGCCAGTACGGGGCGAAGAGGCCGGAGAAGGCGGGCACGATGTAGGCGCCGCCGTTGTCCTCGACGGTCGAGGCGAGGGTCTCGATCTCGGCGGCGGTGGAGATGATGCCGAGCTGGTCGCGGAGCCATTGGACCAGCGACCCGGTGACGGCGATGGAGCCCTCCAGGGCGTACACCGGCTTCTCCCCGCCGATCCGGTAGCCGACGGTGGTCAGCAGGCCGTGGTAGGAGTTGACGATCCGCTCGCCGGTGTTGAGCAGCAGGAACGTGCCGGTCCCGTAGGTGGACTTGGCCTCGCCCTCGTCGAAGCAGGTCTGGCCGAAGAGCGCCGCCTGCTGGTCGCCGAGCGCCGACGCGACGGGCACGCCCTCGAGGTCGCCGACCGCGTGGCCGTACACCTCGGCGGAGGAGCGGATCTCGGGCAGCACCGCCATCGGCACGCCCATCGACTCGGCGATCCTCGCGTCCCACTCCAGGGTGTGGAGGTTCATCAGCATGGTGCGGGAGGCGTTGGTGACGTCGGTGACGTGGACGCCCCCGTCCGGGCCGCCGGTGAGGTTCCAGATCACCCAGGTGTCCATGGTGCCGAAGAGGATGTCGCCGGCCTCGGCGCGCTCGCGCAGGCCCTCGACGTTGTCCAGCAGCCAGCGGATCTTGGGGCCGGCGAAGTAGCTGGCCAGCGGCAGGCCGGTCTCGCGGCGGAACCGGTCCTGGCCCACGTTGCGGCCGAGCTCCCGGCAGAGCGCCTCGGTGCGGGTGTCCTGCCAGACCAGGGCGTTGTGCACCGGCTCGCCGGTGTGCCGGTCCCACAGCAGCGTGGTCTCGCGCTGGTTGGTGATGCCCACGGCCCGGATGTCGTGCCTGGTCAGCCCGGCCTTCTCCAGGGCGCCGCGGACGACCGACCGCACCCGGGTCCAGATCTCGGCGCCGTCGTGCTCGACCTGGCCGGGCTCCGGGAAGATCTGGCGGTGCTCCTGCTGCTCGACGGAGACGATGCGCCCGTCCGCGCCGAAGACGATGCAGCGGCTCGACGTGGTCCCCTGGTCGATGGCGGCGACGTAGCCGGCCCGGTGCCGGTCGCCGGTCGTCCGGTCGCCGGTCAGCGGGTCGTGCGTCGCCCGGTCCGGGGTCGCCTGGTCGTGGGTCATGGGAGAGGCCTCATTCGGTGGGGGGAGGGCCAGGACGGGTGGTGCCGACGGTGTGTCGTTCCCCGCCGCCGGGCGGAGGGCAAACCAGGGTCACGGCGCGGCGTGGCGGAGCAGGCGGCCGGGCACCCCGGCGGCGGGGTTCCGGGAGCGGTCCCGGTCGGGGCCGCCCCTCCCCGTGCGGGCGCCGAACGCCCCGGCTCCCCCGAGGGGCGCGGCGGCGCGGGCGCGGCCGCCCGTGAGGATCGGCGCGGCCGCATCGACGGTCTCGCCGGCGAGGATGCCGCCGTCGGAGTACGCGGACACTGTGACTCCCTTGTCCCTGTCCGGCGGGTCGTTCCCGGCGTCCGCCCCGCGGTGCGGGCGGGGCGGCGGTGGTACGGCTCGTCGCCGAGCGTCGGAGGCCCGCGGCGCGGTGCCGCGGCCCTGCGGGGCGGCCCGGTCCCGGGGACGCCCCTGGTGGTGCCCGGTGCGGGAACGCCCGGGCGGTCGGCGGACGCCTGCCGCGGCGGTGCGGGGCGCGCGGAGCGCCGTCCGTCCGTCGTTCGACATTGTCGACCGTCATCCGGCAGTTTTTCCCGACGGTCCTCCTGGAGTCAAGGGCGCCGGCCCGTCTGTGACGCACGGATCCCGCCCCACCCTCCGGCCGGGAGGGTTCGGGCGCACCCGTCCGCGCCGCTCCGGTGCGCCGCGCGGCGGCTCCGGAGGGCCCGTCCGCCCGCATGCGGGGCGGCGGTGGCCGACGGGGCGCGGACCTGCCCGGGGGGTGTCGCCGCAGGCCGGAGCGCGGGTCCGCGGCGCCCGGGCCGGGGCGCGGGGTCCTCGACCGGCGACCCGCGGCGTCGTGCGCCGGGCACCCGCGGGGGCCCGCGCCGGGGCCTGAGGGCCGGAGCCTGCGCGTCGGGGCCTGCGGGCGCGCCCGGGACCTCCCCGGCCGCCCCGTCCGGCCGGCCGCAGCGGGACGCCCCCGCTGCGGCCGGCCGGACGGGGCGTACGCGGTCAGAAGCGCGCCGCGCCCAGGTCCCGGGAGATCGACCGTGCGGCGTCCCGCACCGAGGCCACCAGCTCCGGCCGGACGAACCCGGCCTCGCACACCCGCTCCACGGCCCCGCTGACGCCCACCGCGCCCACCGGGTTCCGCCGCCGGTCCCTGATCAGGGCCGCAGCCGAGGCCACGCCCTCCCAGGTCTCCTCCACCGCCCCCGCCCAGCCCCGCTCCCGGGTCAGCGCGCACTCGGCGTCCAGGTCCGCCAGGTCGGTCAGCGTGCGCGGGGTGTACGCCTCCAGCTCCGCGCCCTCCAGCTCGCCGCGCGCCACCGGGTCGTACGCCAGCAGCACCTTGCCCATCGCGGTGCCGTGCAGCGGCTGCATCGAGCCGACCTCCAGGACCTGGCGGCTGTCGTCCGGCCGGAAGACGTGGTGGACGATCAGCACCCCCCGCTGGTGCAGCACCCCCAGGTAGACCTGCTCGCCCGTGGCCCGGGCCAGGTCGTCCGCCCAGACCAGGGCGCGGGCCCGGAGCTCGTGCACGTCCAGGTAGCTCTGACCGAGCCGCAGCAGCTCGGCGCCCAGCTGGTACCGGCCGCTCTCCGGGTCCTGCTCGACGAACCCCTCCAGCTGGAGGGTCCGCAGGATGCCGTGCGCCGTGCCCTTGGCCAGGTCCAGCGAGGCCGCGACCTCCGACAGTCCGAGCCTGCGCTCGCCGCCGGCCAGCAGCCTCAGGATGGCCGCCGCGCGCGAGAGCGACTGGATCGGGCCGGGCATCGCACACCTCCGCTGGGACGGCGGTCGACAATGCCGAACGGCATCAGGTCATGTCGACCGCATCGCTGTCCCCAAGAGTGTGCCAGGCCGGACGCCGCCGCTCCATCTCCCCGTTGCGCCCGCCCCGCAGGCCCCGCTCCCCGCCGGCCGCTCTCCCCGCCGTGCCCGCTCCTGTCGTGCCCGCCCCGCGCCGACGACGCGGCCACCGCCCCGCCCCGCCCGGCCCGGTCCGGCGGTCACCCGCCCCGCCGCCCCAGCGCCTCCGCCACCCCGGCGATCCCCGCCGGCCCCACCCGGCAGCAGCCCCCGACCAGCCGTGCGCCCGCTGCCGCCCACGCCGCCACCCGCTCCGGCCCGAACGCCGGACGCCCCCGCCAGGCCCGCGCCGCCGCGTCCCACACCTCACCGCTGTTCGGGTACACCACCACCGGCTTCCCCGTGATCCGGGCCGCCGCCGCCACCGCCGCGTCCGCATCCTGCGGCGCGCAGCAGTTCACCCCCACCGCCACCACCTCGCCCGCGTCCGCCGCCGGCCCGAACGCCTCCTCCAGCGACTGCCCGGCCCGCGTCCGCACCCCCGCCGACCCGCCCTCCACCGTGTACGACAGCCAGACCGGGACCCCCAGCCCCCGCACCGCCCGCAGCAGCGCCCGCCCCTCGTCCGCGTCCGGCACCGTCTCCAGCGCCAGCACGTCCGGCCCCGCCTCCGCCAGCGCCTCCACCCGCGGCCGGTGGAACCGCTCCAGTTCGTCCACCGACAGCCCGTACCGGCCCCGGTACTCCGACCCGTCGGCGAGCATCGCCCCGTACGGGCCCACCGACGCGGCCACCCACAGCGGCCGCACCGCCCCGCGCGCCCGCGCCCGCGCTGCCGCCTCCCGGCCCAGCTCCACGCTGCGCCGCAGCAGTCCGGCCGCCGCCTCCCGGCCCACGCCCCGGCGGGCGAACCCCTCGAAGGTCGCCTGGTAGCTCGCCGTGGTCGCCACGTCCGCACCCGCCGCGAAGTACGCCGCGTGCGCCTCCACCAGCGCCTCCGGGCCGTCCGCCAGCAGCCGCGCCGACCACAGCGCGTCCGACAGGTCGTGGCCGGCCGCCTCCAGCTGGTTGGAGAGGCCGCCGTCGAGCACGACCGGGCCGGCCGCCAGCGCCTCGGCGAGCGGGGGAGCGGGGGAGGGAGAGAAACGGTCCGCCATGATCCCCACCGTAGTCCGGCGGACGGACCGGCCCGCCCGGGCCCGACCGCCCCCGCCGTGCCCCCGCCCGGGCCGCCCCGCCGTGCCCCCGCCCGGGCCGCCCCTCGCCGGTACGCTCCCCCCATGCCCGCCGACGAGGTCACCCACTGCAGCCGCTGCGGCTCCCCCTACGCCCCCGGCACCGACGCCTGGCCCCGCACCTGCCCCGCCTGCGGCGCCACCGCCTACCGCAACCCGCTGCCCGTCGCCGTCGCCCTCCAGCCCGTCCGCACCCCCGACGGCGCCACCGCCCTGACCGCCGTCCGCCGCACCATCGAGCCCGGCCGCGGCCTGCCCGCGCTCCCCGGCGGCTTCGTCGACCACGGCGAGACCTGGCAGCGGGCCCTCGTCCGCGAACTCGCCGAGGAGACCGGCATCCGCGCCGACTCCGCCGCCGTCCGCCTCGCCGACACCCTCAGCGACCCCGAGGGACGCCACCTCCTCGTCTTCGGCCTCCTCCCGACCCTCCGGGAAGCCGACCTGCCCCCCTTCACGCCCACCGGCGAGACCGACGACCGGCCCCTCCTCACCGCCCCCGCCGACCTGGCCTTCCCCCTCCACACCCGCGCGGCCCGCACCTGGTTCGCCGGCGGCTACCCGCCCCACCCCGACGACCCGGCCGCCTGACCCGGCGGTCCCGGCGGTCCCGGCCGCGGCCCACCCGCCGCGGCCCCCGGCCCCTCTGGCGCGGGCACCGCCCGCATGGCAGGGTCAGCCACGTCAGGACCCCACGGGCGGGCCGCCGCCACAAGCACCGCACCCGCCCCACCCTCCGGCCGGGAGACCACCACCGTGAGCACAACGCCGCAGGACGACACGGCGACCGCGCCCCTCTGGCGCCCCGACCCCCAGCGGGCCGCCGCCACCCACATCGCCGCCTTCCAGCAGTGGGCCGCCCGTCACCACGGCGCCCCCGCCACCCCCCTGGCCCCGGCCGTCGACGACGCCGACGCCGCGGCCCGCTACGCCGCCCTGCACGCCTGGTCGGTCGAGGACCCGGCGCGCTTCTGGGGCGCCGTCACCCGGTGGTTCGACGTCCGCTTCAGCACCCCGCCCGAGGCCGTCCTCGCCGACGACGCCATGCCCGGCGCCCGCTGGTTCCCCGGAGCCCGCCTCAACTACGCCGAGCACGCCCTGCGCCACGCCGACGCCGACCCCGACGCCCCCGCCCTCCTGCACCTCGACGAGACCACCGCCGAGCCGCAGCCCCTCAGCTGGGCCGAGCTGCGCCGCCAGGTCACCGCCCTCGCCGCGGAACTGCGCCGCCTCGGCGTGCGCCCCGGCGACCGGGTCAGCGCCTACCTGCCCAACATCCCCCAGGCCGTCGTCGCCCTCCTCGCCTCCGCCGCCGTCGGCGCCGTCTGGACCTCCTGCGCCCCCGACTTCGGCGCCCGCAGCGTCCTCGACCGCTTCCGGCAGATCGACCCCGCCGTCCTCTTCGCCGTCGACGGCTACCGCTACGGCGGCAAGGAGCACGACCGCACCGCCGCCGTCGCCGAGCTGCGGCGCGAACTGCCCGGCCTGCGCGCCGTCGTCCACGTCCCCGTCCTCGGCACGCCCGCCCCCGAGGGCGCCCTGCACTGGGACGACCTCACCGCGGCCGCCCCCGGCGGCGCGGCACCGGACGGCGCGGCACCGGACGGCGCGGTCTTCGAGCAGCTCCCCTTCGACCACCCCCTGTGGGTGCTCTACTCCTCCGGCACCACCGGCCTGCCCAAGGCCATCGTGCAGAGCCAGGGCGGCATCCTCGTCGAGCACCTCAAGCAGGCCGGACTCCACCTCGACCTGGGCCCCGGCGACCGCTTCCTCTGGTACACCTCCACCGGCTGGATGATGTGGAACTTCCTCGTCGCCGGCCTGCTCACGGGCTCCACCGTCGTCACCTACGACGGCAGCCCCGGCCACCCCGGCACCGGCGCCCTGTGGGAAGTGGCCGCCCGCACCGGCGCCACCGTCCTCGGCACCTCCGCCGCGTACGTCGTCGCCAGCCGCAAGGCCGGCCTGCACCCCGGCCGCGACCTCGACCTCTCCGCCGTCCGCTGCATCGGCACCACCGGCTCGCCGCTGCCCCCCGACGGCTTCCGCTGGATCTACGACGAGGTGAAGAGCGACGTCTGGCTCGCCTCGGTCAGCGGCGGCACCGACGTGTGCAGCTGCTTCGTCGGCGGCGTCCCCACGCTCCCCGTGCACGTCGGCGAGATCCAGGCGCCCTGCCTCGGCGCCGACGTCCAGGCCTGGGACCCCGCCGGGAGTCCCGTCGTCGACCAGGTCGGCGAACTCGTCGTCACCCGTCCGCTGCCCTCCATGCCCACCGGCTTCTGGAACGACCCCGACGGCGCCCGCTACCGCGCCAGCTACTTCGAGACCTACCCCGGCGTCTGGCGCCACGGCGACTGGATCACCGTCACCCCCCGCAACACCGTCGTCATCCACGGCCGCTCCGACTCCACCCTCAACCGGCAGGGCGTCCGCATGGGCTCCGCCGACATCTACGAGGTCGTCGACCGCCTCCCCGAGATCCGCGAGTCCCTCGTCATCGGCCTGGAGGAGCCCGGCGGCGGGTACTGGATGCCGCTCTTCGTCGTCCTGGAGGAGGGCGCCGTCCTCGACGACGCGCTGCGCGGCCGCATCCGCACCGCCCTGCGCGAGCAGCTCTCGCCGCGGCACGTCCCCGACGAGGTCGTCGCCGTCCCCGCCCTCCCGCACACCCTCACCGGCAAGCGCATCGAGGTCCCCGTCAAGCGGCTGCTCGCCGGCGCGGCCCTCGACCAGGCCGTCAACCCCGGCTCCGTCGACAACCCCGACAGCCTGCGCTTCTTCGAACGCCTCGCCCGCGAGCGCGCCGCCGACCGGTCCTGAACCGGCCCGCCGGGCAGCCGCGTCCGCGAGCACGGCCCGGCGGGCACCCGCCCGCCGGGCCGCCGCCGCGACCCGGCACCGCCGTGGGCCGGCCGCCCTGCCTGACTGACTGACTGAGCACTTTCGGCGTTGCCTCTCCAGGGCGGGTATGGCCTCGGCTGCCGACGTGAGCCGGTTGGGGCTGCAGCGGGCGTCGCGGACGATCCGCCGGCTCCTCACGGTGGCCGTGCCGCGTTCGACGGGGCAGCGCAGGCGGGCGTGGGCCCGGTTCCGCGCCCTCCGGCGGGTGGTGAGGTCCTGGCCGGGGCGGTCGCACTCGGCGAGGGTGTTGTCGGCCAGGACGTCCTCGGCGTCCGCTTCGCGCAGGGCGCGGGTCAGGCCGGGTGCGTGGCGGGCGAGCAGGCCGGTGACGGAGCGGACGTAGGCGTGGGCGGTGCCGACGCTGATGCCGAAGCCGGCGGCGATCTGCGCGAGGGTGCCGTGCCTGCGCAGGTGCACCAGCGCGACCAGGGCCTGCTGGGAGGGGCGGAGCTTGCACCGGCGGTGACCCTCGCGGGTGACGATGAGCACGGCCACCGCTCCACGAGCGCATGCGGCAGGTCCAGTGCCGCAGGACAGAGGACCATCGAGGCTCCCCAGTGGGCGGGTCGAGGCGTCGGCACCTCGCTCAACCGCCCGGGAGCCTCGTCCGTACCCTGTCCCAGTCCTGGCGGCCCGCCAGAACGGTGTTCGAGCGGACTCCGTCACGGCTGTTGCCGCTGCCCACGCCGGCCCGGTCGTGCTTCTCATGGCCGAGGTGGTCGGTGATCTCACCGTCGAGAGCGGACTCCGGCACGCACTTGGTCAGTTGCTGCAGCAGGCCGCCCTCGCCCGTCAGCTGCAGGCCGCTCGCCCGAGCCCGGTCGACCGGCTGCCCGATCAACCGGTCGTCCAGCAGATCCGCCGCCACCTCGGCCGGACGGACCTCTTCAACCGCCTCAGCCGAGGCAGTCACGTCGTTCATCAGGTGCTGCTTCCATGATCGGGAGTTGCGCCGAAGACCCTACAGACCCTCCTCACCCTGGAGCAGCACCGCTGAAGATGCCTACTGTTCCGCGGTGTGCCTGCTGTCTTCAACGATGCCGATGACACGATGAGCCGTTTCAGCGGGGGCTCGATCGGGTGACGTCCGAGCAGCGCTGGAGGGGTGCAGAACGGACGAGGCTCCCGGGCGGTTGAGCGAGGTGTCTGACGCCTCAACTCGTCCACCGGGGAGCCTCGTTGGTCCTCTATCCTGCAGCACTGGACCTGCCGCATGCGCTCGTGGAGTGGGTGACCATGCTCATCGTCACCCGCGAGGGTGACCGCCGCTGCAAGCTCCGCCCCTCCCAGCGGGCCTTGGTCGCGCTGGTGTACCTGCGCAGGCACGGCACCCTCGCGCAGATCGCCGCCGGCTTCGGCATCAGCGTCGGCACCGCCCACGCCTACGTCCGCTCCGTCACCGACCTGCTCGCCCGCCACGCACCCGGCCTGAC
>NZ_JBIAWP010000011.1:198974-226111 GCF_042895785.1 Streptomyces sp. NPDC001380 | reverse complement strand
CTGCAGGGGGGACCCTGTGGGAGAGTAGGACGCCGCCGAACAATTGTTGAGGGAGGGCCCCGCAGCCGGGAACGGCAGCGGGGCCCTTTCGCATGTCCGCCCTCGGATGATCCGCTCAGGGCGGAACCCGGTACAGGCCGGCGTCCCGGCGGGGCAGGCTCGGCGCATGCGCATTCTGGTGATCGGCGGGACGGAGTTCCTCGGGCGTGCCTTCGTGGCGCAGGCACTGGAGAGGGGTGACCGCGTCACGACCTTCAACCGGGGCCTGTCGGGCCCCGACGCGCCCGGTGTCGAGACGGTGCGAGGCGACCGGGAGGTGGCGGGCGACCTCCGGGCCCTGGTGGAGGGGCGCCGGTGGGACGCCGTGGTGGACACCCGTGGCGGGGTGCCGAAGGTGGTGGGGGAGACAGCGCGGATCCTGTCGGGCCACGCGGACACCTACCTCTTCGTCTCCTCCTGCCACGCCTACGCGGACTGGCCCGCCGAGCCGGTCGACGAGCGGTCCCCGCGACACCCGTGCCCTCCCGACGCCGAACGCGGCGACGTACCGCCCAACGCGCTGAAGGCCGGCTGCGAGCGCGCGGTCGAGCAGCACTTCGACGGCGGTGTCCTCATCGTCAACCCCGGCCTGATCGTCGGTCCGTACGACGACGTGGGCCGACTCCCCTGGTGGCTCGAACGGATCGCCCGAGGCGGACGCGTCCTGGCCGGCGGCGCCCCGGACCGGGCGATGCAGCTGGTGGACGTCCGCGACATCGCCGCGTTCATGCTGGGGGCGCTGTCGGAGGGGACCACCGGGCGGTTCCTGGCGACGGGCATCCGGTCCAACACCACCTGGGGCGACCTGCTGCGCGACTGCACGGCGGTCACCGGCTCCGACGCGGAGCCCGTGTGGGTGGACGACGCCTTCCTGGCCGAGCGCGGGGTCGAGCCGTGGACGGAGCTGCCGCTGTGGATGCCTCTCGGGAAGGGCGGTGACGGTGTGTGGCTCGCGTCCTCGGCTGCGGCGCGGGAACGGGGGTTCCACTGCCGTCCGGTCGCCGAGACGGTGCGGGACACCTGGGAGTGGGTGCGCGGACGGGGAGCGGATGCCGGGCCCTGGATGCAGGGGGAGACGCCGCTCGGGATCGACCCCGGGAAGGAGTCCCGCCTGCTCGCCGAGTGGGACGCGGCCGTGTCCGGACGGGGCGGCGACGCCGGGAGCTGACACACCGGCGGTCGTATCCGTCGGCGGGTACGGCGCGGTGCGTGCACGGGCGCGGAAGCGCGTGCGGGCGGACCGGGGGACGGCCGCCGGATCCGGCCCCCCGGGAACGGCCGCCGGATCCGGCGCTCAGATCCATCCGTCGAGCGAGGCGAGGAAACCGGGCAGGTCGTCGCGGTGGATGGTGTGTCCGGCACCGGCGACGACACGGACCTCAAAACCGCGGTGGGCCAGTTCCGCCGCGTGGGCGGGGCCGACGACGAAGCTCGGGTCGGCGAGCTGGACCAGCGAGGGCACGGCGGGCCGCTCCGGGAGGACGGCCCGCCCCGCCAGGTCGGAGAGCCCGCCGCCGGTGTCCGGGTCCCAGAGCGCGAGGGTGTCGAGTTCGATGTCCACGTCGGCCGCCTCCCACCGGGGGTTGAGGGCCGCGATCTGTTCGCGGGCCGCCGTGCGGAACCAGGCGAAGCCCTCCGGGCCCAGTCCGCGCCCCGGGCCGGGAATGCACCAGGCCGGGTCGGAGTAGACCGCGCGGCGCGGACGCAGCCTCTCGACGGCGAGGGAGAGGGCGAGGCCGCCCAGGGAGTGGCCGAGGGCGAGGTCGGCCCCGGCCGGCAGGGTGTCGACCAGGTCCTGGGCGAGGGCCTCGGCGCCGTAGCGCTCGGCCGGGGTGGCGCCGGTTCCGCGGGGGCTGCGGCCGTGTCCGCGCAGATCCACGGCGATCACCCTGTACCCCCGGTCGGCGAGGGCCGGTCCGACCCGCCGCCAGCTGCGGTGGTCGGACATCATGCCGTGGACCAGCAGCGCGACGCGGTCCCCGGATCCCCATGCGCGGGCGTGCAGTCTCATGATCCGATGGAAGCGCACGGCCGCCGCCACGTCCTGTTCCCACGCGGGAGTCTGCGTGCGTGTGTCCGGTTGCGGGGGCGTGTGTGTGCGGCTGCGTGCGGCGCCGGTCCCGCCGGGCAGGTGCGGGGACTCAGCCGCCGTCGCCGTGGAGCAGCCGCAGTGCCTCCTCGTCGTCGACCTGCCCGAAGTCCTCGTACCAGAGCCCGACCGATCCGAACGAGCGCGGTTCGTACAGGCACACCACCTCGTCGGCCTCCCGGCCCAGTGCCGCGACGGCCTCGCGTGAACCCACCGGTACGGCGAGGACCAGGCGCGCCGGGTGGTGGACGCGCACCGAGCGCAGCGCGGCCCGCGCCGTGAAGCCCGTGGCCAGGCCGTCGTCGACGACCACGACGGTGCGGCCGGCCAGGTCGGGCACGGGCCGGCCCCGCCGGTAGAGGTCCTCGCGCCGCCGCAGTTCGCGGCGCTCCCGCTCGGCGAGGGGCGCCAGCTCCTCGGGGGTGGCCCGCAGCCAGGCCAGCGCTTCCCGGTCCCACAGGGGCGGGGCGTCGCCCGCGACGGCGCCGATGGCCAGTTCGGGCTGGCCGGGCGCGCCGATCTTGCGCGAGACCAGGGCCTCCAGGGGTGCGCCGAGGGCGTCGGCCACCTCGCGGGCGACCGGCAGGCCGCCGCGGGGCAGGCCGAACACCAGCGGGTCGGGCAGGGCGCCTGCCTCCTGGCGGGACAGTAGTTCCTCGCCGAGGGCGCGCCCCGCCTGCCGCCGGTCGCGGAAGCGCATCGGGGTCATGCGAACAGGTCGTCCACGTAGCACCACCGCCACTCCTCGCCCGGTTCGGCCGAACGGATGACGGGATGGCCCGTGCCGTGGAAGTGCGCCGTGGCGTGCCGACGCGGCGACGAGTCGCAGCACGCGACGCGACCGCAGGTCAGGCACTGCCTCAGATGGACCCAGTCGTGCAGCCCCGCGGCCAGGCAGTCCTGGCAGCCCGGACCGCCGTCGGTGTCCTCGATGCCGGGGGGCTCCGTCGAGCCCGCCTCGGCCAGGTGTGCGCAGATCATCGTGGTGACTCCCGCGTCGGCGACGGTGCCAGCCTCTCACCCTCCGCCGTGCCCGGCATCTCTCCCAGTTCAGCGGCCCGGCACGGCCCAGCACGGGCGGGCACGCGGCGACGGGCCGGGCACGGCCGCGACGGGCCCGCTCAGCGCGGCCGGGCCGACAGGACGTAGCGGGTGGTGCCGTCGGTCACGGAGACGGTGTAGGGCTCGCCCCTGGCGAGGGCCGCGCGGGCCCGCCGGTGCTCGCGGTCGTCGGCGAGCCAGTGCCGGACCGGTCCGGCGAACGCGGGGCCGAACTGCTCGGCGACGTCCCGCGCACGGGCCCGCAGCCACCGCACGGCCAGGTCCGGGGTGTCCGCCTGCCGGGCCCCCAGCCGGAACTCCCGGGGCAGGCCCGGGGTGCGGGCCGTGCACTCGCACCAGTAGCCGGACCGGGGCGGGGGGAGGACGCCGGGCCGGCCCGCCGTCCCCCCGGGGGCGGGACCGCCCCGCAGCAGGCAGCGGCAGCCCGGGAGGTGGGCCGCCGCCGCGCCCTCCGACGCCTTCACGGTTCCGGCCGGCAAGGCCGCACCGGGCGGGGGGACCGCCTCGCCTCCCGGGTGTCGTCCGCGCGCCCCCTGGGTCGTGTGTGTCATGGCGTCCACGCCGCTCCCTCCGGTCGTACGGCCCGCTCCGGACCGTCCCGCCGCCTGGGCGGGCGGGACCCCGTCCCCGCCCCCGCCCCCGTCCGCCCGGCGGACCGCCGGGCCGTGCGGGTCGGCAGCCCGTGGGCTCCCCGCGGCGCACCGGAGGGTCGCCCGGGTCTGCGGCCCCCGGTCGTCGGCTCGTCCATGGCGGTGCCGCCTTCCTGCGAACGCCCCCCGGTCGATTGTGCGAGGGGACCGCTGCTGCTTCCCGTGCCGCAGGCAGGGCGCACGGCGGCATGTCCCCCGACCGGCCCTGCGGCGGCCCGCCCCTCCAGGGGAGTGCACGACCCGTGCCCGCCGCCCGCAAAACGGCCGCGTGTCATCCGATCGCGTGTCCTGCCGGACGTCCCGGGGACGAAGCTCCCGCCGGCGGCCGTGCGCTGCGGTCCCGGGCCCGGCGGTGCTGCGTCCCGGCGACGGGTGGCACGAGGGCCGCGGACGGTGCGGTCCCGGCGGCCGGCTCCGTCGGCTGCGGCTACGGCTGCGGCGTCCACCGGCCCAGGGCGGGGATGTCCTCCCGGGCCTCCCACCACGCCTCGGGGACGCCGCCGGTGCCGGTGCGGGCGGCGACGACGCCCGCGGCGATGGCGCAGGTCGTGTCGCGGTCGCCCCACCCGCCGACGGTCTGCCACAGGGCCTCGGGCAGGTCGTCCAGGTGGCCGGCGGCGGACCACAGGGCGAACGGCACCGTGTCCGGGGCCGAGACCCGGTAGCCCGAGCCCAGGACGGATGCGGCATGGCGCACCGACGTGCCCTCGGGGAGGCCTGCGGCGACCAGCAGCAGGGAGCGGACGTCGCTGTCCGGCAGGTGGGAGGCCACCTCGCGCAGGAAGCCCCCGCGATCCGGCGCGTCCCCGCCCTCGCTGGAGGCCGCCAGCGCGGCGGCGACCGCCACGGCCACCGCACCTGCGACGGCCTCCGGGTGCGCGTGCGTGGTCAGCGCCGACAGCCGGGCCTGTTCGGCAGCCGCGTCCAGGTCGTCCTTGAACCAGGCCCCCAGCGGCGCGACCCGCATCGCGGCCCCGTTGCCGTACGAGCCCTGCCCGCCGAACTGCCCGGTCGTCACGGTCCGCCAGTGCTCGCCCTCCCCGATCCGGCGGAGCACGCCGTGCATCGACGGCCCGTACTTCCGCGCCGGGTCCCGCGCGTACTCGGCGGCGAACTCCGCGGCGAGGCCGTCCGGGCGGATCCCGCGGTTCCGCACGAGGTGGGAGAAGAGCACCAGGGCCATCGCCGAGTCGTCCGTCCACAGCCACGGTGCGGGGCGCAGCCGCCGTGCGGCCCACAGCTCCTCCACGGGCTCGCCGGAGAGCGTGAACCAGCCGTCCCCGAAGGCGTCGCCGAGGACGAGCCCGTCCAGGCTGCTGCGTGCATGTCGTGGGTAGGTCACGGCCGCCCTCCCGGAGGCTCGGGTCCCCGGCATTCTCGCCGCAGGGCGGAGCCGGCCGCGAGCGGATTCCGCCCGGTGCCGCCCGGACGTCCGCGGAGGGCGGGCCGGACCGGAGGGCCGTCCGCGGACCGGCGGCGCGGGGGCTGCGGGCGGGGTTCCCGTCACCACGGCCCGGTGTCCGCGTTCCCGCCGTGGGCGCACGCACGAAGCGGGCCCCCTCGGCATGCCGTGGGGGCCCGCTTCGAACGGTGGTGCCTTGTGCGCCGCCAGGGACTCGAACCCCGAACCCGCTGATTAAGAGTCAGCTGCTCTGCCAGTTGAGCTAGCGGCGCCCGCTCGACGTACATCCTACCTGACCAGGAGGGGTGCTCCGCACCTCCGCGCACCCGTACGGAGGGCTGCGTCCGGGCGCGCCGGGGGTCGGGTCAGGCGCCCGAGCCGCTCGCGGCGGCGGACTCGTCGGACTGGAGGACGCGGCGGACGGCGTCGGCGATCGGCGTGGCGCGCACCAGCTCCCGGACGTGGCGGTGGACCGTGCGGGCGCCGGGCCCCCGGACGAGCCGGCGGTCGAGGCGCGCCGCGCCCAGCAGCGCCGCGAGGTGCAGGTCGCGCAGGTCCGGAAGGTCGTGGGCGGCGGTGGGGCCGCCGGGTGCGTCGGCGGCCAGTCCGTGCAGCAGGTGCACGGCCCGCGCCTGGACCCCGTCGTGCCCGACGGCGGTGTACACCGTGGAGGGGAGGATCCCGAGGATGCGGCGGCGGCGTGCGGTGAGCAGGCCGCGTGCCTCCAGGGCGTCGAGGTGGGGCCGGTCGGCGCGGACGGACGCCCTGCGCACCCAGGGGTCGAGCCTCGGGCCTCGGCCGCGTTTGCCCGCGGCGGCCGCGAGGGCGGCGAGGAGGCCGTCGGCGGGTCCGCCGGTGGCGATCGGCCGGACCCCGGTGATCCGCCTGCCCTCGACGGTGACCGCCCCGGCGAGCAGCAGCTCCGCGAGGAGGGCCCCGCCGAGGACCCGGTTGAAGTTCCGCGGGCGGCGCAGGCGCCCCGAGACCGGGTCGGCGCAGAGCAGGAGCAGTTCCTCGGGCAGGGTGGGTCGGGGTCCTCCGTGCACGGTCGTTCCTCCTTGCGGGGCGGGTCCGCCCCTCGCTCAGGGATGAGCACGCCGGACGGGCGGTCGGCGGTTGCGGGGACGGGCCAGGACGGTGTGCCGGGATGCCGGGGCGGCGATGTGCCGGGACGCCGGGGTGCCGGGGTGCGGGTGCGCCGTCCGTGCGGCTGGACGGCGGACGGCGCGTCAGCCGGTGCGGGCGGCGAGGGGGTCGGGCGCGGGGCGCCAGGGGCGGCACAGCGCCAGGAAGGCCGCGGCCGACAGCAGGGCCATGGCCAGCATGGCGGCCGTCATCGGCACGGCGGTCCGTCCGCCGCCCAGCCCGGACAGGACGGGGGAGAGCGCCCCGGCGGAGAACTGCAGCGTGCCCAGCAGCGCCGAGGCCGTGCCGGCGGCGCTCGGGGCGCGCTGCAGCGCCAGGGCGGTGGTGGTGGGGGAGACCAGGCCGACCGAGGAGGCGGTGGCGAAGAGCCCGGCGGCGATCCACGGCAGGCCGGCGTCGGTGAGGGAGGTCAGCAGGACCAGGGCGGTCGCGGCGGCGGCCAGCAGGACGGTGCCGGCGAGCAGGACGCGGTGGGCCCGGAACCGTCCCAGCAGGACCTTGCCGGTGAGCTGGCCGGCGGCCACCAGGCCGACGGAGTTGAGGCCGAAGAGGAGGCTGTAGGCCTGCGGGGACGCCCCGTACACCTGCTGGAGGGCGAACGACGAGCCGGAGATGTAGGCGAAGAGCGCCGCGAAGCCGAAGGCGCCGCACAGGACGTACCCGGCGAACGACGCGTCCCGCAGCAGGCCCCGCATGGTGCGCAGGGTGTCGGCCAGTCCGCCGCGGTGGCGGCGCCCCGGCGGCAGGGTCTCCTCCAGCAGCAGCGCCGCCGCGGCGAGGATCGCGGCCCCCAGCACGGCGAGGACCGCGAAGACGCCGCGCCACGAGGTGACGCGCAGCAGCTGGCCGCCCAGCAACGGCGCGAGGATCGGCGCGGTGCCCGACACCAGCATCAGCGACGCGAAGAAGCGGGCCGCGGCCAGTCCGTCGAACAGGTCGCGGACCACGGCCCGCGCGATGACGATCCCGGCCGCGCCGGAGAGTCCCTGCAGCAGCCGGAAGGCGATGAGGAGGCGGGCGTCGGGCGCGGCGGCGCAGGCGGCCGTCGCGGCGGTGTACAGGGCCATGCCGGCCAGCAGCGGGCGGCGGCGGCCCAGCGCGTCGCTGAGCGGGCCCGCCACGAGCTGCCCGGCGGCCAGGCCCAGCAGGCAGGCGGTGAGGGTGAGCTGGACGGTGCCGTCGCCGGTCGCGAGGTTCTCGGCGATGCGGGGGAGGCCCGGCAGGTAGAGGTCCATCGACAGCGGGGCGAGCGCGGTGAGCGAGCCGAGGACGAGGGTGAGCAGCAGCCCGGCGCGGTGGGGCGCGGTCCTCGCGGGGGCGCGGGGCGGGGCCGGGTCGGCGGGGGAGGCGGACGGGCGGGTGTCGTGCATGCCGGTCGGGGGCTCCTGGGCTGGGGCGGGCGGGCGGGTGCGGGTGGGGCGGACGGGCGGGGCCGGGGCGGCTGCGGGACGGGACCGCTCGGGCCGGGGGGCGAGGTGCGGGTGGGGTGGGGAGGGCGGACGGTCCCGGTCCCGGCCAGGGTAAGGGGCGCGTGCCGCTGTGACGACTGACACCGTACGGCGCCCCCGCGGGCGGGAACAGTGCGTCCCGCCCGGGGGTTGCAGCCGTTCGGCACAGGAATGCAACACGGACGACCTGGAAGGGGCAGCGCAGTGGCCGGTATCGGGACCGCGGCGGAGCAGCAGGAGGACCGGATCCGGGGCAGGGCGCGCGGGACGGCGCCCGCGCCGCTGTCGGTCCTGGACCTGGCGCCGGTCGGCGCCGGGTACACCCCCGGCGAGGCGCTGCGGACCGCCACCGAGCTGGCCCGGCGGGCCGAGGAGTGGGGCTACCACCGCTTCTGGGTGGCCGAGCACCACGGCATGCCGGGTGTCGCCAGCTCCTCCCCGCCGGTGCTGATCGCGCACCTGGCGGCGGCCACCCGCACCCTGCGGCTGGGATCGGGCGGCGTGATGCTGCCCAACCACGCGCCGCTGGCCGTGGCCGAGCAGTTCGGTCTGCTCCACGCCCTGCACCCGGGCCGCATCGACCTGGGCCTGGGGCGGGCGCCGGGCACCGACCCGGCGACGGCGCGGGCGCTGCGCCGCGGGCTGGGCGGCGAGGGTGCCGACGACTTCCCGCAGCAGCTCGCCGAGCTGACGGCCTTCCTCGACGGCTCGTTCCCGCCGGGGCACCCGTACGAGCGGATCCGGGCCGTGCCGGGGCTGTCGGCCGACGGCGGGGGCCGCCCGCCGGTGTGGCTGCTGGGGTCGTCCGGCTTCAGCGCGCGGCTGGCGGGTGAGCTGGGGCTGCCGTTCGCGTTCGCGCACCACTTCAGCGCGGCGAACACGGTGCCGGCGCTCGACCTCTACCGGGCGGCGTTCCGGCCCTCGGAGGTGCTGGACGAGCCGTACGCGGTGATCGGCGTGAGCGCGGTCGCTGCGGACAGCGCGGCGGAGGCGCTGCGGCTGGCCCGCAGCGGCGGCCTGTCGATGCTGCGGCTGCGCCGCGGCAGCCCGGGGCCGCTCCCCACGCCGGAGGAGGCGGAGGCGTACCCGTACAGCGACCTGGAGCGCGACTTCCTCGACGACTGGCTGGGCAACGTGGTCCTCGGCGAGCCGGCGCGGGTCGCGGAGGGCCTGGAGGAGCTGCGGAAGCGGACGGGTGCGCAGGAGCTGATGGTGACCTCGCACGTCCACGGGCACGAGGCGCGGATCGCGTCCTACGGGATGATCGCGGAGGCGTACGGGCTCACAGCGGGCTGATCCGGAGGCGGGCCGGGCGGGACCCGCGGGGGCCGGCCGGGCCGAGGCGGTCCGGGCACGGAACGGGTGCGGCCCCCCCGGGGGGTGCCGGTGCTGCGCCTTCCCCGGGGTGCCGACCGGCCGTGCGGCGCGGCTGTTCTGACGGGGTACCGGACCGGCCGGCCGCCGGACCGGCGCGGGGGCGCGCGGATCTCGGGGAAGAACGATTCCGCGCGCCTCTTGTGCACCCCCATGTGCGCCCCCGGCTGAGGGCATTCGCCTGTTCGGGAAGCGGAGGACTTTCCGGACGGGCGAGGGAGGCGGCCATGAGCGAGAGCGTCATCGAGCGGGGTGTGGAGATGAGCCCGGGCGACCCGGCGTGCGAGCACGTCTACGGCACCGCGGCCGAGTTCGGCAACCTGTACGCCTGCAGCCGCTGCGGGCACACCAGCTGGGACGGCCCGGCGCTGCCCGCGGCCGCCGTGCCCTTCGTGCTGCGGCGGCCGATCGACGCGCTGGACGTCTAGGCGGGGCGCCGGAGCGGGCACGCAGGGGCTCCCGGGCCGCCGTCGACGGGACGGCGGCCCGGGAGCCCCGGTCTGTCCGGGGACGGGCTCTCAGCCCGCCCCGCCGCCCCCGCCCCCGCCCGGGTCGAGGCCGAACAGGCGGGCGGCGTTGCCGTGGCAGACCGCCCGCAGCCAGTCGTCGCCCAGGTCCAGATGCGCCAGGGCGTGGAGCTGGTGGGCGTAGGGGTACGGGATGTTGGGGAAGTCGGTGCCGAGCAGGACCCGGTCCTGGAGGTCCTCCAGGCGCGGCAGCTCCGCCCGCGGGAAGGGCGCCTCCTGCTCGGCGAAGCCGGTGAACGCCATGGTGGTGTCCAGGCGGACGTGCCGGTGGCGGTCGGCCAGGTCCAGGAAGTCCGCGTACTCGGGCATGCCCATGTGCGCCACCACCAGCCGCAGCCGGGGGTGCCGGGCCAGGACCGCGCCGATCGGGCCCGGGCCGGTGTGCCGGCCCGGGGCCGGGCCCGATCCGCAGTGCGTGACGACCGGGACGCCGGCCTCGGCGAGCAGGCCCCACACAGGGTCCAGCAGCGGGTCGGCCGGGTCGTAGGCGCCGACCTGGACGTGCGCCTTGAAGACCCGGGCGCCGGCCTCCACCGCCGCGCGGACGTAGCCGGCGGCCTCCGGCTCGGGGAAGAACGTGGCGGTGTGCAGGCAGTCGGGGGTGCGGGCGGCGAAGTCGGCGGCCCAGGCGTTCAGCCAGGCCGCCATGCCGGGCCTGTGCGGGTACAGCAGCGCGGTGAACGCCCGGACGCCGAAGCCGCGCAGCACCGCCAGCCGCTCCTCCTCGGCCGTCCGGTAGGCGATCGGCCAGGGGCGGCCGGTGAGCGGCCCGGCGGAGTCGAAGGACGCCCATACCTTGTCCATGACCCGGGCCGGCATGAAGTGGGTGTGCACGTCGACGAGGCCGGGCAGGCCGAGGGCGCGGCGGAAGGCCGCGACCTCGGCCGCCTCGGCCGCCGGGTGCGTGCCCGGGCCTGCGCACGCCGGTCCGCCGGCCGCTCCCGTGCCGTCGCCCCCGCTCGCGCCGGCGGCCGCTCCCGGTCCGCCGCCGTCCGTGCCGCCGTTCCCGCTCACGCCGCCCCCGGCCGCGCCCGCTCCAGGATCGCGGCGGTGTCCGCGCCCGGCGGCAGGGTGCCGAACGCGCCGCCGCGGTCGCCGCCCAGCCGGGACGCGCAGAAGGCGTCGGCGACCGCCGGGTGCCCGTGCCGCACCAGCAGCGACCCCTGCAGGACCAGCGCCATCGACTCCGCGAGGCGCCGGGTGCGGTACTCGGTGTCCGTGAGGTCGGCCAGCTCCTTCCGCAGGGCGTCGACGGCGGCGTCCAGGCGCCGGTCGGCGCCCGCCGCGAGCCCCACCTCGGCGAGGAAGGCCTCCACCGTCTCCGGCCTGCGCCCCATGGCGCGCAGCGCGTCCAGGGCGGCGACGTTGCCGGAGCCCTCCCAGATGGAGACCAGCGGCGCCTCCCGGTACAGGCGCGGCATGCCGGACTCCTCGACGTAGCCGTTGCCGCCCAGGCACTCCATGGCCTCGGCGGCGTGCGCCGGCCCGCGCTTGCACACCCAGTACTTGGAGACGGCGAGCGCCAGGCGCCGCAGCAGCCCCTCGCCCTCGTCGCCCGCCGCGGCGCGGTCGGTCGCCCCGGCCAGGCGCATCGCGACGGCGGTCGCGGCCTCGGACTCCACGGCGAGGTCGGCCAGCACGTTGCGCATCAGCGGCTGGTCGAGCAGCACCGCGCCGAACGCCCGCCGGTGGGCGGCGTGGTGCACGGCCCGCACGGTGCCGTACCGCATGGCGGAGGCGGCGCCGATCGTGCAGTCCAGGCGGGTCATGTTGACCATCCCGATGATGGTCGGCACCCCGCGGCCCTCCTCGCCGACGAGCCACCCCGTCGCGCCGTCGTACTCGATCTCGGCGGAGGCGTTGGAGTGGTTGCCCAGCTTGTCCTTGAGCCGCTGCAGGTGGATGCGGTTGCGCGAGCCGTCCGGCAGCACCCGCGGCAGCATCAGGCAGGAGAGGCCGCCCGGCGCCTGGGCCAGCGTCAGGAAGACGTCGGACATGGGCGCGGAGGTGAACCACTTGTGGCCGGTGAGCCGGTACGTGCCGTCACCGGCGGGCACCGCCCGGGTGGTGTTGGTCCGGACGTCGGAGCCGCCCTGCTTCTCCGTCATCGACATGCCCGCGACGAGCCCGCGCTTGGTGCGCGGGTCGCGCAGCCCGGGGTCGTACTCCCGGGAGGCCAGCAGCGGCTCCAGCCACGCCGCCAGCTCCGGCGCGGCCCGCAGCGCGGGCACGGACGCGTACGTCATGGAGACCGGGCAGGTGTGGCCGGCCTCCACCTGCCCCCACAGGAAGAACTTCGCGGCGCGCGCGGTGTGGGCGCCGGGCCGGCCGTCCCGCCAGGGCGCGGCGTGCAGGCCGTGGGAGACGGCCGTGCGCATCAGCTCGTGCCACGCCGGGTGGAACTCCACCTCGTCGATCCGGTGCCCGTACCGGTCGTGGGTGCGCAGCACCGGCCGGTTCTCGTTGGCCAGGCGGCCCCACTCGGCGGCCCGCTCCGACCCGGCGAGGACGCCCAGGGCGTGCAGCTCCGGCTCGGCCCAGCCCGCGCCCTCCCGGTGGAGGGCCTCCAGCAGCGCCGGGTCGTCGGCGGCGTCGTGGCCGTAGGGGTCGGGCACCTGGTTGGTGACCTCATGCGTCGGCGGCATCGCGTCCTCCCAGGGCGCGCAGGGTGAAGGAGAGCAGGGCGGGGACCACGTCGGAGGGGTCCGAGCCGGCGGCGAGCGGGCCCACCAGCGCCTCGCCGACCGCGCCGACCAGGGCGGCTGCGGTCAGCGCGGGGTCCTGGGCGGGCAGCCGCCCGGCAGCGGTGCCCGCCGCCACCTGGGCGGCGATCACGTCGCGGAACGCCCGCCGGAAGACCAGCCGCTCGGCGTCCACGGCCGGGTCGACGGGTTCCGCGAGCAGGGCGTGGGCCAGGCGGGGGGCGCGCAGGGCGCGGACGGCGAAGGTCTCCACCACGGCCGCGACCCGCTGCTCCGGCTCCAGGCCGGGTGCGGCCGCAGCCGCCGCCACCGCCTCGACCTCGCGGCCGACGACCGAGCGGAACAGCTCCACGGCGAGCTCGGCCTTGCCGGTGAAGTGCCGGTACACGCTGCCGGTGGCCATCCCGGCGCGCTCGGCCACGGCCGCCACCGAGCAGCCGGCGTAGCCGCGGTCGGCGAGCAGGGCGGCGGCGGCCCGCAGCACGGCCTCGCGGCGGCCGTCCAGCCGGGCCTGCACGGCGGGGGTCCGTCGGTAGGGCACGGGAAGGATTGAAGCAGTGGTTCACCGCTTCGTACAGAGGGGCGGACGGCGGGGTGCGGGCGCGGGGGTGCGGGGCACAGGGCCGGGGCGCGGGGTGCCGTACCGCACTCCTTACGGGGCGGTGACGGGCCGCCTGTCGCATGCCCCGCGACGCCCGCGCGGCCCTACCGTCGGGGCATGGACATCCTGGTCACGGGCGGGGCGGGCTTCATCGGCGCACGGGTCGCGGCGCGGCTGGCGGCCGCCGGGCACCGGGTGCGGGTGCTGGACGCCCTGCTGCCCGCCGCGCACCCCGCCGGGCCGCCCGGCCCCGGCGCGCTGCCCGACGGCGTGGAGCTGCAGGTCGGGGACGTGCGCGACCGGGACGCCGTCGAGGACGCCCTGCGGGGCGCCGACGCCGTCTGCCACCAGGCCGCCATGGTCGGCCTCGGCGTCGACCTCGACGACGCGCCCGGCTACGTCGGCTGCAACGACCTGGGCACCGCCGTGCTGCTGGCGGCCATGGCCCGCGCCGGGGTGCGCCGCCTCGTCCTGGCCGGCTCCATGGTCGTGTACGGGGAGGGCCGGTACCGCTGCGCCGGGCACGGCGACGTCGCCCCCGGCCCGCGCCGCCCCGCCGACCTCGACGCCGGGCTCTTCGAGCCGCCCTGCCCGCACTGCGGCGCGCCCCTCGCCCCGGACCTGGTCGACGAGTCCGCCCCGGCCGACCCGCGCAACGTGTACGCCGCCACCAAGCTCGCCCAGGAACACCTGGCCGCCGCCTGGGCCCGGGCCTGCGGCGGCCGTGCCGTCTCGCTGCGCTACCACAACGTCTACGGGCCCGGCATGCCCCGCGACACCCCCTACGCGGGCGTCGCCTCGCTCTTCCGCTCCGCCCTCGCCCGCGGCGAGGCCCCCCGGGTGTACGAGGACGGCGGGCAGCGGCGCGACTTCGTGCACGTCGACGACGTGGCGGCCGCCAACCTGGCCGTGCTGGAGGCCGACGGCGGCCACCCCTTCCGGGCGTACAACACCGGCAGCGGCGACGTGCACACGGTGGGGGAGATGGCGGCGGCGCTGGCGGAGGCGGCGGGCGGGCCGCGGCCCGTGGTCACCGGGCAGTACCGGCTGGGGGACGTCCGCCACGTGACGGCCGACTCCGGGCGGCTGCGCCGGGAGCTGGGCTGGCGGCCGAGGGTCGGCTTCGCCGAGGGCATGGCGGGGTTCGCCGCCGCCCCGCAGCGGGCGGGGGCCTCCTGACGGCGCGTCGGGCCGTCGGACCGTCCGGTGGCGACCCGCATCCCCGCATCCCCGCGCGGGCCGCGGGACCGGGGCCGCCCGGACCCCGCGGACCTCCGTGCCCGAGCGGCTGCAGGCCCTCCGGCGGTGCCGTTACGCTCCCGGCCCATGATCACCCATGCCGAGACCGTCGACCGCGCCCTGGAGCGGATCACCGCCGGGTACGTCCTCCCCGAGCGGACCGCCGCGATCGAGTCCGCCCTCCGCGGCCGGCTCGCCTCCGGCGCGTACGACGCCCTGGACGGCCCGGCCTTCTGCGAGGCCGTCACCGCCG
Source organism: Streptomyces sp. NPDC001380 (assembly GCF_042895785.1). Lineage (NCBI taxonomy): Bacteria > Bacillati > Actinomycetota > Actinomycetes > Kitasatosporales > Streptomycetaceae > Streptomyces > Streptomyces sp. NPDC001380. The sequence goes on along the minus strand of NZ_JBIAWP010000011.1, from coordinate 211,579 downwards.
ACCTCCAGGAGGCCTGCCCGGACCGCCACCTGCGGCTGCTCTGGAGCGACGAGCCGCAGTCCCTGGAACCGGAGGACGAGGACGCGGGGCGTGCCGTCTTCCTCGCGCTGCAGCGCAGCAAGAACCAGGGGATCCGGCGCTTCGAGCACCTCGAGGGCGGCGTCGGGCTCGTCGACGTCTCCCTGATCGCCGACCCGGCCGAGGGCGCCCGTGCGGCCGGCGCCGCCATGGAGCTGGCCGCCGGCACCCGCGCCCTCCTCCTCGACCTGCGCCGCTGCCCCGGCGGATCGCCCGAGGGCGCCGCCCTGTGGTGCAGCTTCTTCTTCCCCGACGGCGGGGTGCACCTGAACGACATCCACGACCGCCCCGCCGGCACCACCCGCCAGTACTGGACCGCCTCCCACCTGCCCGGTCCGCGCTACCTCGACCGGCCGCTGCTCGTGCTCACGAGCGCCGCCACCTTCTCCGGCGCCGAGGACGTCGCCTACACCCTCCAGGCCCACGGGCGCGCCGTCGTCGTCGGCGAGACGACCCGCGGCGGCGCCCACCCCACCGCCCGGTACCCCGTGACCGCGCACATCACCGTCACCGTGCCCACCGCCCGCACCGTCAGCACCGTCACCGGCACCAACTGGGAGGGCGTGGGCGTGGTCCCGGACATCGCCGTCCCCGCGGAGGAGGCGCCGGAGACGGCGCACCGGGAGGCCCTGCGGCGCCTGGCGTAGCCCGGTCCCGGCGCGTTCCGCGGCCGAGGCGTTCCGGGACGGGCGGCCCGGGCGGCCCGGGCGGTCAGGCGCTCCGGGCGGCACCGGCCGGTGCCGGCGCCGCGGGCAGGACGACCTCGAAGCAGCAGCCGCCCTGGACGTTGCGCACCGCCGCCCGCCCCGCGTGCGCCTCCACGATGCCCCGCACGATGGCCAGGCCCAGCCCCGCCCCGCTGTCGCCGTGGCTGTGCCCCCCGGGGGCGGCGCGCGGCGTGCGGGCGGGGGCGCCGCGCCAGCCGGTGTCGAAGACCCGCGGCAGGTCCTGCTCGGGGATGCCGCCGCAGCCGTCGCTCACCGACAGCACCACGTCGCCGCCCTCCCGCCGCGCCCCGACCGCGACCGTGCCGTCGGCCGGCGTCGCCCGGATCGCGTTGACCAGCAGGTTCCCCAGCACCCGGGTCATCTCCCGGCCGTCGACCTCCACCGCCTCCGGCGCCACGCCGCCGCCGACCAGCCGCACGCCGTGCTCGCGGGCCAGCGGCTGCGCCCCCGCCAGGGCCTCGTCCACCAGGTCGTAGGCGGAGACCCGGGCCAGGGTGAGGGTGAGCGCCCCCGCGTGGATGCGGGAGAGCTCGAAGAGGTCGTCGACCATGCCCGTGAGCCGGTCCACCTCGACGCGGATGCGGCGGTGGTAGCGGGCCGGGTCCTCGGCCACGCCGTCCTCCAGGGACTCCGCCATCGCGCGCAGCCCGGCCAGCGGGGTCCGCAGGTCGTGGGAGATCCAGGCGATGAGCTCGCGGCGGGACGCCTCCAGGGCCCGCTCGCGGCGCTGCGACTCGGCGAGGCGGGCGCTGGTGCCCGCCAGCGCCTCGCCGAGGGCGGCCAGTTCGCTGGTGGGCGGGTCGGCGGGGGCGGCGAACCCCTCCTCGCTGCCCACCGTCGCCGCCGCGTCGACCAGCGCCCTGCTGCCCGCCACCACCCGGCGGCCGATCAGCAGCGCCGGCACCAGCGCGGCGACGGCGGACATCCCGACGACGGCCATCACCACGCCCAGGTCGTGGTCGGACAGGAACATCGCCTGCGCCACGGTCACCGTGCCGGCCGTCATCGCCGCCACCGCGACCACGGCGACGGCGGAGAGGGAGGCCGCGACCGTGCGGCGGTGCAGCAGCCGGACGGCGGGGGCGGCCAGCAGGCCGACCGTGCCGGCGCCGAGGGCGGCCAGGGCGGCGATGAGCAGCAGGTCGTTCACGGTGTGCCCCCGGGGGTGCGGTGCGGTCCGTCATGGCGGGCGCGGGGGCCGGCGGTGTCCTGCGGGTCCTGCTGCCCGTACGGGTCCTGCCGGTCCTGCGGGGGCCGGGCGGCGTCCGGCCCGCCGGCGGCGGCGCCGTGCGCGCCGCCGGGGCCGGGGTCGAAGCGGTAGCCGACGCCCCAGACGGTGGCGATCAGGCGCGGCCCGGCCGGGTCGTCCTCGACCTTCTCCCGCAGCCGCCGCACATGGACGGTGACGGTCGACAGGTCCCCGAACTCCCACCCCCAGACCCGGCGCATCAGCTCCTCCCGGGAGAAGACCCGGCCCGGGTGCTGCAGCAGGAAGGACAGGAGGTCGAACTCCCTCACGGTCAGGGCGAGTTCGCGCCCGTCACGGAAGGCGCGGCGGGCCGCCGGGTCGACGGCCACGCCGCCCGCCGCCAGCAGCTGCGGGAGGGCGTCCGCCGCGGCGCGCGGCGCCGCCGTGCGGCGCAGCACCGACCCCACCCGCAGCACCAGCTCGCGCGGGCTGAACGGCTTGGTGACATAGTCGTCGGCGCCCAGCTCCAGGCCGAGGATGCGGTCGGCCTCGTCGCCGCGCGCGGTCAGCATCACCACCGGCAGCGGCGGGCGGCCCCCGTCCGCGTCGGCGGCGCGCAGCCTGCGGCAGACCTCCATGCCGTCCAGCCCGGGCAGCATCAGGTCCAGCACCACCAGCGACGGCCGTTGCGCGGCCGCGGCGGCGAGGGCGGCCGGTCCGTCGGCGGCCCGGTCGACGGTGTACCCGGCGCGGGCCAGGTAGCCGGCGACGACCTCCGCGACGGTGGGGTCGTCGTCGACGACCAGGATCCGCGGGCCGGCGGCGCCGGGATCGCTCTGCTCGGTCATGCGGCCGAGTCTAGGACGGGCCTCGTCCGGAAGATCCTGATTGGTCAGGACCGGTAGGACTTCCGTAAGGAGTGGTGGCGGCTTTTGCGGCCTTTGCGCTCGTAGCGTGGCAGGGTGACCGCATCCCACCCGACCGGACCGGCCCCCGCGGCCCCGGTGGACGTCGTCCTGCCCTGCCTCGACGAGGCCGGGGCGCTGCCGTGGGTCCTGGAGCGCATCCCCGCCGGCTGGCGGCCCGTCGTCGTCGACAACGGCTCCACCGACGGCTCGGCCGCCCTCGCCCGCGCCCTCGGCGCCACCGTCGTCCACGAGCCCCGCCGCGGGTTCGGCGCCGCCTGCCACGCCGGGCTCCTGGCCGCCACCGCCGACGTCGTCTGCTTCCTCGACTGCGACGCCTCCCTCGACCCCGGCCAGCTCCACCGGGTCGCCGACCCCGTCCGGGAGGGCCGCGCCGACCTCGTCCTCGGCCGCCGCGTCCCCGCCGGGCGCGGCGCCTGGCCCCTGCACGCCCGCCTCGCCAACGCCGAACTGGCCCGCCGGCTGCGCCGCCGCACCGGCGCGCCGCTCCACGACCTCGGCCCGATGCGCGCCGCCCGGCGCGAGGCGCTGCTCGCCCTCGCCCAGCGCGACCGCCGTTCCGGCTACCCCCTGGAGACGGTCCTGTCCGCCGCCGCCCTCGGCTGGCGCATCGGCGAGGTGCCGGTCGACTACCGGCCGCGCGCCGGGCGCTCCAAGGTCACCGGCACCCTGCGCGGCACCCGGCAGGCCGTCGCCGACATGCGGCGGGTGCTCGCCCGCACCGGGCAGCCGCCCGTCACCGGCACCCTGCTGGTGGTCGCCAAGGAGCCGGTGCCGGGCCGGGTCAAGACCCGGCTCTGCCCGCCCTGCACCCCGGAGCAGGCCGCCCGCCTCGCCGCCGACGCCCTCGCCGACACCCTCGCCACCGGCCTGCGTCTGCCCGTGCGGCGCCGGGTGCTCGTGCTGGACGGCCGGCCCGGCCCGTGGCTGCCCGCCGGGTGGGAGGTCGTCCCCCAGTGCGGGGGCGGGCTCGACCGGCGGCTGGCCGCCGCGTTCGCCGCCGCCGACCCGGGGCAGCCGGCGCTGCTCGTCGGCATGGACACCCCCCAGCTCACCCCGGCCCTGCTCGCCCCCGCCCTCGGCCCGGAGGCGTGGCGGGACCGCGACGCCTGGTACGGGCCGGCGGCCGACGGCGGCTTCTGGGCGCTCGGCCTGGCCCGGCCGGACGCGGCGGCCGCCCGGCGGCTGCTGGAGGGCGTGCCGATGTCGGTGCCGGACACCGGCGCGGAGCTGCTGCGGCGGCTCGGCGGCGAGGGGCTGCGCACCGGACTGCTGCCGCAGCTGGCCGACGTGGACACCGCCGCGGAGGCTGAGGAGGTCGCGGCGCTGGCTCCCGGGACGCGGTTCGCCGCGGGCTGGCGCGGGCTGTGCGGCGCGCAGGCGGCGGACGGTCCGGCGGCGGGTCCTGCGGCGGCCGCGGGCCGTCCGGCGGTGCCGGCGGGTCCGGGGAGCGGCTGAGATGGGGTGGACGGACACGGGGGCGGATGCCGCCGGCGGCGGCCCCGCCGCGGGCGGACCGGGCGGGCCGGTACGGGTCCGGACGGCCGGCGGGGCGGACGGCGGGGCGGCCGCCCGGCCGCCCCGGCCCTGGATCGACGACCCGTTCGCCGCGGCCCTGCGGGCGGGCTGCGGCCCGCTCTGGCTGCGGCGCGCCGACGGCGGCCGCCATCGGCTGGAGGTGGAGCGCTGGTGCGCCCCGCCGGACGCCGCCGACCGGTCCGTCCTCGGCCGCTGCGCGGCCGGTCCCGGTCCGGTCCTGGACGTCGGGTGCGGGCCCGGGCGGCTCGTCGCGGAGCTCATGGCCTCGGGCGTCCCGGCGCTGGGCGTGGACGTGGTGCCGGCCGCCGTCGCGCGCACCCGCGGGCTCGGGGGCTCGGCGCTGCGGCGGTCGGTGTTCGACCGGCTGCCGGGGGAGGGCCGCTGGTCCGCGGTGCTGCTGATCGACGGCAACCTCGGCATCGGCGGCGACCCGGCCGCACTCCTCGGCCGCGGGGCGGCCCTGCTGGCCCCGGGCGGGCGGCTGATCGCCGAGGTGGACCGGTCGGACGCGGACGAGCGGGTCGAGGTGTGCGTCGAGGACGGCGAGGGGCGCCGCGGCACCCCGTTCCGCTGGGCCCGGCTCGGACTGCGGGCGGCGGTGCGGGAAGGGGTCCGGGCGGGTCTGCGGGTGGCGGAGGCGTGGGACTGCGGTGTGCGGCGGTTCGTGATGCTGGAGCGGTGACGGGGCGAGCGGCGACGGGCCGAGCGGTGGCGGGCCGAGCGGTGGCGGGGCGGCGGGGCCGCGCGGGGTGACGCGGGGCCGGCGCGGGTCGGCGGCGCGTACGGCGGCGGCCGCCCGCGCGCCCCGGGCCGGGGTGCGCGGGCGGCCGGTAGGTGCGCCGGTCCGGAGCGGTCCGGGCGGCGCGAGGCCGGTACGGGGCCGGCGCGGGCCGGTCCGGGTCAGCGGCGGGCGCCGGTGAGGGGGGCGTCCGGCACGGGGTGGTCGGCGACCGGTGCGACGGCGGCGGCGCGGCGGGTGCGGCGCTCCAGCCCGGCGGAGACCGCCGTGGCGGCCAGGGCCGCGACGGCGAGGGCGGCGCCGATCCAGTTGGGCGAGGTGTACCCGTGGCCGCCCTCGATGGCGAGGCCGCCGAGGTAGGCGCCGCCCGCGTTGCCGAGGTTGAAGGCGGCGATGTTGGCCGCGGAGGCGAGGGTGGGGGCGCCCTCGGCCTGCTGCATCACCCGCGTCTGCAGCGGTGGCACGGTGGCGAAGCCGGCTGCGCCGAAGAACAGGATGGTGACGGCGGCGAGCGGCTTGCTGTGGGCGGTGGCGGTGAAGACGACGAGGATCACGGCGAGGGCGCTCAGCACCACGTACAGGGTGGGCATCAGCGCGCGGTCCGCGGCGCGGCCGCCGGCCAGGTTGCCCGCGAACAGGCCGACGCCGAACAGGACCAGCAGCCAGGTCACGGTGGACGGGGCGAAGCCGGTGACGTCGGTCATCATCGGGGCGATGTAGGTGAAGGAGGCGAAGACGCCGCCGAAGCCGAGCGCGGTCATCGCCAGCGCCAGCCACACCTGGGGGCGCCGGAAGGCCGCCAGTTCGCGGCGCAGCCGGGCGTCGGGGTCGCCGGGGCTGTTCGGCACGAGGGCGGCGATGCCCGCGAGGCCGACCACGCCGAGCCCGGCGACGACCCAGAAGGTCGAGCGCCAGCCCAGGTGCTGGCCGAGCAGGGTGCCCATCGGCACGCCCAGGACGTTGGCGACGGTGAGGCCGGTGAACATCAGGGCGATGGCGCCGGCCCGCTTGGCGGGGGCGACCAGGCCGGCGGCGACGACTGCGCCGACGCCGAAGAACGCGCCGTGGGAGAGGGCGGCGACGACCCGGCCCGCCATGAGCAGCCCGTAGGTCGGGGCGAGGGCGGAGAGCAGGTTGCCGGCGATGAAGAGGACCATCAGCCCGAGCAGGACGTGCTTGCGGGGCCGCCGGGTCACCAGGGCGGTGAGCAGCGGCGCGCCGACGACCACGCCGAGGGCGTAGCCGGAGATCAGGAGCCCGGCGGTCGGGATGGAGACCGCGAAGTCGCCGGCCACCTCCGGCAGCAGGCCCATGATGACGAACTCGGTGGTGCCGATGCCGAAGGCGCTGATGGCCAGCGCCAGCAGGGCGAGAGGCATGGGGTGGGACCTTCCGTGGGGGTGCATCGGGTGTTTCGAAAGCACCTAAGGCGCTTCTGCAATAGTTGCAGACGCGTTATATGTAAGCACGCGGGTAAGCTGGACGCAAAGGGAGGAGGATGCAGATGGGCATCGCCGACGACGCGGCCGAGGTCCGCGCCCAGGGGTGGCGCACCCTCGCCGCACTGCACGGCCGGATCGAGGACGCGCTGGAGAAGGCCCTGCAGCGCGCCCACGACCTGTCCGTCGTGGAGTACACCGTGCTGGACGCCCTCGGCCGCCAGGACGGCTGGCACATGCGCATGCAGCAGCTCGCCCGCGCCGTGGTGCTCAGCCAGAGCGCCACCACCCGCCTGGTCACCCGGCTGGAGGACCGCGGCCTGCTCGCCCGCTACCTGTGCGACACCGACCGCCGCGGCATCTACACCGAGGTCACCGAGGCCGGACGCGCCCTGCTGGAGGCCGCCCGCCCCACCCACGACGACGCGCTCGCCCGCGCCCTGGCCGACGCCGCCGACCTGCCCGAGCTGGCGCCCCTGGTCGACGCCCTCGCCGCCCTGCCCGCGGTCCCCGCGGCATCGGCGTCCGGAGCCGGGGCGTCCGGGGCCGGAGGGTCCCGGCCGGCAGGGGATCCCGCGGCGGCCCGCTGAGCGGTCGCGGAGCCGGGGGCTCTGCATGGCCGGGGCTCTGCGTGGCCGGGGCTCTGCGTGGCCTGGGGCGGCCCGCTGCGGGGCGCCCCAGGCGTTGCGCGGCGGGCTCGGGCCCGGTGCCCCGCGGGCGGCGGGGCGCCGCCCCGGCGGACGGCGCCCCGTGCCCGACCGCCCCGGCGGACGGCCGACCCCGCGTCAGCCCGTGCGGCGGCGCCCGCCCGCCCCTGCCGCGCCGCGCCGGGCCGCGCCCCGGCGGCGCACCGCCCGCAGCAGGACCGCGGCGGCGGTCGCAGCCGCCACCGCGGCCAGGCAGACCAGCCACCCGCGCAGGTAGTCCAGCGGCAGCAGCGACGGATTGCCGTGGTCCTCGCCGCTGCGCAGCAGCACCGGCAGCGCGACGGCGGTGAGGGCGGTGGCCGTCAGCAGCCCCGCCCGCACCGGGCCGCGCAGCCCCGGCGGCAGCAGGCGGCCGGTGGCCAGGCCCGCGAGCAGCACCAGCGGCACCCACACGCCGTCGTGCAGCACCACGGCGGCCACCGCCCAGCGGACGACGCCGAGCGGCTCGTGGACGTACGGGTCGCCCAGCATCCCGGCCACGCCGTAGCCCGTCGCGGCCAGTCCGGCCGCTCCCGCCGCGGCGCGCAGCGCGCGGGCCGCGGGGCCGGCGGGCCGGCCGCGGCCGGCCGGGGCGCGGCCGGGTTCCCGCTCGTCGGCCTGCCCGTGTGCGTGTGTGCGTGCCTGCTCCCGTTCCCGTGCCTGCTCGCGTGCCCGTGCCCGTGCCCGTGCCCGTGCCTGTTCCCGTGCCCGTGCCTGTTCCCGTGCCTGTTCCCGTGCCTGTTCCCGTGCCTGTTCCTGTTCCCGTGCCTGTTCCTGTTCCCGTGCCTGTTCCTGTTCCCGTGCCTGGGCGGGGCCGGTCCCGGGGGATCCGGCGGGCCGTCCCGGCCGGGCGGCCGGGTCCGCGGGGTGCGGACGGTCCGGCTCCGGCCCGGGCCCCGGCGGATCCGGGCGTCCGGTGCTCACGACAGGACCTCCAGACGGGTGACCCACTTGGTCTGCAGCACGCCCGGCCGGTTCGGCGCGATGAGCCGCGCGGGCCGGCCGTGGTCGGCGGCCAGGTCCTCGCCGTCGATGCGCAGCGCCAGCAGGGTCAGCGGGTCGCTGGCGTGGTGCGGGCCCAGCTCGGTCACGCCGTACGGGCCGCGGTCCGGCGAGACCACCCGCACCCGGGACGACGCGGGCGCCCCGGCCCGCTCCAGCAGGTCGCGCACCCGCACCCCCGACCAGCGCGCGGACGCGCTCCACCCCTCCACGCAGGCGATCGGCAGCTCGGCCTCGTACTGCGGCATCGCCCGCAGCTCCGCGAGCGTCACCTCGTACGGCCGCGGCCCCACCACCCGCAGCCGCCAGGCGGCGGTGTCCACGGACGCGGTGCCGGCCTGGGCCGCGGTGCGGTTCACCGGCAGGCCCTGCGGGCCGATGTCCGGCCGGCGCGGGGCCAGCAGGTCGAGCCGGCGCAGCCCGGGGACGGTCTGGCCCGCCGTCACGGCGGTGACCGCGCCGACCGCCGCCCCCACGGCCAGCAGGAACCGCCGCCGGTCCGCGCCCCCGGCCCGCGGCGACGGCCGCCGCCAGTGCGCGGCGATCAGCGGTGCCTTGGCGGCGACGTGCAGCAGCAGGCCGCCGATCGCGATCCACGCCGCCCAGTAGTGCGTCTGCCGGAACGGGAACGGCCACGGGTACCACTGCGCCGTGTTGAGCAGCCCGGTGAAGAGCTCCAGCAGTGCGGCGGCGACCAGCAGGCCGACGCCCAGCCGCTCCGCCGCCTGCACCGGGCCGCTGGCCGGCGGCCAGGCGAACAGCCGCGGGTAGACCGTCCACAGCTTGGCGCCGAGCAGCGGGATCGCGGCGATGCCGCTGACCACGTGCAGCCCCTGGGTGATCCGGTACCCCTGGACGGGGCGGCTCGGCAGGCCGTCGCGCAGCCAGTCCGGCGGCTGCTGGAGCACGTGGCTGAGCAGTCCGGTGGCGAAGCAGACGGTGAAGGCCGCCGCCAGCCACCGGCCCAGCACGACGGCGGTGCGCGGGTCGTGCAGCCGCTCGCTGAAGGCGCCCTCCCGGAACGGGCCGCGGCGCATCCGCCCGGGAGGGTCCGGCATCCGGAGGTCGAGTCGCATGGGTCCATCACACCGCCGCGCGGTGCGAAAAGGGCGATGCGGCACCTTACGGAACGCGGACACCGCGCCGTGCCGGGGGCCCGGCCGGCGTGCACGGTGCGAGGGTGGGGGCCATGCCCGACGCCGTCCGCCCCGCCGCGCCCTCCGCCCCCGGCCCGGGACCGGCCCCCGGGTCCGGCCCGGAGCCCGGCCCCGGCCTCGGCGCTTCCGCCGGCCCGGGGGAGCCGCATCCCGCGGCCGGGCCCGCCCCCGCCGCCGGCGGGCCCGCCGGTCCGCCCGTCCCCGCCGCCGCCCCCGGCGCCCCCGGCGCCTCCGGCGGCCTCGCGCCGACCGCCGCCTGCGCGGCGCTGCTCCTGCTGCTGGCGGCCTGCCTCGCCGCGGCCGTCCGGTGGGGCGGCGACTTCGGCCGCACGCACGCCCTCCTCGCCTGGTACGCGGCCTGCTGGGCGCTCTTCGCCGCCGCCGTCGCCCTGCTGCGCCGGGTCCCCGCCCGGCGGGTGGTGCCGCTGGTCGCCGCCGGGGGGCTGCTGCTGGCCGCCACCGGCCTCGTCGCGCCGCCCCGCACCAGCGACGACTCCTACCGCTACGCCTGGGACGGCGGGGTGCAGGCCGCCGGCGTCTCCCCGTACCGCCACGCCCCGCTGGACCCCGCGCTCGCCCCGCTGCGCGACCCGTGGCTCTTCCCCCGCGGCACCTCCTGCCGGGGCTGGGACCTGCGCCGCGCCGACGGCGTCTGCACCCGCATCAACCGGCCCGCCGTCCACACCATCTACCCGCCGGTGGCGGAGGGCTGGTTCGCCGCGCTGCACCTGGCCGCCCCGGCCGGCGCCCGCCACAAGACCGCCCAGGTGGGCGGCCTGCTGGCGGCCTGCGCCACCACGGGGGTCCTGCTCGCCGTGCTGCGCCGCCGCCCCGGGCCCGACCGCCGCCGGCGGGCGGCGCTGTGGGCCTGGTGCCCGGCCGTGCCGCTGGAGGCCGTGAACAACGCCCACGTCGACACGGTGGGCGCACTGCTGGCGGTGGCGGGCCTGGGACTGGCCGCCGTACCGCCGGGGGCGCTGCGGCGCGGGGCCGGGGCCGGGATCGGGACCGGCGCCGGGGCCGGAGTGCTGCTCGGCCTGGCCACGGCGGTGAAGCTGCTGCCCGGGCTCGCGGCGCCCGGCGTGCTCTCCGGCGTCCTGCGCCGGGGCGCGTCCCGCCGTCGGCGCGCGCTGCTCGCCGCGGGCGCCGCCGTGGCCGCCTTCGCGCTGGTGTACCTGCCGTACGCCGTCTCCGACGGCGCCGCGGTGCTGGGCTACCTGCCCGGCTACCTGCACGAGGAGGGCTACGACGACGGGCGGCTGCATCGGTTCGGCCTGCTGCGCCTGGTCCTGCCCGACGCGGCGGCCCAGGCCGCCGCCGCCCTGGCGGTCGCGGCGGCGGTCGTCCTGGTCCTGCTGCGCGGCGACCCGGCGCGGCCCTGGCGGGGGGCCCTGCTGGTGACCGGCACGGCCTTCCTGGCGCTCTGCCCCGGCTACCCCTGGTACGGGCTGCTGGTGGTGGCGCTGGTCGCACTGGACGGCCGAGGGGAGTGGCTGGCCGTCCCGGGGGCGGCCGCCGTGCTGTACCTCGCGCACGGGGGGCCGCCGTGGCTGCAGCCGTCCGTGTACGGCGCCGCGCTGGCGGCGGTGGTCGCGGGGGCGGTGCTGCGGCGGTCCGGCGGGCCGGGGCGTGCGGGCGGACCACCGCGTACCGGCGGGCCGGACTGGGCCGGCGGCGGTCCGGCCCGAGTGGTGTAGACCTAGGTCTAGTCCAATCCATTGACGTGGTCCCGACACGCGGTCACGCTGGTGCCCGGCGCCCCGCCGTGCCCCTCCCCCCGGGGCACCGGGCGGGCGCGCACCCCCGCCTGCCCTTTCCCAGGAGGCACCCCGTGCCGCACACCCCGCGCACCCCCCGGCCCCCGGTCCACCGCCCCCCGCGCCTGCGGGCACGGCGCCCCCGGCCCCAGGACCCCCGGCCCCAGGACCCCCGGCCCCAGGACCCCCGGCCCCAGGACCCCCGGCCCCAGGACCCCCGACTGCAGGACCCCCGGCCGCCGCGCCTCCGCCGTGCGGCCGCCGTCGGCGCCGCCGCGCTCCTCGCCGCCGCCGGCCTCCTCGCCGCATCCCCGAGCGGATCCGCCCGGGCCGCCACCGGCAGGGCCGCCGCCCTCGACTCCCGCTGGTACGCCGCCGCGCCCTACCTGATGCCGCGCGACAACAACCCGCCCGACGCGACCGCGATCATGTCCGCCACCGGCCTGAAGGCCGTCCAGCTCGCCTTCGTCCTGGCCCCCGACGGCGGCGGCTGCACGCCCACCTGGGACGGCGGCGCCGCCGTCTCCACCGACACCCAGGTCGCCGCCGTGGTCGACGCCGTCCGTGCGGCCGGCGGCGACGTCTCCGTCTCCGCCGGCGGCTACGGCGGCACCAAGCTCGGCCAGGTCTGCGGCACCCCGGAGGCCACCGCCGCCGCCTACCAGCAGGTGGTGGACCGGTACCGGCTCAGGGCCGTCGACTTCGACCTGGAGGAGCCCGAGTACGAGAACGCCGCGGCGATCCGCAACGAGATCGGCGCGGCCAGGATCCTGCAGGACGCCAACCCCGGCCTGTACGTCTCCGTCACCACCGCGGGCACGGCCGACGGCACCGGCTGGTTCGGCCGGCAGATGCTGGCCGAGGCCAAGGCGCAGGGCTTCACCCCCGCCAACTTCTCGATCATGCCGTTCGACGGCGGCTTCAACGGCGCGGCCGCGCAGATCTCCGCTCTGGAGAACTTCAACGGCGTGCTCCGCTCCACCTTCGGCTGGGACGCGGCCACCGCCTACGCCCACGAGGGCGTCTCGATGATGAACGGCCGCAGCGACACCGGCGAGTACTTCCGCCAGGACGACTTCCGGCAGGTCCTGGACTACGCCACGGCGCACGGCCTGGCCCGGTACACCTTCTGGTCGCTCAACCGCGACCGGCAGTGCGCGGTCCCGGACAACAACGGTCAGACCTCCGGCAGCTGCAGCAGCGTCACCCAGCAGCCGTGGGACTTCGCCCGGTACTCCGTGCGCTTCGCCGGCGCGACCCCGCCGCCGACCCCGTCCCCCACCCCCACGTCCCCGACGCCGACGCCGTCCCCGTCGGTGCCGGCCGGGTGTGCGGCGCCGGCGTGGAGTGCGGCGACCGCGTTAC
>NZ_JBIAWP010000011.1:43084-198879 GCF_042895785.1 Streptomyces sp. NPDC001380 | reverse complement strand
GTACAGCGGGGGTGCGGTGGTGTCGTACGGCGGGCACGTGTGGACGGCGAAGTGGTGGACGCAGGGCGACACCCCGGGCAGCAACGGCCAGGACGTCTGGACCGACGGCGGCGCCTGCAGCGGCGGCACGGGCTCCCCGACGCCCACCCCCACGTCCCCGACGCCGTCCCCGTCGGTGCCGGCCGGGTGTGCGGCGCCGGCGTGGAGTGCGGCGACCGCGTACAGCGGGGGTGCGGTGGTGTCGTACGGCGGGCACGTGTGGACGGCGAAGTGGTGGACGCAGGGCGACACCCCGGGCAGCAACGGCCAGGACGTGTGGACCGACGGCGGCGCCTGCTGAACCCTCCGGCTGCGGCGGGCCGGGACCGCGACCCGGCCCGCCGCACCGCTCCCGGCCCGGCCCGCCGCACCGCTCCCGGCCCGGCCCGCCGCACAGCTCCCGGCCCGGCCCGCCGCACCGCTCCCGGCCCGGCCCGGCCCGGCCGGGCCGGGACCCGGTCCGCCTACGCCGGACCGCCGGGGCCCGCCCGCCCCGGCAGCGCCCCGCCCGCCGCCCGGGGGCCCTCGCGCAGCATCCGGGCCACCCGGTGCGGCGGTCCGGGCCGGGCGAAGTACCAGCCCTGGGCGGTGTCGCAGCCGGTGGCGCGCAGCCGCTCGGCCTGCGCCGCGTTCTCGACCCCCTCGGCCGTCACCGACAGGCCCAGCGCGTGGGCCAGCCGCACCATTGCGGTCACGATCTTCTCGTCGGCCTCCCGCCGGTCGCCGCCCGGGTCGCGGAAGCCCTCCACGAAGGACCCGTCCAGCTTCAGCGCGTGCACCGGCAGCCGGGAGAGGTACGCGAGGTTGGAGTAGCCGGTGCCGAAGTCGTCGATGGCGATCCGCACCCCCATCTCGGCGAGCGCCTGCAGCGCCTGCAGCGGGCGGCCCGCCGGGCCCATCACCGCGCTCTCGGTCAGCTCCAGCTGGAGCAGCCGTGGCGGCAGCCCGGTCCGTTCCAGGACGCCGGCCACGTCGGCGACCACGTCGGAGTCCCAGACCTGGCGCACCGCCAGGTTGACGCTCACGAAGACCTCCGCGGCAGGGAACTCCTCCAGCCAGCGCCGGGCCTGGCGGCAGGACTCCTCCAGCACCCACTTGCCCAGCGGCACGATCGCCCCGGTCTCCTCCGCCAGCGGGATGAACCGGTCCGGCGACAGCGTCCCGAAGCGCGGGTGCCGCCATCGCACCAGCGCCTCCGCCCCGTGCACCCGGCCTTCCTCCAGGCCCACCAGGGGCTGGAACTCCACCGCGAACTCGCCGCGTTCCAGCGCCGGGCGCAGCGCCGTCGCCAGCAGCTGGCGGGTCATCTGGTGGGCGCCCCGGTCCGGGTCGTACAGCGTCCAGCGGGCCCGGCCGTCCGCCTTGGACCAGTACAGGGTGGCGTCCGCGTCCTTGACCAGCTCGGTCGGCGTGGTGCCCCGCACCGGCCGCTCCACCACGCCGACGCTGGCGGTGACCGCCAGGCGGTGCCCCGACACCTCGAACGGCTCCTCCAGGACCCGCAGCAGCTCCTCCGCCAGCCCGGTCAGCTGGTCGCCGCCCTCGCTGTCCGGGACCAGCAGGGCGAACTCGTCGCCGCCGAGCCGTGCCACCAGCCGCCCGCCGCCGGTGAACCGCTCCCGCAGCCGGGCGGCCACCGCCACCAGCAGCCGGTCGCCGACGTGGTGGCCCAGGGTGTCGTTGACGGCTGCGAAGCCGTCCAGGTCGACGTAGCAGAGCCCCACCCGGCGGCGCCCGTCGTCCGCGGCGTCGCAGGCGGCGGCGAGGCGTTCGAAGAAGCAGGCACGGTTGGGGAGCCGGGTCAGCGGGTCGTGCATCGACTGGTACTGCAGCCGGTCGCCGAGGCGGCGCTGCTCGCTGACGTCCTCCACCATGGCCAGGGTGCAGAGCGGCCGGCCCTCGCCGTCCCGGATCAGGGAGACGGTGATGTTGGTCCACACCGTGCCGCCGTCGCGGTGCCGCAGCCGCTTCTCCAGGCGCAGCCGCTCGCGTTCCCCGGACACCAGCTCCAGGTAGAGCCGGCGCGCGGACTCCTCCGGGTCGATGAAGGCGTGGATGTGCATCCGCACCAGCTCGGACACGTCCCGGCCGACCATGGCGCCCAGTGCCGGGTTGGCCTCGATGATGCAGTCGTCGGCGTCGACCAGCGCCATGCCGATCCCGGCGTCGGCGAAGGCGGCGCGGAAGCGGGACTCGCTCGTCCGCAGGGCGTCCTGCAGGCGTTCGGCCACGCCGTGCAGGGGGGCCTCGCAGGAGGGGCAGACGATCTCGGCCGGGAGGTGTCCCGGAGGTGTCGTGAAGGGTGCGGCGGCCGGTGCCGCCGCCACCGCTGGTGTCATCGCCGTCGCCCCTGCCCGCGTCCCGGCGTGGGCCACGGAGGGGACCGCAGCCAGTGGCGCGGTCGGTGGCGCAGCCGGTGCCGTGACCGGGTTCCCGGCCGGTGCCGTGCGGGACGCCGCCCGGGAGGTGCCCGGCCGCTCCGGTGGAGGGGAGCCGCGGCCCGTGCGCTCCCCGGGGCGGTCGTGCCCGTCCCGTACCCGGCGTTCCTGGTGTCCCTGGTGTCCTGCGTGGACACCGGCCCCGTCGTCCATGTCGGTCCCGTCGTGCGCTTCGGTCCCCCGGGTGTGCGTCCGCCCCCGGTGTGCACCGGTCCGCCGACGGGCCTCCGGTCGCCGGTGCCCCGGCGCCTCCGGCCGGTCCGGTACGGCAGACCCGGCCTCCGGCGCCGGTCCTGCCGGGTCCCTGCGGTCAGGACCGGGACCGGTCCCGCCTCCGCGGCCGCAGCCACGGGTGTGCGGTGGCCCGCGGACCGGGAGGCCGGCCGGTGCGGGGTGCTCCGCCGCGGTCCGCGTCCGCGCGCACGCACCCGGCGTGGAGCCCGGGGTTCACACCGGGTGCGTGCGCACGGTCACGCCTGCGGTCCGGCCTGCGGCCCGGGTGCGCCCGCCCGGTGGGCACGGGCGCGTCGTACCGGTCCGCCGGACACGGGACCGTGCCCTCAGGCCAGGCGTGCGGTGAGGGTGATGGTCGTGCCCGACAGCGCCTGGCTGACGGGGCAGTTGGCCTTGGCGTCCTCGGCGGCCTTGGCGAAGCCCGCCTCGTCCAGCCCCGGCACCTGGCCGGTCACCGTGAGATGGATCCCCGTGATGCCGGTACCCGGCTGGAAGGTCACCTCGGCCTCGGTGTCGAGCCGGGTGGGCGGGGTGCCCGCACCGGACAGGCCGTGCGAGAGGGCCATCGAGAAGCACGCCGAGTGGGCACCCGCGATCAGCTCCTCCGGGCTGGTCTTTCCGTTCGGCTTCTCGGCGCGCGACGGCCAGGAGACGGGGAACTCCCCGATGCCCGAGGAGGCGAAGGCCACCTGCCCCCTGCCCTCCATGAGGTTGCCTTCCCAGGCCGTACGCGCGATTCGCTTGGTTGCCACGATCCGTTCCTCCTGTGCTGTGCTGTGCTGTGCTGGGTTGGACTGTGCTGGACTGGGCTGTGCTGGGACCCGCATCCGGTCGTCCTCACCCTATGCCGGTGAGGCCGCAGGACCTCTGACGTCAGGGCAGGCGACACAGCGTCAGCCGGGCGCCCGCCGGGTCGGTGCAGGGCACCATCCGGCCGTGCGGGGAGTCGAACGGGTCGACCAGCACCTGCCCGCCGAGCCGCTGCACCGCCTCCGCCGCCGCGTCGGCGTCCGGCACGGCCAGGTACACCGACCAGCGGGGCTCCGCCGTACCGGTCCGGTGGCGCCCGCACACGGGCGAGTCGCCCCCGCCGGGCACCTTCCACGCCGTGTAGTCGAAATCGCGCCCGTCCCCGATCTGCTCCTGCTCGTACGGGAAGAGCGTGCGGTAGAAGGCGTCCGCCTCCGCGCCCTCCGACGTCTCCAGCTCGTACCAGCACGGCGCGCCCGGCTCGCCGACCAGCTCCGCGCCGGTGTGGCCGCCCGCCTGCCACAGCCCGAAGGACGCACCCGCGGGGTCGAAGGCGTACGCCATCCGCCCCGCGCCGGGCACGTCGTGCGGCCCCATCACGGGCTTGCCGTCCGCCGCGGCGACCCTGCCGTACACCGCGTCCACGTCGGAGGCCGCGAGGTAGACGTTCCACATCGACGGCATGCCCTCGCCGCCCGGCGGCGGGGGCATCAGGCCGGCCACCCGCCGCCCGCCGCTGCGGCACATCGTGTAGCCGTTCATGGCCGGGCCGAGGTCCTCGAACTCCCACCCCATCACCGGGCCGTAGAAGGCGCGGGCGGCCTGCGGGTCGGGCGTGGTCAGGTCGGCCCAGCAGGGGGCGCCGTCCGGGTACGAGTCGCGTGGGGGCATGAAGTCTCTTCCTCGCTGCTCCGGTCTTCCGCGCCCGGGGAGGGTCGCTCCCCGCAGGCGTGTGCGGTCGCTCCGCGTGCCCAGAATCCGGCCGTCGGCAGCGGCCCGCAACCGCTCCGCCGCCGACCGTGGACGGCCCGCCGGGGCGGGTGCCCCGGGAGGCGCGGAGGTGGGCCTTGAACCGGTCGCCGCAACTGTTCCGTCCTGCCTGCCTCCGTCCCGCCTGCCCCCCGCCCTGTGCGCTCCCGGCCCGTGCGCTCCTTGTCCGGCCGCTCGGCCCCTGTGTCCTGCGCACCGCCCCTTCCGCCCGGCCTGCGGCAGCGCTCCTCCCCGGCAGGCAGCCGCCCTCACGACCCCGGCCGGGCCTGCCGGTCAGGTCGGCCCCAGGCCTGGCCTGCCCGAGGCCCGGTCGGTCCCGGCCCTGCTCAGCCCGAGGCCCGGCCGGCCTCCGGCAGGGGCACCACGGCCACCGCGCGCTCCACCAGCGAGCCCAGGTAGAGCCGCCCGCCGTGCTCGCAGACCCCCGTCACCTGGCTGAAGCGGTCACCCGGCCCCTGCAGGTCGTGCACGACACGCCCGTCGGAGTCGACACCGATCACCCATACGGTGCGTTCGGGGGCCGGCTGCAGCCGCGGCGGCAGCGCCCACACGGCGCGGCGCACCGCCGGGTGCGTCCGGTGCAGCAGGTCCAGGACCGGGTCCCGGTGGCTCGGCATGGCGATCCAGACCACCCCGGACGGGCCGGTGGACATGTTGTCCGGGAACCCGGGCAGCTCCACCAGCACGTCGCGGTCGCCGGCCCGCCCACCGGCCAGCCACAGCCGTGACACCCGGTACGCCCCGGTCTCCGCCACCGCCACCCAGGCCTCGTCCGGCCCCAGCACCACCCCGTTGGCGAACTGCAGTCCCTCCAGCAGCACCTCCGGCTCGCCGCCGTCCGGCCCCACGCGCAGCAGCCGTCCGGTGCCCGAGTGCTCCAGGATGTCGGCCTTCCAGTCGTCGATCGTCCAGCGGCGGCTGGACTCGGTGAAGTAGACCGTGCCGTCGGCGGCCGTGACGGCGTTGCTGCAGAACCTCAGCGGCTCGCCGTCCACGCTGTCCGCGAGCACCTCCACGGCGGCCTTCCGGTCCGCCGTGCCGACCGCCGTGCCGACCGCCGGGTCGACGCGCAGCAGCCGGCCCAGCCGGGCGTCGCAGACCAGGAGCCGTCCGTCGGGCAACGGCTGGAGCCCGGCGGGGCGTCCCGGAGCGATGTCGGCGACGGTCTCCGCCACCGAACCGTCCGGGCCGAGCCGCAGGATCCGGCCGTCCGCCACCCCGCACAGCAGGCGTCCCTCCGCGTCCACCACCACGTCCTCCGGGCCCTCGCCGCTGATCGGCAGCAGCTCCGGCGGCGGCATGGTGTGCGGCCCCTTTCGCTCCCGGGCCCGCTCGGTGGGGGCGGGCGGCTTCCACACGACCGGCTGCAGCGCGGTACGGGGCACGACGGGCTCCTCTCGGCGGGCGTATCGGCCGGCGCCCAGACTACGGACGGCCGGGCCCGGCGACGAGATGCTTGTTACTGTGGCGTTCGCCCACCCGTCCAGTACCGGCCGGCGAAAGCCCCGACGCCCGGAGAGGCCCCGATGACGGACCAGCCCACCACCGCCCCCGCCGACAGCACGGAGAAGGCCGGGGCCGGCGTGGCGGACCCGGCGGTGCGGGCGGAGCTCGAGCGACTGCGGCAGTCCATCGACAACATCGACGCCGCCGTCGTCCACATGCTCGCCGAGCGGTTCAAGTGCACGCAGCAGGTCGGCCGCCTCAAGGCCGAGCACCGGCTGCCCCCGGCCGACCCGGACCGCGAGCGGCGGCAGATCGAGCGTCTGCGCGGCCTGGCCGCCGACGCCCACCTGGACCCGGTCTTCGCGGAGAAGTTCCTCACCTTCATCATCGCTGAGGTCATCCGGCACCACGAGGACATCGCCCGCTCCTGAAGCGCGGCCCGGGTCCGCTCGCAGGCACTGCTCCGGTCCGGGCCTCAGGCCTGCGGGCAGTCGGCCGTCCGGGCACCCCTTGGCGCGGACGCCGGGTCGGAAGGTGCGTGAGGTCCGCCGGTCCGCGACCGCGATGTGCTCGTGGCTGCCGTGGTGCGGTGGTGTCCGGCGGCGGCCGCCGGGTGTCCTCCGGCTGCTGGGCCCGTAGGGCCTGCTGCACCTGCCGGGATCGCTCCTCGGTCGCGGCGTGGGCGTCCCGGCGCTGTCGTCGCGCACTGGGAGGACGTGGTGCCGATGTCCGAAGTCGGTCCGGTTATGACGACGCATTGGTGCGCACTGCAGCGGAACCGTGCCTGCGGTGTTTCGGGCTGCCGGGACCGGCCCTCGTCCGGCACGTCCGGCGCGCCCGTACTGTCGGGCTGCTCGAATCCGGCGGCGGTCCGAGGGTGCGGCAGGTGGAGGGGCCACGGCCTGGTCCCGCCGGTCCTGGCATTCCCGGAGGGCCGACGCGGGGCCCGGCGGTGCGCCGGGCCCCGGAACTGCGGATGCTTCTGCGGAGGTCAGCCGTCGGCGAGCAGGACGATCAGGCGGTCCAGCAGGCGTGGGGTGAGGTGGCGGCGCAGGGCCGCGGCGATGTTCTCGGGTGTGTCCAGGGTGATTACGGCGTAATCGCCCTGCGGGGCCGGGGGAGAGGCCGTCGGACGGCGGGAGCGTTGGGTGGGCGCTGCCGGAGTCGGCAGGGTCTGCTGCTCTTGGGGGAGCCGTGCGATCCGCCGGGCGTCCTCCACACCGAGGGCGCCCTCCGCGAGCGCCTGCTGGAGTTCGGGCCGCAGCCGCAGCAGGGCGAGCCGCTGCGAGATGAACCCCTGGGACTTTCCCAATCGGGCGGCGAGCTCCCGTTGCGAGTACGCATAGACGTCGACCAGCCGTTGGATCGCGCGGGCCTGTTCCAGCTCGGTGAGGTCGTCCCGCTGGACGTTCTCGATCAGCGCGTCCTCCCCCGAGTGGAGCGCGTCCCCCCGTACGTGCACCGGTACCTCGGCCAGCCCGGCCATCCGCGCGGCGGCCAGCCGCCGGTGCCCGTGCAGCACGACGTACGGGGCGTCACCCACCGCACGGCGGTGCTGGGGGTAGTGGAGGAGGAACGCCTCGCGGGTCACCACGCCGAGCGGCTGGAGTACGCCGCGTTCCCGCACGGTGTCGGCCAGGCCCTCCAGGTCGCGCAGCTCCTCGCGCGGGTTGTCGGGGTTCTCGGCCAGAGCGGTGAGCGGCAGCACCGTGGGGTGGGGGTCCACCGTGGCCGTGGCCGTGGCTGCGGTTGCGGTCGTGGCCGGGACCAGGACTGCCGTGGCCCCGGGCGTGAGCAGGGTGGCGAGGTCGATGCGGCGCCCCATCACCGGCCTCCCTTCCGGGCGGCGGCTGCCTGCTTCCGCCGCCCCCTCGGCCGCGGCGGCCTGCCGTTCACGGGCGCGGCCGGTGTGACGGCCGATGTGACGGCCGGTGCCGCCGTGGTCCCGCCGGCCAGGGGTTCCGGGGCGGTCGTGGCTGCGGACGTGGCCGGGTCCGTGCCCGCTGTGCCGGGCGTGCGCTGCGACGCCTGCGCGTTCCGCCCGCTCCGTACGCCCTTCCCGCTCCGCCCGCCCCGGCCGTCGGCCGGGGCGGGAATGCCGCCGACCACCGCCGCCGGTCCCGACGCTGCCGATGCTGCTGCGGCCATGGGTTCGGCGGCGCCGAGGCCGACCTCCAGGGCGAGCCGGAAGAAGTCCTCCCGGGCCTGCAGGGCGACCCGGTTGCCGCCGTACTGGGTGACGACCAGTCCGTCGGCCGAGGCGCGGGTGTGGAGCTTGTAGTGCCGGACCACGGTACGGGCCACCGGCCACCCCTGGGCCTCGACGAAGGCCCGGGTCTGCTCCAGGTCCGCCCGTCCGTCGCGCGGGTCCCAGTTGTTGACCACGACCCGGAACGGCAGCCCGCGCGGCTTCACCACCCGTTCGATCGTGCGCTGGGTCGGTTCGAAGCCCAGCGGTTCCGGTTCGATGGGCACGATCACGTCGTGGGCGTGGTCGAGGACGGCCCGCAGCGCCTCCGCGGCGGGCCCCTCGCCCAGGGGGCACCGCTCACCCGGGTCGGTGCGCCCGGAGAGGTCGAGCCAGCCGGGGGTGTCGACGAAGACGTGACGCGCCGAGGGGATCAGGTGGAGCGCCGCGAGCCCGGCGGGGTCGTCGTGCGCCTGGACGAAGTCGAAGGGCAGTCCGTCGCCCACCCGCTCCGACCACCACACGGCGGAGCCCTGCGGGTCGATGGAGACCGCGACGACGGGCGGGTCCTCGCCGGCGGTCCCGCCGAGGACGTCGGCGGTGACGGCGGCGAGGTTGACGGTGAGGGTGGACTTCCCCACGCCGCCCTTCTGGTTGAGGATCACGTGCACCTGGGCCATGGACCGTCCCTGGGGTATGTCGAATCGGACATTCAGGATGTACGGCCACTCTGACAGTGCCACCGGCGCGCACCCTGCACCTGCGCCCGGTGTCGTGGTGCACGCCCCCGTTCACGCCCCTCGTTCGGCCCTCGGTCGGGAGGGGGGCCAACGTCCTTTCGGGAAGCAGGACTTGGCGGCCCGTCGGCGGCCGCGTCGCGGTCCGGGAGCCGCGCCGATGCGTGCCGGAGGGACCGGCCCGGCCGTCCGCACCCCCGGACGCGGCCGCCGCACGTCCCCGCGGCCCGGTCAGGCGCCCGCGCCGAGCTCCTTGCCGTACCAGACCTCCATGTACGGGCCCGTGCAGTACGCCGGGATCTCGGCGTACCCGTGGCGTGCGTACAGCGCGCGGGCCTCGACCAGATCGAGGCGGGTGTTCAGGACCATCCGGCGGGCGCCGAGCGCGCGCGCCTCGTGCTCCAGCGCCTCCAGCAGGAGGCCCGCGCCCCCGCGGCCGCGGAAGGCGGGCCGCAGGTAGACGCGGGTGAGCTCGGCGCGTCCGTCGTCCAGCATCAGGACCCCGCCGCAGGCGGCGGCCTCACCGCCGCGGCGTCCGACCACGAACTGCCCGGTGGGCGGGGCGAGGAGTTCGGCACCGTCCCCGGCCAGGCCCCGGTCGACCTCCTCCGGCGTTGCGGGCCGCCCCCAGTAGCGGCTCGCCACCTCGTCGTAGTAGGCGCGGCGCAGACCGGTCGCGTCGGGGGAGTCGAAGGCCTCGGGGGCCAGGGTCCAGGACGTCATGACGCACTCTCCTACCCGAGGCGGCCGGGGACCGGCCGGCGCATTTCGGCGGGCCCGGGGCCGCCCTCAGAGCCGCCGTCCGGCCCGGCCCTCCCCGCCGTCCGCCCCGGTGCAGGCCTCCGCCCCGGTGCAGGCCTCCGCCCCGGGGGTCGGCCCGCCGTCCGCGGGCACCGACGCCACCGGCATCCCCTCCGGCACCGGCATCCCCTCCGGCACCGGCACCGGCACCGGCACTGGCACCGGCACCGGCGGCGCCGACGAGGCCGAGGTCTGCGCGATGAACGCGCCCGCCAGCACCAGCAGCCCGCCGAGCACCTGGGGCGCTCCCAGGTGCTCGTCCAGCAGGACCCACGCCGCGACCGTGGCGACCACCGCCTCCAGGCAGGCCACCACCCCTGCCACCGGAGGCGACAGGCGACGCACCGCCACCACACCGGTCAGGTACGCCAGGACGGTCGCCACCAGCACCACCCAGGCCACCAGCAGCAGGGCCGGAACCCGTTCGCCGCCCATCGCCACCGAGCCGCCCAGCACGTGCCACTCCGTCTGCCACGGACGCGCCACCGCGGTCAGCGCCACCGCGCCCACCAGCAGCCCGTACGCGCTGACGGCCAGCGGGTCCACGGGCTCGCCGCCGCCGCTCCCGGCGTCCGAGAGCACGAAGTACCCGACCTGGCAGCAGGCCGCCCCCAGCGCCAGCAGCACCCCGAGCGGGTCGAAGCCCAGACCGGCCCAGACCTCGACCACGCACCCCAGGCCGCCCACCGCCAGCACCGCGCCGAGCGCGGCCGCCCGGGTGACCGGCCTCCGCTGGACGAACCGCACCCATCCCAGGAGCAGCGGCGGCCCCAGGTACTCGATCAGCAGGGCCACCCCGACCGGGATCCGGGAGATGGACGCGAAGTAGAACGCCTGGACGCCGGCCACCCCCAGCAGTCCGAACCCGACCAGCAGCCCGGGCCGCCGCCGCAGTTCGCCCCGGTGCCGCACCGCGACCGGCAGCAGCACCAGGGCGGCACCGGCCACCCGCAGCCACACCACGTGGAGGGGGTCGAGGCCCGCGGAGATCAGCGGCTTCGCCGCCGTCCCCGAACCGCCGAAGGCGAACGCGGACAGCAGGGCGAGGGCGAGTCCGCCGGCTCTGCCGGAGTGCGGCGCGGACCCGCCGTGTGTCTCTGAATCGGGCATCCGGCCATTCTGGCAGGGGCGCGCTGCGGGCTGCTTCGCAGGTCAGGATGGATGCGGCGGTGTTCCCCGCGGCACTGTCGGGCTCCCGTCGGTCCACCCGCCAGCCGGATACGGGCCGTCGGACGCGGTCCCGCCGGACGCGAGCCGCGGGCCGCCGGGCGCCGACGGTCGTGCGCGGCGGTGCCGCACGGCACCGCCGCCGCCCGCTCCCCGCCGCCCGGAGACGCCGAGGGCCCCTCCGTGTCTCCACGGAGGGGCCCTCGGTACCGCATGTGCGCCGCCAGGGACTCGAACCCCGAACCCGCTGGTTAAGAGCCAGCTGCTCTGCCAGTTGAGCTAGCGGCGCTCACCTGCGGGAAGAACTCTACCGCATCCGGCGGGTGCTCCCGTTCACGGCCGGTCGGCCAGGAAGGCCGTGGTCCGCGCCCGGTCGTCGCACTCCGCGAAGAGCCCGCCGTCCGCCACCCCCACCTGGATCCCGCCGCCCGGGACCCCCAGCACGAGCGAGGGCGGCGCCGCCGGGGTCGCGCCCGACGCGCAGTAGCCGTCGCCCTCGCCCAGCACCGACACCAGGGTGACCCGCACCCAGGCCCTGCCGCCCGGGGCCAGCCGCACCGGCCGCGCCGCCCCTTCGCGGACGGTCCGCAGCGGACGGTTGCGGCGCGGGTCGCCCTGCCCGGCGACCGCGACGGAGGGGAAGCCCTGCAGCACGCAGGAGCCTGGTCCGCGGTTGGTGAGGGAGACCAGCACCGCATAGGTCCCGTCGGGGTTGGAGGGCTCCAGCCGCCGGGCGCCGGAGGCGGCGAGCCCGCCGGGGGAGCAGGCGGCCGAGGCGGTCCCGCCGGGGGCCGGACGGCCCGACGCGCCGCCCGCCGGTCCCCGGGACGCGGGCGCCGACGGCACGGGCGCCGACGGCACGGGCGCCGACGGCACGGACGCCGACGGTGCTGGAGCAGCCGGGCGGGACGCCGGGCCGCCGGGCTCCGCGGTGCCCGAGGGGCGTCCCGAGGGGGCCGGGGAGGCGGACGCCGCACGCGACGGAGCCGCCGTACCCGGGGCGGCCGCCCCCACCGTCCCCGGACCGCACGCCGCCAGGAGCCCGCCCGCCGCCGCCAGCACCGCGGCCCCCCGGACCGCCCCCAGCCGCCGGACCGTCCCCAGCCGCCGGACCGCCCCGTACCCTCGCGTCCTCGCCATGACCGCGTCCCCCTGCCGTCCGTCCTCCGGCGGCCGCTCCGGCCGTCGTCCGCATCCACGCGGCCGCCGCCGGGCGGGTTGCGGCCGTGCCGGGCTGTGACACGGTGGTGACCGGCCCGTCGCGCCCCGCGCCCGGTGCCGCGCCCGCGCTGCTCCCGGCGCCCGCCGCCGGTCGCGCGGCGCGTCCGGCTGCCGCATCCTGGGAGCATGGACAGCGGTGGCGCAGGTCGGATGCAGGAGTCCTTCGAGGGCTGGCTGCGCGGTCACGGCTGGAAGATCCTGGACGAGCACTGCGACCACGACTGCGTCGACGTCGAAGCATGGCACGCCGACGGCGCGCGCCTGCTGGCGGAGGTTCAGGAGGACACCCCTGACGTGGACCGCGACCTCGACACCGCCTACGGCCGGCTGCTGCGCCGGATGGACGACAACCCGGGCACCCGGTACGCCGTCGTCGTCCCGGAGGACGCGGCGGAGGCGGCCCTGCGGGTCTCCGTGCGGGTCCGCGGACTGCTGGGGGTCGACCTGTACGCGGTCGGCGCGGGCGGTGCGGTCCGCCGCCTCGACGGCTGACGGGACTCCCGGTCCGCATCCTCCCGCTCCCGGCCCCGCCCGCCGCGACCCCGTCCACCGCGGCCGTGCACGTCGGCGGGCGACCGGCGGGCGGTTTCCGGACCCCGGGCCCCCTGCAGCCGTCGGCCCCCGGGGCCCGGCCGACCCCACGGTCCGGGCCGGGCCGGTTCCGGGGGCCCGTCCGACGGCACCCCGGCCCCGCACCCCGGCCCCGCACCCCGGCCCCGCACCCCGTCCTCGGCCCCCGGCCCGTCCGGCCCGCTGCGGACCCCGCCCGAAGCGCCGCCATGTCCGCCACCCGGCGGTCACCTCCTGCGCCCGAAGGGTGACAGCGCGTGCGCGACCTGTGCGCCCTGCGTAGCTTCGACCGGGTGCGGGTGCTCCGGCCCGCAGCCGGCAGCAGGCCACACACCAGGGGAAGCAGGTCACCACCGATGCGCCTACGCAAGCTCACACACCTCCGCGGGGCCTGCGGCCCCGTCGCCCTCGCCGTCCTCGCCGTGGTGGGTGCCGCCGCGCCCGCACCCGCGCGCGCCTCGACGGTGCTGGTGGTCCGGCCGGGGGAGACGGTCCAGCAGACGGTGGACCGGGCCGCCCCCGGGGACGTCGTCTTCGTGCCGGCAGGCGTCTACCGGGGGAGCGTCGACATCCGCACCGACGGCGTGACCCTCATGGGCTCCGGCCCGGCCACCCGCTTCGTGCCCGCTGCGGCGGCGGGCAACGGCGCATGTGCCGCAGCAGGGCACGGCGTCTGCGTCACCGGAAGCCCGGGGCACCCCCTGGCGGGCGTCCGCCTCCGGTCGTTCTCCGTCTCCGGTTTCACCAAGGACGGCGTCATGGCGACCTGGACCGACGGCCTGTCGGTGCGCGGCGTCGTCTCGCGCGGCAACGGCGAGCACGGCATCCGTCAGGACCGGTCGGTGCGCGGCGTCTTCCGGGACAACACCGCCGCGGACAACGCGGAGACCGGCATCTTCCTCGCCAACACGGTGACCGAGGAGGGCGGCGCCACCGACGCCGAGGGCGCGGTGGTGAGCGGCAACCGGCTCTCGGGCAACCGTGTGGGCATCACCGTCCGGCGCCTGCAGGACCTCGTGGTGGAGCGCAACACCGTCATCGGCAACTGCGCCGGGATCTTCGTCGTCGGCGACGAGGGCACCCCCCGGGCCGGGAGGCTGGCGGTGCGCTCCAACCGGGTCTGGGAGAACAACCGCTACTGCCCGTCGACCGCCCGGCTCCCCGTGATGCAGGGCGCCGGCATCGTCCTCACGGGCGTGGAGGAGGTGTGGGTCATCGGCAACGACGTCCGCGACAACCGCGGCACGTCCCCGCTCTCCGGCGGCATCGTGCTCTTCCCGAGCTTCGTCGGCGTGGCCAGCTCCCGGAACACGATCGGCGGCAACACGGCCACCGGCAACCAGCCGGCCGACGTCGCGGACCGCGACAAGGGCACGGACAACGTCTTCGACGACAACCGGTGCGAGGTGTCGCAGCCCGCCGGGCGCTGCTGACGCGGGCTCACCGGTCCCGGCCCGCAGCCCGGCCCGCAGCCCGGCCCGCAGCCCGGCCCGCCCCGGCCCCGCCCGGACCCGCAGCCGGGGCGCCCACGCCCGGTGCCCCGCCGCCGCGGTGCCGGGCCGGCCCCGGCGGCGGACGGCGGCGGAAGGCGGCGTCGCCCCGCGTCCTGGCCGCTCCTGGCCGCTCCCGGCGGCCCCGGACCGGCCCGCGCCACCGGGACGGCGGGCGCGCGGGCTGCGGCCTCCGACACGACGAGGGCCCTTCCCCGTGACGGGGAAGGGCCCTCGGTCCTGCACAGTGCGCCGCCAGGGACTCGAACCCCGAACCCGCTGGTTAAGAGCCAGCTGCTCTGCCAGTTGAGCTAGCGGCGCCCGCTGACCAGGAGAATGTACACGGTGCCGCGGCGGATCGCCGAATCGGCCCGCCCCTCGACGCGCGGCCGCCCACCTGCGAGCGTGGCCCCCGGGCCGCCCGGCACGCTGCCGGCCCGCCCGCCCCCGCCGCCCGCCCCCCCCGGAGGAGCCGCCCATGAGCGCCGCGCCCGCCCCCCTTCCGCCCTTCGACCCCCGCGACCCGCTCGGGGTGGACGACCTGCTCGACGAGGAGGAGCGGGCGGTCCGGGACACCGTGCGCCGCTGGTGCGCCGACCGCGTGGCCCCGTACGTCGCCGACTGGTACGAGCGCGGCGAGCTGCCCGGGGTCCGCGAGCTGGCGAAGGAGCTGGGCGCGCTCGGCGCCCTCGGCATGCACCTGGAGGGGTACGGCTGCGCGGGCGCCTCCGCCGTGCAGTACGGCCTGGCCTGCCTGGAGCTGGAGGCGTGCGACTCCGGCATCCGCTCCCTGGTGTCGGTGCAGGGCTCGCTGGCCATGTACGCGATCCACCGGTGGGGGTCGGAGGAGCAGAAGCAGCGGTGGCTGCCCGGCATGGCGGCCGGCGAGGTGATCGGCTGCTTCGGCCTCACCG
The DNA here is from genome assembly GCF_042895785.1 of Streptomyces sp. NPDC001380. Classification (NCBI taxonomy): domain Bacteria; kingdom Bacillati; phylum Actinomycetota; class Actinomycetes; order Kitasatosporales; family Streptomycetaceae; genus Streptomyces; species Streptomyces sp. NPDC001380. Next base: position 183,894 of record NZ_JBIAWP010000011.1, on the reverse strand, counting down.
AGCCCGACCACGGCTCCGACCCCGCCTCGATGCGCACCCGGGCCCGCCGCGACGCGGGCGGCGACTGGGTGCTCGACGGCCGCAAGATGTGGATCACCAACGGCTCGGTGGCCGGGGTGGCGGTCGTGTGGGCGCAGACCGACGAGGGCGTCCGGGGCTTCCTGGTCCCCGCGGGCACCCCGGGCTTCTCCGCCCCGGAGATCAGGCACAAGGCGTCGCTGCGCGCCTCCGTCACCAGCGAGCTGGTCCTCGACGGGGTGCGGCTGCCCGCCGACGCGGTCCTCCCCGGCGTCACCGGGCTCCGCGGGCCGCTCGGCTGTCTCAACCAGGCCCGCTACGGCATCGTCTGGGGCGCGGTGGGCGCCGGCCGCAGCTGCTTCGAGGCCGCGCTGGACTACGCGGGCAGCCGGGTGCAGTTCGGCAGGCCGATCGGCGGCTTCCAGCTGACCCAGGCCAAGCTCGCCGACATGTCCCTGGAACTGCAGAAGGCCCTGCTGCTCGCCCTCCACCTCGGGCGCCGGATGGACGCGGGGCGGCTGCGCGCCGAGCAGGTCAGCTACGGCAAGCTCAACAACGTCCGGGAGGCGATGGGCATCGCCCGGACCGCCCGCACGATCCTGGGGGCCAACGGCATCAGCCTGGAGTACCCGGTGATGCGGCACGCCGCCAACCTGGAGTCCGTGCTGACCTACGAGGGCACCGTGGAGATGCACCAGCTGATCGTCGGCAAGGCCCTCACCGGGCTCGACGCCTTCCACTGAGGCCCGGGCGGCGGGCCGCCGGCCCGCCGCCTCCCCGGCCCGCCTCCGATGCACGGAGAAGGGCGCCCCCCCGTGAGGAGGACGCCCTTCCCGCTGTGTGCGCCGCCAGGGACTCGAACCCCGAACCCGCTGGTTAAGAGCCAGCTGCTCTGCCAGTTGAGCTAGCGGCGCTCACCGACACCGCAGACTCTAGCAGTCGGCCCCCTCCGACTGAAATCGGTTCTCCCCGCGCGCCGGGAGCACCCGCTCCCGGGCCGTGCGCCGGGCGGCGCGCACGCAGGCGCGCAGCAGCACCCCCGCGTCGGGCAGCCACGGCTCCCGCTGGTCCGGGGCGACGATCCAGCGCCCCGAGCCGAGCCCGGGGGAGTCGGGGGCGTCGACCATGCGCTGCAGCGGGGGCACGGTCACGGCGTCGCCCGCACCGTGGCAGAGCGCCGCGGGAGTGCCGGGGCCCCACTCCTCCCAGCGGAGCAGCGGGCCCAGCCGCTCGGCGGTGCCGGGCCGGGCGAAGAGCAGCAGCCGGCCCCGGGAGGAGGCGGCGGGTCCGCATCCGGGCCCGGTCGTCCACAGCTCCTCGAGGACACGCCGCCCCGGCAGCCCCGGCAGGCTGACCACGTCGAAGACGCGGCCGCAGGGCAGGACGGTGGCGGCCCAGGGGCGTTCCCGCCACAGGGCCTGGATGCTGCGCGGGTACTCGCTCGCGGACGCCAGCCAGGCCTCTCCGGCCACGGTGACGTACTCCACGGATTCATACGTCCAGATGTCCACGGACAGCAGATCTACCGGCCGTGCCGTTCGTGTGCGGCGGGAAGCGGGGTTTGCCGGACAGGACCCCCGGGCGCGGCGTACCCTTCCACCCGCATATGCCGGAGGTCGGCGGTTGCGGGACGTCCACCGGACGCCGCGGCCCAGCGCCGGGGGGCGGCCGCAGGCCGGGGCCCCGGCGGGCGGACCCGCACGGACGCCCCCCACGCGCCGCTCACTCCGCAGGGGCCGCCGGGAGGGCCGCGTCCGGGGTTCCCGCCGTCCTCGCCGTCCTCGCCGTCCTCACGGCCCCCGCGGTCCTCACTCCGCCCTGCGCCCCTGCTTCTGCAGGACGCGCCCGTACTCGACCATCTTGGCGGCGTAGTCCGGCGTCCAGTCCGCGCGGTCGGCGATCTCGGCGCAGCTCAGCGCGTCGAAGCGGCGCGGGTCGGCCAGTTCGGCGGCGGCCACCGCCTGGAAGTCGGTGGCCCGCTCCGCCGCGGCCCGGAAGGCGAGGGCCAGTTCGGTCGAGCGGCGCAGCAGCTCCCCCGGGTCCTCGATCGACTCCAGGTCGAAGAAGTGCTCGGCCTCGGCCTCGCCCGCGCGCGGTTCGAAGAGCAGCGGGGCCGGGCGGAACCGCCGGGCGGCTCCTGCGCCCTCCGCAGAGCGCTGGCGGTCGGCCGGGTCGGACATGGGCACCTCCATGGGGTGGCGGGGCGGGTTCCTGCGGACACGTCGAGTGGCCGATCCGCCGGACGTGCCTGATCCGGCGTCGGCCGTGACGCGCAGGGGCGACGCAGGCACAACGGCTCACCCCCACGGTGGTATTCCTCGCCGGGTGCCGCCGTATGCGCGGCGCGCGCCGGCACGGCGGGCGGCCCGGCGCGCAGGGCCTCCCGGCGCGCGGGGGAGCGGCGCCCGCCCCGCCCCCGCCCGCCCCGCCGCCCGGCTCACCGCAGGCCGACGCGGTGCTCGGCCAGGTGCGCCAGGACGGCGTGGTTCGCCTCCCAGCCGTCGGGGAACTTCACGCTGACGCCCAGCTGCACCGGCTCGGTCGACGGGTGCTCGTCCAGCAGTTCGGCGATGCCGGCCCGTGCCACCACGATGCAGGCGTGCCGGTGCCGGGAGGCCAGCACGCACAGCCGCCCCGTCTCCAGGTGGAAGGCGGTGGCGTCCGGGCGGCCGGACAGCGGGTGCAGCACCACGGTCACGTCGTACTCGCGCCCCTGGAGCCGGTTGGCGGTGTCCACGGTGACGGCGGGGCCCGGCGACCCGTCGACGGGGACGCCCAGGCCGGTCAGGGCGGCCCGGACGGCGGCGGCCTGGTCCCGGTGGGCGGTGCCGACCGCGATCCGGTCGGCGGTGACCGGTGCCGTGCCCTTCTCGGAGACGGCGGCCAGGCCGCGGTCCAGCAGCCGCCGCACGGTCCGCGCCACGGCGTGCACGGCCTCGGGGTCGGTCCGCACGGTGTGCCGGGCAGGAAGCTCCAGCAGCCCCCAGCCCGACTCGGCGGCCTCGTCGATCACCGCGTCCACCGGCCCGCCGTCGCCCGCCGTGCCCACGGTGAGGCGCCGGTCGCCCTCGCCGGTGCCGGAGCGGAACGGCGTGAACGGGTAGAACGCCCGCGAGACCAGCCCCGCCGCCGAGTACGGCAGCCGCCAGGAGACCGGCAGGTTGTGCGGGCGGATGCCGGGGTTGTGGTCGAGGAGCGCGGTGACCGCACTGCGCGAGGGGTCCCAGGACAGGCCCGCCCACTGGTCGGTGCCGACCACGGTGAACGGGTCGAGCTGCCCGGGGTCGCCCACGAACAGCGCCCGCTCGAAGAGCCGCGCCACGGCCAGCAGTGCGTCGGACCGCATCTGGTACGCCTCGTCGACGATGGCGTGCCGCCACGGATCGACGTCCTTGACCCACTGCCACTTGGCGGCGGTGGAGACCACCACCTGCTGCTCGGCGAGGTCGCCGATCCGGGGCGAGGCGGTGACCCCCGCGTGCCGCAGCGCCTCCGGCGCGGGCCGGCCGTCGCTGCTGTGCAGGCGGCCCACCGGCAGGTCGGGGGCGGCCGTGGCGAGCCGGTCCACCAGGTCGTCGACCTGGCTGTTGGTCTGCGCCACGATCATCAGCCGCTCGCCGGCGGCGACCAGCTCGCGGGCCGCGCGCACGACGAGGGTGGACTTGCCGGCGCCGGGCGGGGAGTCGACCACCACGCCGCGCTCGGTGCCGGAGAGCACGGCGGCGAGGATCTCGGCGGTGACCCGGTCGGCGGCCGCCCCGGGGGAGGCGGCGGGGTCGGCGGGGTTCACGGTCGGGCTACTCCCATTCCTCGTCGGCCGTGGCGGCCGCGGCCGGACCGCCGGTGTGCGGACCGCCGGTGTGCGGCCCGCCGGGGCGCGGGCCGGGCACGGCGGAGGCCGAGCCGGGCGGACCGCCGTGCGTCCAGGGGGTGTCCTGCGGGTCGGGCAGCGGCGCGGCCTGCCGCACGGAGAGCTCGAACAGGGTGAAGCAGACCCGGTCGCCGGGCTGCGGCACCGTGCCCGGCTCGGGCTCCCTCCGCCGCCCCATCCCCGAGGTGAGGCGCAGCACGACGGTGCCCTCGGCGGGGTCGTGCCGCACGACCTCGGCCTTCTGCGCGGCGGGCGCCGCCCCGTCCTCGCCCGGCGGCCCCCACACCCGGTGCACCTCCCGGCCGGGGTCGGCGTGCGGGCGGTCGCCGGTGCGCACGGTGACCAGCGGCCGGGGCTTGGGGGTGCGGCCCGAGGTGTCGTACGCCGCCTCGACGGCCTCCACGGTCCCGGCGAAGGCCTCGCCGGAGAGGCGGTGCTCGGCCATCGCCAGCGGGTCGTCCAGGGCCTCCTGGAGGTCCAGCCTCGCCTGCTCGCGCTCGCGCTGCGCCAGCTTGCGGGCGGCGGTGACCGCGTCGTCGAACCGGGGCTGCGGCGGCTCCCCGGCGGCGAGCCGCTCGCGGTGGCCGGTGTAGGACCAGCGGTCGCCCTCCCACCGCTCCGCCACACGGGCGCCGGGCGGCAGCGCGCGCAGCAGGTCGAGGCCCCGCCAGACCTGGTCCCAGGTGGGCCGCAGCACCTGCTCCAGCAGGCCGCGGACCTCGTCGGCGGTCCGCCGCACGTGCGCCTCCGCCCGCGCCGCCTCGCCGGGCGGGGCCGCGCGCAGGGCCGCGCGGGCGGCGTCGTGGCGGGCGACGGCGGGGCCGAGCAGCTTCTCGTCGAAGCGGGGGTCGGTGGCCGGTCCGGCGGGCGGGCAGTGCAGCTGTCCGCGCCCGTCGCGGGCGGACTCGGCGTACCGGGCGGCCTCGGCGCCGCCCAGGCCGGGCGGCGGGGCGATCCAGGCGAGCAGGGCGCCCAGGTGCTGGTCCTCCAGGTGGGACTGGCCGGTGGCCCAGTGGCGGCCGAGCAGCGCCGTCATGGCGAGCAGCATCGAGGAGCCGGGCACCTCGGCGCGCTCCCGCAGGTGGGTGAGCCAGCGGCCGAGCAGCGGCACCCGGCTCGGCACGGGGTAGGGCCCGGCGTCCGCGTCGTCGGCGGTGCGGCGGAACCGCGTGGAGCGGCCGAGCAGGCCCAGGTGGTGGACGCCCGCGCTGTTGGGGACGACCAGCTGCGGGGCGTCCGCGCACAGCTCGCGCACCACGGGGAGCCGCTCCCCGGTCTCCGGGTCCTTCTCGGTGCCCTCGACCTGCTCGGTCTCCTCGCCGTAGCCCTCCAGGTAGGGCAGCAGGTCGCCGGCGAGCGCCGCGAGGAAGGCGAAGCGCTGGTCGCGGTCGAGGGGCTGCGGCACCACGTGGAGCCGCGGTGCGTCGCGGTCGGTGCCGAGCATGGCCGCGAGCGGTGCGCCGTCCTCGCCGGCGGCGGCGAGCGGCACGACGACCATGGGGCGGTCGGAGAGGTGGCGGTGCCGGACGGTCGCCAGCGGCTGCGCCCGGTCCTGGTGCACGGCCTCCAGCCGGGCGAGGGTGGTCAGCAGGCTCACCGGCGCAGGCCCCCCTCGGCGAGGGCCTCGGCGCGCAGCGCGGCCGCCCGGGCGAGGCGGGCGGCGGCCTCGTCCACGGCGTCCGCCGGACCGCCGGCGCCGTCGTGGGCCCGGCCGCCGTCGTGGGCCGGGCCGCCGCCGTCCCGGGCGCCGCGGCCCGGGACGCCGCCCGCCGCCGCGGCCAGGGCCCCGCCGACGGTCCGCAGGGAGCCCAGCTCGCCGCGGACGGAGCGGCCCAGCTGTCCGACCGCGTCGGCGCAGCGGGCCTCCCGGCGGCAGTGGAAGCCCAGTTCGCAGGTGGACAGGCAGTCGGGGGCGTAGGCGGCGGGCACGGCGGCGACCGCGCCGGCGAGCTGCCCGTCGGTGCGGGCGGGCGTGCCGTCGTCGGCGGTGGACAGGTCGAAGCCCGCGTCGGCGGGGAGCGCGTCGAGGATGCGGTCGATGCGGGTCATCCGCCGCAGCTGGCGGCGGGTGACCGCCAGCTCCCGGCGGACGTCGACGGCGGCGGCGGTGGGCCGGTTGGAGAAGTCCCGGGGGCAGACCAGCAGCACCGTGGGGTCGGGCGCCGCGGCCGGGCCCTCGGGCTCGTCGTAGGGGCCGTCCCCCGGCTTGACGCCGGCCAGTTCGGCCGCGGCCTCGCGCAGTGCCAGGACGTACACGGCCGCCTGGCGGGCCGCCGCGCCGACCTTGGCGGGGTCGGCGGAGCCGTCCAGGATCGGGAAGGACTTGATCTCCACGACCGTCCAGCGGCCGTCGGGGCGCACCACCACGGCGTCGGGCTCCAGGTGGGCGGGGGAGCCGGCGACGTCCAGGCGGAGCATGGGATGGTCCAGCAGCGTCCAGCGGCCGGGCCGGGCGGCGGCCTCGGCCAGCGCCTGCCGGGTCCGCCCGGCCCGCACCGCCGTACCGGCCCGCGGCAGCAGGTCCGGTACGGCGACCCCGTCCGCGTCCGGCTCCGGCAGGCCGAGGTGGCGCTGGAGGAGGAGCAGCAGCTCGGCGTACCCGTCGGCCTTGACCCGGGCCTCGAAGACGTTGCCGCGGGCGATGGCGAACGGCGACCGGCCGAAGGGCGCGGGACTGCCCAGGCGCTCGGCGAGGACCGTCTTGTCGACCCCGGCGGCGTCCAGCAGGGCGCGGCGGCGGCAGCCGGGGTTGGCGGCGAGCGCGGCGAGGGCGCGGGCGTCGAGGCTGCGCTGCGGCGCGGGGCCGCGCAGCCCGGCGAGCCGCTGCGCGGGGGGCTCGGCGGACCCGTGGGACGCGTACCCGGGGTGCGAGTCGTTCATGGTGCGCGCCAGTCTTGCATCCGCCGCCGACAAACGGGCGCGGCGGCCCGGATCCGGCCCGTTCCCGCGGCCGGGCACGGCAGTTGCCGCCCGGGCGTGCCGTCCGCCACCGGGCCGGGGCGGCCGGCCGGCGGGCCGTCTGACGGTCCGTCCCGTCCGCGCGCCGCGCCGGGCGTGCCGTGGGACCGGCCCGGAGGGCCGGGCCGCAGGGGCCCCTGCCGCCGGACCCGTGCCGCCGTCCGGGGCCCGGCGGCGGTGTCCTGGAACCGCCCCGCGTCCGCGACGGCCGCGGAGGCGCGCCCGGCGCCGAGGCCCGCGCCGGCCGGGCCGCCGGCGCACCGGACGGCCGTGTCCCCTGACGGGCCGGCGGTTTGCCCCCGCCGTCCGCTCCTCGCTTTCATGCCGGGGGCGGCGGGTCGCCGTCCCGTGCGGCGAGGAATGCGGTGGACATGAGGGGCAGGCGGGCGCTCGGGCGCCGGTTCGGGTGGCTGTGGGCGGCGTACGCGGTCAGCTCGTACGGCTCGGGGCTCGGGTTCGGCGCGTTCCCCCTGATCGCGGTCCTGGTGCTGCACTGCGGGCCGGCCCAGGTGGCGGCGCTGTCCTCCGCCGGGCGGGCCGTCGGCGCCCTGGTCGCGCTGCCGCTCGGCCCCTGGGTGGAGTTCCGCCGCAAGCGGCCGGTCATGGTGGCGATGGACCTGACCCGGTTCGCGGCGTTGGCGACCGTCCCCGTCGCGTTCGCGCTCGGTCGGCTCGGCTTCGCCCAGCTCCTCCTCGTGTCCGTCGTCACGGCCGCGGCCGACATCGCCTTCAGGGCGGCCTGCGGCGCGTACCTGAAGGCGCTGGTGCCGGCGGAGGACCTGCTCGTCGCGAACAGCCGGTTCGAGTCCACGATGTGGACCTCGACCACGGTCGGACCGCCGCTGGGCGGGGCCGCGATCGGTCTGCTCGGCCCGATGGCCACGGTGGTGGCCGACGCGGTCAGCTACCTGCTCTCGGCGCTGGGCGTCCGGGCCGTCGGCGGGACGGAGGCGCCCCCCGCGCGCACCGGTGCGCCGCGGCTGCGGGCGGGCGACCTGCTCGAGGGCTGGCGCCACATCCTGGCCCACCCCGTGCTGCGCCCGCTGTTCCTCAACGCGGTCGTCGTCAACGGCCTGATCATGGCCTCCGAACCGCTGCTCGCCGTACTCCTGCTGGGCCGCCTCGGGTTCGCACCCTGGCAGTACGGCCTCGTGTTCGCGGCCCCCTGCGTCGGCGGGCTGATCGGCTCACGGCTCGCGCGCCCGCTCGCGGCGCGGTTCGGCCGCCACCGGGTGATGCTCACCGCCGGGGTGCTGCGGGCCTGCTGGCCCGTCGGGCTGGCCCTCGTCCGGCCCGGTGCCCCCGGGATCGTCCTCGTCGTCGCCGTCCAGCTCGGCCTGGTGACCTGCTGCGGCCTCTTCAACCCGCTGCTGGCCACCTACCGGCTCGACCGCACCGCCCCCGACCTGGTCGCCCGCACCCTGTCCGCGTGGTCGGTCGGCAGCAGCGCCGCCATCGCGGCCCTGACCGCCCTGTGGGGCCTGCTGGCCGCCGTCACCGGCCCCCGCACCGCGATCGCCGCCGCCGGCGTCCTCCTCCTGGCCACCCCGCTGCTGCTCCCCCGCCGCGGGGACGCGCCCCGGGGCGGGCCCGCCGGTGCCGGGGTCCCGGAGGCCGCCGGACGGGTCTGAGGCCGCAGTCCGGCGCCGGCCCCGCCCGCCCGACCCGGGACCGCTGCTCCGCGCCGGTGGCCGCCGGCCGGCGGACGCCGCGCGGGTGACGGCTCCGGCGCCCGACCGGTGGCGGCCGCCGCGCTCGGCGCGGGCCGGAGGCCCTGCCCGCCGGGCGGCACCGGGGACGGCCGCCCCGCACGGCCGCCGTGCCTCAGCGGGCGGGGACCGGCGGCCGGGAGGCCGGCGGTGCATCGGCCCCGGCCCCCGGCGCCGCGCCGCCCCGGGGCCTCGCCGCGCCGTCCCCGGGCCCCGCCGGGGCGGGGACGAAGGCCGCCGGTGCGGGGGCCGTACCGGCCGCCGCGGCCGCGCCCCGCCCGCCCGCGCCCGCGCCGCGCCGCAGGCGGTCGGCGAGGCGCAGCGCGGGCCCCGCCAGCAGGGCGCCCGCGCCCATCACGGCGCAGCCCGCCACCGCGTCCAGCAGGTAGTGGTTGGCGGTGCCCATCACGACCACGGCGATCAGCACGGGGTACAGCAGTCCGGCGATCCGCACGGCGGTCCGGTCGGCGCACCGCCAGACCAGGACGCCGCACCACAGGGCCCAGCCCACGTGCAGGCTGGGCATGGCGGCGAACTCGTTGGTGAGGTGGCCGAGACCCTTGGGCGCGCTCGCCTCCGCGCCCCACCAGCCGACGGCGGCGTGCTGCCGCATGGAGTCGGTGAAGCCGTACGAGGCCTCCAGCAGCCGGGGCGGGGCGGTCGGCAGGAGGGTGAACCCGGCGAGTCCGAGCACCGTCGAGATGCCGAGCCAGGTGCGGGCGCGCCGGTAGCGGCCGCGGTGCCGGTGCCACAGCCAGGCCAGGACCAGCGGGGTGACCAGGTAGTGGAGCGAGGCGTAGGCGAAGTCGGCGGGGACGGCCAGCCAGGCGTGGCGGGTGAAGGCGGTGTTCAGCAGGTGCTCGGGCGACAGGCGCAGCCGGGCTTCCGCGGACAGCAGGGCGTGGCCGTTGCGCAGGGCCCGGGGGAGGCCCCCGGCGACCAGCAGCCGGCTGCCGTCGTAGGCGGCGTAGATCAGCGCGAGCAGGAGCAGCTCCCGCCACCAGTGACGGGGGGCGCCTGCGGCGGCGGGGGATGCGGACGGCGACGACATGCGGGTGAACTCCGGGTGGCGAACGGGCGTACGTCATACCGTACGCTGTACGGTGGCAGAAGGCGCTGGCGGCCCGGATTCGGTGTCCGGGAACGGGGGAGGCGCCCGGCGCCACCGTCGACCGCGACCCGCCGTGACAGGACAGATGCACCCGGAACCCGCCCGTCTCCCGCAGAACGGCCCGCGGCCCGGCCCGGAGCGGAGCCCCGAGGGCGCTCACGCCCCCGGCTCCGGGCCCGCCCCCGGCGAGGGGGGCCGCACCGGCCGGGACCTCCCCCGGCAGGACCGCCCCGCCCGCCGCCCCCGCGCGCCCCGCCACACCCTCAGCGCCGAGCGCATCCTCGACACCGCCCTGCGGCTGCTCGACGAGCGGGGCATCGACGTCTTCTCGATGCGCGCCCTCGCCGAGGAGCTCGGGGTGGGCACCATGGCGCTGTACACCTACTTCCGCTCCAAGGAGGAGCTCTTCGGCGCCGCACGCGAACGCGTGTTCGCCGAGCACGCGCCCCCGGCCCGCACCGACGCGCCCTGGCACGACCAGCTCCGCGACGCCTGCCTCGCCCTCTACCGGCTCTTCACCGGGCGCCCCGCCGTCCTGCAGCTCCTGGCGGAGCAGCACCGCGCCGAGCAGCACCGCGCCGGACCCCCGGCCGACCGGGTGCCGACCACCGGCGCCGTCGGCGCCATGGAGCACATGCTGGGGCTGATGTGCGGCGCGGGCCTCAGCCGGGAGGAGGCCGCCCGCGCCCAGACCGCGCTGATGCAGTACACCGTCGGCGCGGCGCTGCGCGCCGGCCGCGCCTGCGGCGACGCCGAGGCCCGGCGGCGCTTCCGGGCCCGCCTGGAGTCGCTGCCCGCGCGGGACTTCCCGCTGGTCGTCGACCTGGCGCCGGAGCTCGCCGAGGCCCAGGAGAGCGCGGCCCAGTACGCCTTCGGGCTGGACCTGATCCTCGCCGGCCTGCGGGCTGGGGGATCATGGGAGGCAGTGGGCCGCGACGACGGGGCCCGGCCCGAACGGCCCAGCTGAGGAGGCACGGCTCCCATGCCCGCCCGCATCCTGATCGTCCGGCACGGCGAGACCGAGTGGTCCGCCACCGGCCGCCACACCGGACGTACCGACATCCCGCTCACCGAGGAGGGCCGCCACATGGCGCGCGCCCTGGGCGAGCGCCTCAAGCGCGCGCCCTGGGACGGCCTGCCCGGCGCGCGCGTCCTCACCAGCCCGCTGGCGCGGGCCCGGGAGACCTGCGAGCTGGCCGGGCTCGGGGACCGCGCGGTCCCGGCCCCCGAGCTCATGGAGTGGGACTACGGGGCGTACGAGGGCCGCACCGGCGACGCCATCCGCGCCGACGGCCACCCGGGGTGGGTGATCTGGCGCGACGGCGTCCCCGGCGGCGAGACCCTCGCCGACGTGTCCGCCCGCGTCGACGCCTTCCTCGCCCGGATCGACGAGGAGCACGGCCGCCCCCACCGCGCCACGGTGACCATGGACTGCGCGGACTGCACGGTGGTCCTCTTCGCCCACGGCCACCTGCTGCGGATCCTCACCGCCCGCTGGCTCGGGCTGCCGCCGGAGTACGGGCAGCGCTTCAAGCTGCGCCCCGCCTCGCTGGGCGTGCTCGGCTGGGAGTACGCGGAGCCCGCCGTGGAGCTGTGGAACGACACGGCCCACCTGGCCTGACACGGCTCATCTGGCCTGACGCGGCCCTGCGGCCCGGACCGCCCGGCACGGCCGGTGCGGTCCGGCTGCGGACGCGCCGCTCACCCCGCCAGGTCGCAGCGCTCCACGAAGGCCGCCACCTCCGGCACGTCCCGGTGGGGCCGCAGCAGGGCCGCCGTGCCGGCCAGCATGGAGCGGATCCGCGCCGAGCGGACCTCCTGCAGCAGGTGCAGCGCCTGCGTACCCCCGGCCGCGGCGGCCGCGAGGTCGCCGCGGCCGAGCCGGCAGCGGGCGAGCTCCGCCGTGTAGAGGGCCCGGTTGCGGACGAAGTGCGGCTCCTGCAGCTCCACCGCCCGCCGGGCCAGGTCGGCGGCGCGGTCCCAGTCGCCCAGCGCGGACCGGCACTGCGCCTCCAGCCCGGTGATCTCCGCCGGACCGTAGAAGGACATCCACTCCGGGTCGGCGTCGCGTCCGCCCTGCTCCAGCAGCCGGTGGGCCCGCAGCAGCGCCCGCTCGCAGGCGCGGCGCTCGTGCAGCACCGCCCAGCCCCCGGCCTCCCGCATGGCCAGCAGCGACAGCAGCCGGTCGGATCCCACCCGCTCCGCCGCGTGCTGCCCCGCCTGCGCGGCGCGGACCGCCTCCCGCGGCCGCCCCGCGTCGCGGGCGAGGAAGGCGCTGTTGCAGAACGCGTGGGCCTCCAGCGCCGGGTCGCCCGCCATGCGTGCGGTGGCCAGCGCCTCCGAGTAGAAGGAGCGCGCGTCGGCGAGGCGGCCCGAGTCGTGGGCCAGCCAGCCGACGGAGATCGCCAGCTCGCCCGCGCCCGCCTGCAGGCGGCGCTCGGTGGCCGCGCTGTAGCTGCCGGTGTTCAGCAGCAGGTAGGCGCCGCGCAGGGAGCGGCCGGCGGACTCGAAGAGGGCGTCGGCGCCCTGCCGGTCGTCCAGCAGCCTGATCCGGCGGACGGCCTGCTCGACGCCCTCGGCCTCCTCGGCGCCGACCCGGCGGGGGGTGTCCGGCCCGGCCCACGCCGGCCGGTCCAGGCCGAGCGCCGTCACCAGGGCGGCCGGGCCGCCCGCCATGAACGTGCGGCGGTGCACGTCGTCGTTCTCCTTGCCGCTGGTGGTGCCGGTCGTACGTGTCGTACCCGTCGCACTCGTCGTACTTGTCGTGCCTGTCGCGCCGGCGCCGGTGTCCCGACGCCCGCCCCCGGATACGCGGGCGGAGCGGGACGGGTTCGCCCGGCCCCGCACCGAACCGCGCGGGGCGAACCCCAGGTCGGTCAGGGACAGGTCCGGGAACATGTGGCGGAACACACGCTCGTAGGCGTAGTTGGGACAGCGGATCTCGCCCGCCTCCACGCGCCCGATGTACCGGGCGTCGCACGAGACGTGCTCGCCGATCTCCCGGCCCGCCCGCCGCACCCGGGCTGCGAACTCCCCCGGGGAGAGTCCGCCGCGCAGGGCGCGCATCGCGCTGTTGGCCGGGGGCCGGTCCGACGGGTCGAGGGGTCGGCTGGGTGCCATGGCTCTGCTCCCCGGGTGGCTCCTGGGTCCCCCGTGGCCGCCGGTGCGGCTGCGGGGGGACGCACCGACAGTACCGGGAGTGCCGATGCGGACACGCAGAGTTTCCGCCCAAAGCGGACACGCCCGCGCGGATCCGCCATGAAATGCCACGGCCCGCCCGCATCCTGCCCGTGGCCTGCGCCCCTCCCCGGCGTTGTGCTGGTCGGGAGACCGTCCCGCCGACAGCTGTGAGGTGCGCATGGACGCCGGAGTGCCGCAGTCAGTGCCCCGAGCGGGCGGCGCCCTGCTGCCGCCGGCCGTGGTGGACGGGCTGCGCGCCGCCGTCAGGCGCGTCCCCGAGGCCGTCGAGGCGCTGCCCTTCGACACCGTCGCCGTCCCGCTCCGCCACGGCCTGGAGGCCGCGGACATCCTGCGGCTGCGCGGCGTCTGCGGCGCGGTGCTGAGCGACTCCGGCGGCACCCGCCTCCTCTTCCTGGTGCCGCCCGGCACGAGCGAGCGCTGGCACCTGGCCGGCAGCTCCTGCACGCCCGGCGCGGCGGCCGCCCCCGGCGCCGGCTGGCTCGTCGGCACGCTCGGCGCGGGCGCCGCCCTGTGCGCCACCGACCCCTGGGTCCTGCGCGCCGTGCTCTGCGAGGCCGCCGGGACGCTCATGGCGGGCGGCTTCGGCCCCTACTGAGCACGCCGCCCGGCCCCCTCCGGCGGGTCCCCTCCGGCGGGCGCCTCCGGCCGGCTCCTCATACTGGTCGCCATGGGACGCAGCAGCCGAGGACCGGACCACCGCACCCGCGAGCGGATCGCCCGCCGCACGGCCACCGGCCTCGCCGAACTCGTCCCCGACCGCGACCGCCCCCGCGGATGGACGCTCCTCCTCGACGGCGCCCCGCAGTCGTACGTCGACCTCGACGACCCCGCGCACCTCTCCTTCGAGTACCAACGGCGGCTCGGCCACGTCGCCGACCTGGCCGCACCGCCCGGCAGGCCGCTGACCGCGCTCCACCTCGGCGGCGGCGCCCTCACCCTCCCCCGGTACGTCGCCGCCACCCGCCCCCGCTCCCGGCAGCAGGTCGCCGAGATCGACACGGACCTCACCGAGCTGGTCCGGGCCGAGCTGCCGCTGGACCGCGGCTGGCAGGTCCGGGTGCGCGGCGGCGACGCCCGCGCCGTGCTGGAGCGCGCGCCCGAGGGGGCCGCCGACCTGGTGGTGGCCGACGTGTTCAGCGGCGCCCGGGTGCCGGCGCACTGCGCCACCGCCGAGTTCGCGGCCCTCGCCCTGCGCGCCCTCGCCCCGGGCGGCCTGTACGCGGCGAACATCGCGGACGGCGCGCCGCTCGCCTTCGCCCGCTCCCAGGTCGCCACCCTGCTGGGGCTCTTCCCCGAGGTGTGCCTGATCGGCGATCCGGCGGTGCTGCGCGGCCGCCGCTTCGGCAACCTGCTGCTGATCGCCGGCCGGCTCCCCCTGCCGCTGGCCGAGCTGACGCGGCGCACCGGCGCCGACCCCTTCCCGGGGCGGGTCGACCACGGCCGGGCGCTGGCCGACTTCACCGGCGGCGCGGCCCCCGCCACCGACGCGACCGCCGCGCCCTCCCCGGCGCCGCCCCCGGGCGTCTTCCGCGACGCCGCCCGCTGACCGGCACGCCCGGGCCGTGGCCGGGACAGGACCGGTGCGGGACCGCGGCGCGTGCCCGGCCGGCGCATGCCCGGCCGGCGCATGCCCGGCCGGCGCATGCCCGGCCGGCGCATGCCCGGCCGGCGGATGCGCCGGTCCGGCGCACGGGGGTGCACCCCGGCGCGCCGTGAACCCGGTACGCCCCTGTGTGCGGCGCGCTCCGGCCCGCCGCAGCCGCGCCGGGTGCGCCCGGCGCCGCTGCCTGCGGCCGTCAGTGCCCGCCCGGCAGCCCGCGGCGGCGCCAGACGGCCAGGCCGGTGAGCAGCAGTCCGGCGGTGATCGGCGCGATCACCGCGGCGCCCGTCCCCGAGGGCGCCCGCGGCAGCCGGGACGAGGCGTCGGCGGCCCGGGGCCCCGGAGCCGCGGCCCGCGCAGGCGCCGGGTCCCGGACGGATCCGGCGGGCCCGCCGGCGCTCCCTGCGGCGGAGGCGTCCTGACCGGTCGTCATGAAGGAGGCCGCGAGCAGCAGCGCCCCGGCGGCGGTGGTCCTGCGGCGGGCGCCGCACGCCCGGTGAATGTCGTGCACGTCAGGGGAGAACGACCGTCGGCCGAACGGGTCACGACCGGCCGTGCGCCCCGCCTCTCCCGCCTCTCCCGCCTCCCCTGACGGGCCGTCGGCCCGTCGGCCCGGCGCGCTGCCGGCCCCCGGGCGGGACCACGCGCGACGCGCGACGCCGCGCCGGACCCGCCACTCCCGGTCCGGCGCGGCGCGGCGGGCGCGGCGGCCCCCTCACAAGCCGCCGCGCCCGCCCTGCGGCGGGGTGCCTGCCCTCCGGGGCCCCCGCCGGTCCTGCCCTCCCCGGCTACGCCCGGCCGTCGGCCGCGGGGAGGCCGTGGCGCCGGATCACGTCCGCGTACCAGTGCGCGCTGCTCTTCGGGATGCGCCGCTGGGTGGCGTAGTCGACGTAGACCGCCCCGAAGCGGCGGCCGTAGCCGTGGGCCCACTCGAAGTTGTCCATCAGCGACCACAGGAAGTAGCCGCGCACGTCGACGCCGTCGGCGATCGCCCGGTGCACGGCCGACAGGTGTCCGTGCAGGTAGGCGATCCGCTCGGGGTCGTTGACGGCGCCCTCGGGGTTGACGTAGTCGTCGAAGGCCGCCCCGTTCTCGGTGACCATCAGCGGCAGGCCGGGGTACTCGCGGGCCGTGTCGCGCAGCAGGTCGTACAGGCCGCTGTCGTCGATCGCCCAGCCCATCGCGGTGGTCTCGCCCGGCGGCAGGTGGAAGACGACCTGCTCGGAGCCGGGCCAGGGGGAGTGGTCGCTCTTCCCGTGGGCGTCGTTGCGGGAGGCCTCGCCGGCGGTGGCGGACGGGTCCGGGGCGGAGACCAGGGTCGGGGTGTAGTAGTTGATGCCCAGCAGGTCGACGGGCCGGGAGATCTCCGCCAGGTCCCCGTCGCGGACCAGGTCGTCCCAGTCGACCAGGTGGGCGGTGTCCTCCAGCAGGTCGGCCGGGTAGGCGCCGTGCAGGACCGGGCCGGTGAAGATCCGGTTGCCCACGGCGTCGATGCGGCGGGCCGCCTCCAGGTCGCCGGCCGAGGGGGTCAGCGGCCGGACCTGGTGGAGGTTGAGGGTGATCGAGGTCCGCGCGGACGCGGGGACGGTGGAGCGCAGGACCCCGATCGCCCGTCCGTGGGCGAGGTTGAGGTGGTGGGCGGCCCGCAGGGCGGCGTCGGGCTCGGTGCGGCCGGGGGCGTGCACACCGGACCCGTAGCCCAGGAAGGCCGAGCACCACGGCTCGTTGAAGGTCGTCCAGATCTTGATCCGGTCGCCGAGCGCCTCGGCGACCAGGGCGGTGTAGTCGGCGAACCGCTCGGCGGTGTCGCGCGCGGGCCAGCCGCCCGCGTCCTCCAGCTCCTGGGGGAGGTCCCAGTGGTAGAGGGTGGCGACCGGGGTGATGCCCTTCTCCAGCAGTTCGTCGGCGAGGGCGCGGTAGAAGTCGAGGCCGCGCTCGACGGCCGGGCCGCGGCCGGTGGGCTGGACCCGGGGCCACGAGACGGAGAAGCGGTAGGCGTCCAGGCCGAGGTCGGCCATGAGGGCGACGTCGTCGCGGAAGCGGTGATAGTGGTCGGCGGCGATGTCGCCGGTGTCGCCGTTGCGGACCCTGCCCGGCGTGCGGCTGAAGGTGTCCCAGATGGAGGGGGTGCGGCCGTCCTCGGCCGCGGCGCCCTCGATCTGGTAGGCGGCGGTGGCCGCGCCCCAGGTGAAGCCGGGCGGGAAGGACAGCGCGGCGGCCTGGTGGGGCAGGGTGCCGGTCAGGGGCTCGGATCGTACGGCTGTCATGCGGGAGCGCTCCCAGGATGGTGAGGGCGGGTGGGGGTCGGCGGGCGGGCGGGGGCCGTTCCTCCCGTACGGCCGCGGCCGGTGCGGCGGCCGTACGGAAGGTGCCGGTGCGGCCGTGCGTGCGGCCGGCTGCCGGGCCCGGGGGAGGGGCCGCGGCCCTGCCGGAGGAGCCGCGGCTGTGGGGGAGGGGCTGCGGGACGGCGCGGTCAGTTCTTGACCGCGCCCGCGGTGATGCCGCCCACGATGTGCTTGCCGAGCACGGCGAAGACCACCAGCAGCGGCAGCGTGGCGACCAGGGCCCCGGTGATGATGACGGCGTGGTCGGTGGTGTGGGCGCCGGCGCCGAGTCCGGCGAGCGCCACCTGGACGGTCGGGTTCTGCTGGCTCAGCGCGATGAAGGGCCAGAAGAAGTCGTTCCAGGACTGGACGAAGACGAGCATGCCGAGCACCGCCATCGCGGGCCGGGCGACCGGGAACACCACGTGCCAGACCACCCGCAGTGAGTGGGCGCCGTCGACCCGGGCGGCCTCGATCAGCTCCATCGGCAGCGCCTCCACCAGGAACTGCCGCATGAAGAAGACGCCGAAGGCGGCCACCAGCGACGGCAGGATCACCGACTGCAGCCGGTCGCCCCAGTTCAGCTTCGTCATGATCTGGTACAGCGGGATCACGCTGAGCTGCGGCGGGATGGTCATCGTGGCGACGACCAGGGCCAGCAGCGCGTTGCGGCCCCGGAAGCGCAGCTTGGCGAACGCGAACCCGGCCAGGGTGGAGAAGAGCACGGTCGAGACGGTGACGCAGACCGACACGATCGTGGAGTTGAGGAGTGCGTCCCCCATGTGGACTTCGTTCCACACGACGTTCAGGTTGTGGAAGAGCTGGCTGCCGGGCAGCAGCGGTGTCGGCGGCTGCACGACCTCGGTGTCGGTGTGGGAGGCCGCGACCACGGTCCAGTACAGCGGGAAGAGCGAGACCAGCGCGGCCACGACCAGCACGGCGTAGGTGAACGGGCCGGCGCGGTGGGTCTGCCCGGCTCCGCCGCCCAGGCGCCGGGGCCGGCCGGTGCGGTGCTTCTGCGGGGCGCGGGGCGCGGCCGCGGGCGGCGGGACCGGCGCGGCGGTGGAGGAGAGGGTCATGGCGGTCAGGCCCCCAGCTTCGTGCGGTTGGCGCGGGCGACGGCCGCCTGCACGGCCCCGATGAGCAGCAGGAGCAGGAGCATGACCCAGGCGACCGCGGCCGCCCGGCCGAGCTGGCCGTTGGGCCAGCCGAGCTCGTACAGGTACAGGCTCAGCGTCTGGTACTGGTGCGCCGAGCCGCCGCTGACGCCGACGCCGCCGCCGAAGAGCAGCGGCTCGCCGAAGAGCTGGGTGGCGCCGATGGTGGAGACCACGATGGTGAAGAGGATGGTCGGCCGGATCGACGGGATCGTCACGCTGACGAACTGCCGCCAGCGGGAGGCGCCGTCGATGGCCGCGGCCTCGTAGAGGTCGCCGGGGACGGCCTGCATGGCGGCCAGGTAGATCAGGGCGTTGTAGCCGGTCCACCGCCAGGTCACGATCGTCGAGATGGCGATCTGGGCCGGCCACTTGCCCGCCTGCCAGTCGACCTTGCCGAAGCCGAACCAGCCCAGCACCTCGTTGACGATGCCGGCGTCGTAGCCGAAGAGCTGCACGAAGACCAGCGAGGCGGCGGCGATGGAGGTCGCGTACGGGGCCAGGATCGCCACCCGGAAGAAGGTGCGGGCCCGCAGCTGGTAGTTGAGCAGGTGGGCGAGGCCCAACGCCATCATCAGCTGCGGGACGGTGGAGATCACACCCAGGGTGAAGGTGTTGGCCAGCGCCCCCCAGAACTGGTCGCTGTCCCAGAGCCGGGTGTAGTTGTCGAAGCCCCGCCAGTCGCCCGTGCCGCTCTCGCCGAGGGAGAGCCGGTGCAGGGAGATCCAGCCGGTGTAGATCAGGGGGAACAGGCCGAAGGCCGCGAAGCAGGCGAAGAAGGGGGCGACGTACGCGTAGGGCGACGCCTTGAGGTCGAGGCGGTAGAGCCTGCTGCGCCACGACGGCCCCGGTGAGGGCGGGGCGGGGCGGTGGGCGGCGGGCGGGGTCTGCGGCGGGCCGCCGCCTGCCGTCGTCACGGAGGTGGCCACGAGTGGCGTCCTTCCCGGGCGTGTCGGTCCGGGCGTCGAGGGCCCGGACGGGTCTGGCGGTGCGTCGGGTCCGGCGGTGGGCCGGACCCGGCGGTGCGTCGGCGGGGGCGGGCCGCCCGGCCGGGGGCGTGCGCCCCGGCCGGGCGGCCTCCTCACCGCCTGCGGCTGCGGCGGGTGAGGGCCTGCCCGCCGACTAGCTGTCGGTCTTCTCCTTGACGTTCGACACGACGTTCTCCCAGGCCTTGGCCGGGTCGGTGCCGTGCTGCTCGATGTCCAGCAGGCCGTTCTTGGTGATGATGTCCTTCACCTGGCCGTCCCACGGGCCGACGGGCGCCGGGGTCACGGACTTGGCGATCTCGGAGTAGATCTTCCCGGTGGGCGCGTCGCCGAAGTACGGCTGCGTGGCGTTCTGCACCTCGGGGGAGTCCAGGCCCGCCTTGGTGGAGGGGATGTTGCCGAACTTGGCGAAGATCTTCGCCTGCTGCTCGGGCGCGGTGAGCCACGCGGCGAGCCTGGTCGCCTCCTCCTGGTGCTGGCCCGCCTTCGGCACGCCGAGGAAGGAGCCGCCCCAGTTGGCGGGGACGGGCGCCGCCGCGATGTCCCACTTCCCCTTGCCGGTGTCGCCGGCGTTCGTCTGGATGATGCCGGTCATCCAGCTGGGGCAGGAGATGGTGGCGAACTTGCCGTTCTTGAAGCCCGCCGCCCAGGTGCCGCCCTCGTCGAACTGCTGCAGGCGGGCGCTCAGCCCGTCCTTGATGGTCTGGACCGCGGTGTCCCAGGCCAGCTTCACGCCGGGGCTGTCCTTGTAGACGAGGTTGCCCTGGCCGTCGGAGTACTGCTGCGGCTGGCTGGAGACCACGGCGTTGAAGACGCCGCCGGAGGAGTCCACGAACTTGCTGCCCGCCGGGGCCTTCGCCTGGAACTGCCGGCCCACCGCGAGGTACTTCTCCCAGCTGCCGGCCCACAGCCTGCCGACGGCCTCGCGGTCGGTGGGCAGCCCGGCCTTGGCGAAGAGGTCCTTGCGGTAGCAGACCGCCATCGGGCCCACGTCGGTGCCCAGGCCGATGGTCTGGCCGCCGCTGGTGGTGGCCTGCTTCCACTTGTAGTCGACCCAGGTGGAGGGGGAGACGCCCGGTGCCTTGCTCAGGTCCGTGAACTTGTCGTACAGCTTCGAGGTGGCCTCGGCGATGTAGCCGACCTCGATGGCCTGGATGTCGTCCACGCCGCTGCCGCTCGCCAGGTGCAGCTTGAGGGCGTCCCAGTACTTCTGCGCGTCGGTGTTGTTGTCCTGGACGATCTTGATGTTGGGGTGGGCCTTCATGTACTCGTCGTACAGGCCCGCCTCGGCGTAGCCGAACTGGCCGAAGGTGCCGATGCGCAGCGTCATGGCGCCGCCGCTGCTCCCGCCGCCCTTGGCGTCGCCGCCCTTGCCGCCGCTGCTGCCGCAGCCGGTGGCCAGGGCCGCGCAGGCCGTGAGTCCCGCGACCGCGGCCAGCAGGGTTCTGCGGCTGCGGGGGCTGCTTGTGGTGCGCATTCCACTCTCCTAGGTCCAGGGTGGGTCCGGGGTGCGCCACAACGGCTCGGAGGCCGTGCGGATCGTGGCGTGACGGGATGGTGCGGAGGAAGGGTGCTGTCGGCGCTGTCCTCGCGGTCGTTTCACCGCTAGTGTGTGGGAGCGCTCCCATGAGGCATGTCGGAAGACTCGTGCCTCGGGGGGGTGGGTGTCAAGGGTTGGCGTCGCTTCCGTTGCGCGAGCGTGTCCGGCACGTCACGCGTCCGTGTCCCGCCGAGGGCCTGCCGACGGCCTGTCGCGGGCCCGCCGGCCGGGGCGGCCCGCGCCGGAACCCCCGGCCGCGGCCGCCGCTGCGCAGCTCAGGGCGGCGGCCCGGGGCAGGAGCGGCGACATCCGTTCGCGGACCGGCCACAATGAGGCCAGCCCGCGTCCGCCGAGTCCGAGAGGTGAACCATGAGTCATGCCGCGCAGCGTCCCGCGGGCCCTGCGGTGAGGGGCGGCGGCCGCCCCACCCTGGAGGCCGTGGCCGCCCTGGCCGGCGTGGGCCGCGGGACCGTCTCCCGCGTCATCAACGGCTCCCCGCGGGTGAGCGACCGGGCGCGCGAGGCGGTGGAGCAGGCCATCGCCGAACTCGGCTACGTCCCCAACCGGGCCGCCCGCACCCTCGTCACCTCCCGCACCGACTCCATCGCCCTCGTGATCCCGGAGACCGAGACCCGCCTCTCCTCCGAGCCGTTCTTCAACGACATCATCCGCGGCGTCTCCGCCGAGCTGGCCGACACCGACATGCAGCTGCTGCTCATCCTCGTCCGCACCGACAAGGAGCGGGACCGGCTGGCCACCTACCTGGCCGCCCACCGGGTCGACGGCGTCCTGATGGTCTCCGTCCACGAGGACGACCCCATCCCCGGCCTGCTGGAGCGCATCGACATGCCGTCCGTGCTCGTCGGCCGCCGCTCCGAGCTGGAACCCCTGTCGTACGTCGACGCCGACAACGCCGGGGGCGCCCGCATGGCGGTGCGGCACCTGCTGCGGCGCGGCTGCACCCGGATCGCCACCGTCACCGGCCCTCTCGACATGGAACCCGCCCGCGCCCGCCTCGCCGGCTACCGCAGGGCGCTGGAGGAGGCCGGCCTCGGCGGCGACGAGGGCCTGGTCGGCCGCGCCGACTTCACCGAGAGCGGCGGCCGCGAGGCGATGCGCGGCCTGCTCGGGCGGCGGCCGGACCTCGACGCCGTCTTCTGCGCCTCGGACGTGATGGCCGCCGGCGCCCTCCAGGTGCTGCGCGAGGCCGGGCGGCGGGTGCCGGAGGACGTGGCGGTGATCGGCTTCGACGACTCGATCATCGCCCGGCACACCGACCCCCCGCTGACCAGCGTCCGCCAGCCGATCGAGGAGATGGGCCGCACCATGGCCCGCCTGCTGCTGGAGGAGGTCTCCGAGGAGGGGCGGGCCCGACGGCAGGTGGTGCTGGCGACCGAGCTGGTGGTGCGGGCCTCCGCCTGACCGGGGGCGCGGGATGCCGGGCGTAGGGCGCGGGACGGCGTGCGCGGGACGGCGTGCGCCGACCGTGGGTCGCGGGTCGCGGGTCGCGGGTCGCGGATCGCGGGTCGCGGGGCACGGCCCGGTGACCCGCACCGTGTCCCGCGGGTGCTGCGGGTGCTGCGGGTGCTGCGGGTGCTGCGGGTGCTGCGGGTGTGCGGGCGCGGGGCCGCCGCGCCGCGGCTGTGCGCCGGGGCTGTGGGCTGCGCGCCCCCGGGCGCGGGGTGGGGCCGGACGGGCCGTTCCGCTGCCGGGCGGCGGCGCGTAGCGTGGGGCGGAGGGGGAGCGGTGCTCCCGCGCCGCACGGTGGATACGGAGGCCCGTGATGCTGGGCGTGGATGTGCTCGCCGGACTCCTCGCAGCCGGTGCCGTGTGGGTTGCCCTGGGCGTCCGGGTGGTCCAGCAGTTCGAGCGGGGCGTCGTGTTCCGGTTTGGCCGTGTCCACAAGGTGGTGCGCGATCCGGGGCTGAGGCTGCTGGTGCCGGTCGCCGACCGGCTGCGCAAGGTGAACATGCAGATCGTGACCATGCCGGTCCCCGCCCAGGAGGGCATCACCCGTGACAACGTGACCGTCCGGGTCGACGCGGTGATCTACTTCAGGGTCGTCGACCCCGTGCTGGCCACCGTGAACGTGCAGGACTACATGTTCGCGATGCTCCAGGTGGCGCAGACCTCGCTGCGGTCGATCATCGGCAAGAGCGAGCTGGACGACCTCCTCTCCAACCGCGAGGAGCTCAACCAGGGCCTCGCCGTGATGATCGACAGCCCGGCGCTGGCCTGGGGCGTCCACATCGACCGGGTGGAGATCAAGGACGTCGCGCTGCCCGAGTCGATGAAGCGCTCGATGGCCCGGCAGGCGGAGGCGGACCGGGAGCGGCGCGCGAGAATCATCACCGCCGACGGCGAGTACCAGGCGTCCCAGCGGCTCTCCGAGGCCGCGAAGATCATGGCGGAGACGCCGGCCGCGCTGCAGCTGCGGCTGCTGCAGACGGTGGTGGAGGTGGCCGCCGAGAAGAACTCCACCCTCGTGCTGCCCTTCCCGGTGGAGCTCCTGCGCTTCCTGGAGCGGGCCACGCCGGGCGACGTGTTCCAGGCGGCCGCCGGGGCGGCGGCGGCCGGGGCGGCCCCCTCCGCCGCCCCGGCCCCCGCCGCCCCGGCCCCCGCGCAGGGCGGTGCCGGAGGCCCTGACAGGACGGCGGGGACGGCGCCCGCCGAGGCGCCCGCGCCGCTGGACGGCGCCGGGCACCCGCAGCTCGCGCCGCTTCCCGACCTGTCCGTCCCCCCGGACCTCGTCGAGCGCACCGGGCCCACGGAGCCCATGAACCGGTAGCCGCGCCGCCGGGCGGCGGACCGGCTCCCGGCCCGGCCCCGTGGGCCCGGTCCCGCAGGCCCGGTCCTGCGCGCCTGGTCCCGTGGGCAGGGGACCAGGGGCTGGGGATCAGGAGTTGGGGCGCAGCGTCCAGACGACGGTCATCTCGCCGGTGACGGCCCCGTCCTCGCGGGTGATCTCCACGGTGACGGGGAACTCCGGCCGCTCGCCCCGGTCCAGTTCGGCCACCACGTCCGCCGCCGGGCGTCCGAGCACCGCGGTGGCGGTGACCGGGCCCATGGCGAGCTTCCGGTAGGCGATCTCGGCCCGCACGGCCAGCGGCACGGCCCGCGAGAGCTGGTCGCTGAAGGCGGCGAGCACGATGCAGCCGCTCGCCGACTCGGCCAGGGTGAACATCGCGCCGGCGTGCGGGCCGCCGACGTGGTTGTGGTAGTCCGGCTGGTCGGGCAGGCGGAGCACGGCCCGCTCCGGGGACGTCTCCAGGTACTCCAGCCCGAGGGTGCGGGCCATGGGCACGGTGGCTGCCAGCAGTTCGCCGATCGAGGGCGTGGTTCCGGTCATGGGGCGGATGTTACCAGTGGGTAGCTTGTGGTGGGCGGCCCGTGCCCGCATCCGTGCGAGCCCCGGGCCGCCGCCCTCCCGGACCGCCGTCGGCGACGGGGCCCCGGCGTCCCGGGCCGGCTGTTCCCCCGTCTCCTCCCGGGCCGGTCGAGCTGTCGAGGCGTCACGGCCGTGCCGTCGCACCTGCTGTGGCCGTCGTGGGCGTCGTGGCCGTCGTGGGTCGCAGGGGCCGCGGTGTCCGGCCCGGGGCGGGCTCCGGCATGCGGGGCCGGGTGCGGAGGCGGTGTTCCGTGCTCCGGCCGCGCGGCCGCTGCGGATCGCCCGGGTTCCGTCGGCGCGGCCGCTGCGGGCGGGGGTGCCGGCGGCGCCGGGGAAAGCGAAGGGCCCCGGCCGGTCTCCCCGGCCGGGGCCCTTCTTCATGGGGTGAGCGACGGGACTTGAACCCGCGGCCCCCGGGACCACAACCCGGTGCTCTACCAGCTGAGCTACGCCCACCATGTGTCCGGACCGCTCCGCGTTCCGACGTGGATAACTCTACAGGATCGGCGGGGGTGCTCGCGCCAGCCTTTCCGCGCGTCCGCCCCGCGGCTCCGGGTCCGCCCCGTGGTCCCGTCCCGCTGCCCGGGCCGCAGTGCCGGGCCGCAGTGCCGGGCCGGCGGGACGGCGCCGCGGCCTCCCGCGCCTCGGCACCGCCGTGGCGGGCGCGGGACGCGGGAGGCGGTGCGCGGAGCCGGTCAGGACGGCGGCAGCACGTGCTTCGCGGCGATGGACCGCGCCGTGTCGCTGTCCGGGCCCGGCTGCGGCACGAACACCGCCTCGCGGTAGTAGCGCAGTTCGGCGATGGACTCCCGGATGTCGGCGAGCGCCCGGTGGTTGCCGTTCTTCTCGGGGCTGTTGTAGTACGCCCGCGGGTACCAGCGGCGCGCCAGCTCCTTGATCGAGGACACGTCCACGATCCGGTAGTGGAGGTGCGCCTCCAGCCCGGGCATGTCGCGGGCGAGGAAGCCGCGGTCGGTGGCCACCGAGTTGCCGCAGAGAGGGGCCTTGCCTGCGTCCGGCACGTGCTCCCGGACATAGGCGAGCACCCGGGCCTCGGCCTCCGCGAGGGTCGTGCCGGCGTCGAGCTCGTCGAGCAGCCCTGAGGCGGTGTGCATCTGACGCACCACCTCGGGCATGCCCGCCAGCGCCTCGGCGGGCGGCCGGACCACGATGTCCACGCCCTCGCCGAGGATGTTGAGCTCGGAGTCCGTGACCAGCGCGGCGACCTCGACCAGGGCGTCCTGGGCGAGGTCGAGGCCGGTCATCTCACAGTCGATCCATACCATCCGGTCGTTCACATGTCTCACCCTACGGCGCGGTCGCGCTGGCCGGGGAGCGCACGCGCCTGCCGGGCCTCCGCGGCCGGGGGACCGGCCGCCTGCCGGTCCGCCCCGCCGGGGCGCTCCGGTCGCTCCGGGGGGTCCGGCCGGTCCGAGCGGTGGCCGCGCCCGCGGGCGCCCGGCTGGGGGCGCCCGTCGTCCGCCGCCGCGTGGTCCGGCAGCGCGGAGGGCGGGGCGGACCGGCCGATCCGCTCGCCCGGCTGCCAGGGCTGCCCCGCGGAACCCTGCGGGCCGGGGTGGACGGCCTGTCCGGGCAGCCCGCCGCCCCCGCCGTTCGGGTACTGCCCCGGGGGCGCCGCCGACGTCCGGTCGCCCGGCGCGGACTGCTGCGGCACCGCCGCGGCCGCCTGCGGGCGCCGGGAGCGGAAGTTGGTCCGGTAGACGGCGGGGGAGACCCCGAGCTGGCGGCGGAAGTGCCCGCGCAGCGCCACCGGCGAGCGGAACCCGCAGCGGCGCGCGACCTCGTCCACCGACAGGTCGGACGTCTCCAGCAGCCGCTGGGCCTGCAGCACCCGCTGGGTGATCAGCCACTGCAGCGGGGCGCTGCCGGTCAGCGACCGGAAGCGGCGGTCGAAGGTGCGGCGGCTCATGTACGCGCGGGCTGCCAGCGCCTCCACGTCGAACTGCTGGTTGAGGTTCTCCAGGGCCCAGGTCACGACCTCGGCGAGCGGGTCGTTCCCGATCTCCTCCGGTAAAGACCTGTCGATGTACTGGGCCTGCCCCCCGGGCCTGCGGGCGGGCACCACCAGGCGGCGGGCCAGCGCGTTGGCGGCCTCGGCGCCGTGGTCGGTGCGCACGACGTGCAGGCAGAGGTCGATGCCGGCGGCCGTGCCGGCGGACGTGAGGACGTCGCCGTCGTCGACGAAGAGCTCCCGCGGGTCGACGTGCACCCGCGGGTAGCGCTTGGCGAGGGTCGGCGCGTACATCCAGTGGGTGGTGGCCGGGCGGCCGTCCAGCAGGCCCGCCGCGGCCAGCACGAACGCGCCGGTGCACAGGCCGATGATCCGCGCCCCCTCCTGGTGGGCCTTGCGCAGGGCGGCTATCGCCTCGGACGGGGGCGCCTGGGAGATCGAGCGCCAGGCGGGCACCACGATCGTCCCGGCCCGGGCCAGCGCGTCCAGCCCGTACGGGGCGGTCAGGGTCAGGCCGCCGGTGGTGGCGAGCGGGCCGTCCTCGCCCGCGCACACCAGCAGGCGGTAGCGGGGGACGCCCGCGTCCTGGCGGTCCACGCCGAAGACGGAGAGGGGGATGGACGACTCGAAGATCGGGGCCCCGCCGAAGATCAGCACGGCGACGGTCTCCCGCCGCCGGCGCCCGGAGAGCTTGCGGAACGCGCCGGAGGGCACCGCGGCCGCGCCCGGCCGTTCCGGGGGCGCCCCGGTGCCGGGGGAGGCGGCACCCGGACCGGCCGGTCCGGCGGCGTGGCCCGTGACCGGTGCGGCGGACCCCGCCGCAGGGGAGGGCGAGCCCGGATGTGCGGGCGGGCCGGCAGCTCTCGGGTCACCGCCCGCGGGGCGGGACGGGCCGCCGGCACCGTCCAGCGCTGCGCCGCTCCTGCTCACCCTGCTCAAGGCGCTCAAGCCCCCCTACCTCGTGTGGCCCGCGGGCGCCGGTGTCCGCGGTGCCCCGCGGCGTCCCGGGGACGCGCCGCCGCGCCCCGTGCCGCCGCCGGGATCCGCGGTGTCAAGGATGCCCGTCCCGTCCTGCTCCAGCACTGCTCGCTCCCCCGGCGCCAGCCAAGATCGAATCTACTGGTTCCGGACCGGCCGTTGCGACACCTTCACCGTCCAACGTTATGTCGACATGGCAATTTGGCGTGATGCATTCGATCACGAAGCGTGGCATCCGTGGGCCCCGCTGGGAAGAGGGCGTTCCGTCGGGTGGCTTGTTGTCGCACGGCGGGCGGGGTGCGGACGACCGCACCGCCATGGTGCCTCACCCTCTGGGCTGCGTATACGTTCAAAACCTTTTACCTGTGCGGAAGTTGACCGAAAACCGGCGTTGCGGGACGCCGTCCGCGGTAGTTCGATGGCGCGCCCGCGCGGGCGCGGGTGGATCCGGTGCGCACAAGCACGCGCGGGGCGCCCGCCGCGCCTCGGCGTACCGGTGCCGGCGCCGCCCGGCCGGCGTTCTCCGGCCATCGGCGGCTCGTCGGACCGTGTCACCGGCCGGTGCGTCCCGCCGGCCCGATCCGGGGGCGCGGCCCGGCGTCGCGGGCCGGGGCGGCCGGGCGCTCGGGGCCGGCCGGGCGGCCCGGTGCGGTCCCCGGGGCCGCCGTCCGGGGCTAGGGTCTGCGGCATGGACAGCCGCATCCCCGTCGAGGCCGCCCATCGCAACGTGGCCGGCTTCTGGCTCGCCCGGGCGCGGGCGCTCGGCCTGCCGACCCGCACCGCGGCGGGATGGACGGAGGTGCGCGCCGCTCCCGGCGGCGCGGACGCGCACCGCCTCGTGGTCACCCGGCCGTACGGGGGCGCCGCCGCGCTGGCCGGGGAGCTCGCCGGGCTGGTCCGCGAGTGGGGTGCGGGCCAGGCCTGCGTCGAGGACCCCTACGGCGGACTGGACCTGGCCCCGTTCGGCTTCGAGGCCGCTATTCCGCAGCCGGTGATGATGCGTCAGCCGGATGCGTCCGCGCCGGGGAACGCCCACCGGTCCGCATCGGGGAACGCCCCCCGGACCGCACCGTTGACGGCCGACGGCACCGCATGCGTCCGGCGGGACGCCGTGGAGGTCCGCCAGGCGGTGGACGGCGCCGCACTGGCGGACGCGGAGCGGGTCGTCGCCGAGGGGTTTCCGCTGACGGGGATGCTGCCGTGGCGGCGTGGTGCGCTCCTCCCCGAGGCGCTCCTGCGCGAACCGGGCTGGCGTGCCTGGCGTGCCTGGCGCGCCGACCGCGGGGGCGTGCCGGCCGGAGCGTGCGTCAGCTTCGACGACGGGTCGGCCGTGGGGCTGCACTGGGTGGCGACCCTGCCCGCGCACCGGTCGCGGGGTGTGGCGCGCGCGCTGGTGCGGGCGGTGCTCGACGCCCATCCGGAACGGACGGCCGTCCTCACGTCGACGCTCCTGGGGGAGCCGCTCTACCGGAGGGCGGGGTTCACCGAGCGGGGGCTCTCCCGCTGGTGGTGTCACCCGGCGAGCCCCCCTGCCCTCGCACCCGCTGCCGCGCCCGCCGCCACCGGGCGGTAGGAGGGCCGGCCGCCGCCGCCCGGCAGGGCGGCCGGGGCGGCGAAGCGCGTCCGGGCCGGCGGCGCCGTTCTGGCCGGGGCGGCGGCTCCGCGGGCGGTGGGGAGGGCGCCGGCGGTGGGGAGGGCGCCGGCGGGGGAGGGGGCGGCGGAGGGTGCCGGGCGGGCGCTGAGCACCATGCCGACGGCTTCGGGCAGGCCGGACGCGGACAGCGTGGGGTGGTACCCCAGCTCGGGCCACGGGCGGCCGTGGTGCAGCCAGACGCTCTGCAGTCCGCTGAGGCTCGCGCCGGCGATGTCGGCGGGCGCGTGGTCGCCGACCATCCAGGTACGGGCCGTCCACGCGCCGTCGGTGGGGACGCCGCAGCGGCGGGCGGCGATGCGGAAGATCTCCGGGTCGGGTTTGGCGAATCCGGCCTCCTCCGAGATCACCCAGCCGTCCACCAGGGCGGCCAGGCCCGTGCGGCGGATCTTCTCCAGCTGGGGGGCCGTGCCGCCGTTGCTGACGATGCCGAGCGTCCAGCCCGCGGCACGGGCGGCGCGCAGGGCGGCGAGGTGGGGGGCGGGGCAGTGGATGTGCGCGTTGATGCCGCGGCGGTAGTGGGCGAGGAGGGTGTCGAACGTGGCGTCCAGGCCGTAGCGCTGCCGCAGGGCGCCGAGCAGGGTGCCGCGGGGGACGAACCCGCTGCCGTCGAGGGTGGTCAGCCAGCCGATGTCCTGGGGCGGCAGGCCGTGCTCCGCGAGGAAGTCCCGTGCCCAGCTCCGGAAGGCGGCGTCCCGGGGCAGCAGGGTGTTGTCGAGGTCCATCAGCAGCAGCGGCATGCGCCGCATGGTGCCAGCGGCGGCGGTCATGCATCCGGCACTTGCCGCCGAGCGGCCGGAAGCGCGGCCGGAAGGCCGCGGGGATGGCCGGAATGCCGCCTGTCGCCGGTCCCCGGCGCGGTGGCGCACCACCGGGACAGGCGCTGTTGCGCTTCGATCCGTGCTCCGGCATCCTCCTGTCAACCTCAGGGAACGGGGCGCCGGGGTGCAGTCCCCGCCCGCTGCGGGGGACGTGGGCGCGACGGCGCGCACACGCCCGCGCACGGCGGCTGCAGAGTCTCTCCGCGCTCCGCACCTGGGCGGGAACGCCCTGTCGCCGTACTCTGGAAGGGAGAAGTCGCGCAGTCGCGCCGCGGCCTTCCGGGCCGGGTCCCGTGCCGCATGCGGCGTCCTGCTGCCACCCTCCGCCGCGCCCTCCCCAGCCGTCCCCCCTCTCGCCGAGAATCCCGAGTCATGGCCGCTCACGAGCCCCACAAGCCCGCCGACGGCGACCCCGCCGCCCGGCCGACGGGGCCTTCCGCCTCCACGGGGGAGCCCTCCGCCGCCGGTCCGCGCCGGGCGGCCGAACCGCGCAGGCACAGGTCGAAGCCGAGGCAGAAGCCCGGCGCCCTGCCCCACGTCCAGGAGCCGTTCGGAGAACCGCAGTCCGTCCGCGCCTGCGATCCCGCCTTCCAGCACGGGGTCGTGGTCGGCTTCGACGGCTCGCTGTCCAGCGAGCGCGCCCTCGCCTACGCCGTCGGTATGGCCCGCCGCTCCGGTTGCGGACTGGTGATCGTGCACGTCGCCAACCGGCTGCCGGCGACGGTGTGGGCGGGCTGCGAGCCGCCGGTCTTCGTGGACGTCCCGGACCACCGCACCGAGGTGCTCGGACTGGAACTCGCCTGCTCGGACTACCTGGCCGACGTGCCGTGGGTCCTGGTGGAGCGCGGCGGCGACATCTGCCACGAGCTGGAGGAGGTCGGGCGGGAGTACGCCGCCGACGCCATCGTGGTGGGCAGCACGCACGGCCTGGTCGGCAAGATCTTCGGTTCCGTGTCGGGGCGGCTGGCCCGCCGGGCCAACCGCCCGGTCGTCGTCATCCCCTGAGAACCTCTACGAAATGATCTTCGAGGTGGTTGGATCGCTCCGGGACTGATGATCCGCGGGTGCCGGGTGGCTCGGCCGAAGCCGTGGGAAGTCGATGACGAGTTGTGGGCGGTGATCGAGCCGTTGTTGCCCAAGGTCGAGCGTCGGACCCGGCATCCGGGACGCAAGCGGCATCCGGACCGCCTCGTGTTCCAGGGCATCCTGTTCGTCCTGCACACCGGGATCGCCTGGGAACACCTGTCGCAGGAACTCGGCTTCGGCTCGGGCATGACCTGCTGGCGCCGGCTGGCCGAGTGGACCGGGGCCGAGGTGTGGCCGCGACTGCACGAGGCCCTTCTCGCCAAGATCCGCGGCGCGAACGCCCCGGACTTCTCCCGGGCGGCGGTCGACGGTTCCCACATCCGGGCGTCAAAGGGGGCTCCAAGGCCGGACGAAGCCCCGTCGACCGGGGCAGGACGGGCAGCAAGCACCACTTGATCACTGACGCCACCGGCATTCCGCTCGCCGCCACCCTGACCGGCGGCAACCGCAACGACGTCACCCAGCTGATCCCACTCCGCCAGGCCGTGCCGTCCGTGCGGGGCAAGCGTGGCCGGCCCCGGCGCCGCCCGGACGTACTACTGGCCGACCGCAGCTACGACCACGACACGTACCGCCGTCTCGTCGGGGACCTCGGCGTGAAGCCGTTGATCGCACGACGCGGCACCGAGCATGGCTCCGGCCTGGGCACCCAACGCTGGGTCGTGGAACGCGCGTTCGCCCACCTGCACTGGTTCCGCCGCCTGCGGATCCGCTGGGAGATGCGCGACGACATCCACGAAGCCTTCCTCACCCTCGGATGGGCACTTATCTGCCGGCGGCGCCTGGCCGCAGTTCAGCGCCGCCACTCATAGGCACCCGGTGAAGACTCCAGTACTTCGCTCGGCCACTCCTGCAGCACCTGACCGAGTAGCTTGCGCTGCTGGTCGATCCAGCCCTCTTCAAGACTCATGGGAAGGAACACGGAGACGCACGAACTGCCCAGATCTTCTACACGGACAGCGACAGTCTCATGTTCTTCGCTGTACGGCTGGATCTTGATCTCGGGGCTGTGGTGGTCGTCCCTCCAGCAGATGTCCTGACCGGCAGCAAGCAGGTCCAGAGCACGGGACCACTTCTCCAGGTCGGAAGGGAACAGAGACATGGCCAGCCGACCGCCGACGAAGCTGCTGGTCACAATGACCTCTGCGTCGAGCTGGTCGTGAAGATGCAGCACGCCCGGCGACCTGCGCCCCAGCACACGCACCCGAAAGCTGTTGTCGCCATCCGAGAGGCTGATCAGTTCCACCCTGCACCCTCTGTCCTGCCCGCTCACATCTGTCAGAGCTCAGGGTCTCTGAACCAGATCAACGGACACAAGCAGGTGTCCCCGCCTCATTCCGTTAGGAGTTCTGAGGGGCCGAGGACGGTCCGCCTGCGGTCCTGACGGGCCGTCCCCCGGCCCGCGGCCGGCCACGGGCCCGATGCTCCCGGCGCGCCCCCGCCCTTCCGCTCCGTCCGGCGGGGGCGCGCCGACGGTCCGTCACGGGGTCATGCCGAGCTCCCTCGCGATGAGCATGCGCTGGACCTCCGAGGTGCCCTCGCCGATTTCGAGGATCTTGCAGTCCCGCCAGAAGCGGGCGACCGGGAACTCGTTCATGAAGCCGTAGCCGCCGTGGATCTGCGTGGCCTCCCGGGCGTTGACCACCGCGGCGTCGGAGGAGTGGAGCTTGGCGATCGCGGCCTCCTTCTTGAACGGCTCGCCGTGGAGCAGCCGGGACGCGGCGTCCCGCCAGGCCAGGCGGGAGGTGTGCGCGCGCATCTCCATGTCGGCGATCTTGAACTGGATGGCCTGGTTGGCACCGATGGCGCGGCCGAAGGCGTGCCGCTCCGAGGCGTAGGCCAGCGACTGGTCGACGCACCCCTGGGCCAGGCCGGTGGCCAGGGCTGCGATGGCGATCCGCCCCTCGTCGAGGATGCGGAGGAACTGGGCGTACCCGCGGCCGGGCTCGCCGAGCAGGTTGGCGGCCGGGACGCGGCAGTCGGTGAAGGAGAGCTCCCGGGTGTCCGAGGCGTTCCAGCCGACCTTCGAGTACTTCTTCGACACGGTGAAGCCGGGTGTGCCGACGGGGACGATGATGGACGAGATCGCGGGCCGGGTCGAGGCACTCCCGCCCGCTTCACTCGAACGGGTGGTCGGTTCGGTGAGGGCGGTCACGGTGACCAGGCCCGTGATGTCCGTCCCGGAGTTGGTGATGAAGCACTTGGTGCCGTTGATCACCCACTCCCCGGTCGCCTCGTCCAGCCGGGCCGTGGTCCGGGTCGCGCCCGCGTCCGAGCCGCCCTCCGGCTCCGTCAGGCCGAAGGCCCCCAGCATCTCGCCGGAGCAGAGCCGGGGCAGCCACTCCCGCTTCTGCTCCTCGGTGCCGAACCGGTACACCGGCATCGCGCCCAGCGACACCCCGGCCTCCAGGGTGATCGCCACCGAGGAGTCCACCCGGGCCAGCTCCTCCAGGGCCAGGCAGAGCGCGAAGTAGTCGCCGCCCATGCCGCCGTACTCCTCGGGGAACGGCAGCCCGAACAGGCCCATCCGCCCCATCTCCCGCACGATCTCGTACGGGAACTCGTCGTGCTCGTAGTAGTCGCCGATCTTGGGTGCGACGACGTCGTTCGCGAACTCGGCGACCGTGCGCCGCAGGTCCTCGTACTCGGAGTCGAGCCGGTGGTCGAGCATGGTGACGCTCCTGGGCCTCTTGGGGGTGGCGAGGGTGGGGGAGGCCGCGGCGGGGTCCCCGCCGCGGCCGGCGGGGCGGGTCAGCCCCCGGTCAGGGCACGCACCGTGCGCGAGGGACTGGGGCGGCCCAGGTGCCCGGCGAGCCAGACGCTGGTGGCGGCGAGGGCCCCGAGGTCCACGCCGGTCCCGATGCCGAGCCCGTGCAGCATCCAGACGAGGTCCTCGGTGGCCAGGTTGCCGGTGGCGCTCCTCGCGTACGGGCAGCCGCCCAGGCCGCCCGCGGAGGCGTCCACCACGGACACGCCCGCCCGCAGCGCGGCGAGCGTGTTGGACAGCGCCTGGCCGTAGGTGTCGTGGAAGTGCACCGCGAGCCGGTCCGGCGCCACCCCCGCCCGCCCCAGCGCCTCCAGCAGCGCCGTGACCTGGCCCGGGGTGGCGACGCCGATGGTGTCGCCGAGGCTCAGCTCGTCGCAGCCCATCTCCAGCAGCCGCCGGCCCGTCGCGACGACCTGGGGGAGCGGCACCCGCCCCTCCCAGGGGTCGCCGAAGCACATCGACAGGTAGCCGCGCACCCGCACGCCCTCCGCCGTCGCGCGCGCCACCACGGGCGCGAACATCTCCAGCGACTCCTCCAGGGAGCGGTTGAGGTTGCGGCGGGCGAAGGTCTCGGTGGCGCTGGCGAAGACCGCGATGTCCGCGACCCCGTGGGCCAGCGCCCGCTCCAGGCCGCGCTCGTTGGGCACCAGCACCGGCAGCCGCAGACCCGGGTGGCGGCCGGGGAGGTCCGCCAGCAGCGGCATCAGCTGCTCCGCGTCCGCGAGCTGCGGCACCCACTTCGGGTGCACGAAGCTGGTCGCCTCCACGGTGCGCAGGCCGGCGGCCGCCAGCCTGGCGACGAACTCCGCCTTCACCTCGACGGGCAGCGGCAGCGCCTCGTTCTGCAGGCCGTCGCGGGCGCCCACCTCGTGGATGCGCACCCGTGCCGGCAGTCCCGGCAGGGGGACGGCCTCGGGGAGTCCGAGGTCCAGCACCGAACCGGTCACCGCGCCGCCTCCGCGGGCCCGCGGTCCGCGGCGGCCGTCCCGTCGCCGTCGCCGTCGCCCGCCGAGACCACGGCGAGCACCTCGTCCATGGACACGCCGGCCCCCTGGACGGCGCGCAGCTGCTCCACCGTGCCGTCGTGCGGGGCGGCGATGACGTGCTCCATCTTCATGGCCTCCAGGACCAGCAGCGGCTGGCCCTTGCGGACACGCTCGCCGACGGCGGCCTTCACCACGGTGACGGTGCCGGGCATCGGGGCGGTGAGGGTGCCGTGGTGCGCGCCGGGACCGCCGCCCGCCGCGCGCTCCGCGACCGGGTCGTACGGCAGCACCGCCCAGGTGTCGCCGTCCAGGCCGAGCCAGAGGGCGGGCCCGCCCGCGGCGGGGGCGGCGGTGTCGGCGGCGAGTGCGAAGGTGTGTCCGACGCCGTCGAGGGAGACCTCCAGGCGGTGGCCGCGGCGTGCCGCCCTGGCGGTGCGCACGGGCCCGTCGCCGAGCCGTACCTGCAGCTCGGAGGCGCTGCCGGGGCCGTTGTCAGTGGTGGCCGCTACGTTGTCCGTCGAGGTGGGCCGCACCCGCACCTCCACCGGTTCGCCGCCCGGGAGGCGGAGCCGGTGGACGGTCCAGGCGGGCTCGCCGCCCAGCCGCCAGGCGGAGGGCAGGGAGAACGGGTCGGTCCAGCCGCCGGGGGCGGGGGCCGGTGCGAGGGCCAGGTGCCGGGCGAGTGCCGCGGCGCACAGCACGGTGTGGGGGAGCGGGGCCGCGGGAGGGGCCCCGGAGGGTGAGCCGTCGGGCAGGCCGGCGGCGTCGGCCGGGGATGCCAGGAGGCCGGGGGTCTGCTGGACGGTGCGCTCGACCAGGCCGGTGTCGAGTCGCCCCGCGACGACGTCGGGATGCGTGAGGAGCCGGCGCAGGAAGCCGGTGTTGGTGGTCACGCCGAGGATCAGGGTCTCCGCGAGGGCGGCGCGCAGCCTCCGCAGGGCCGTGTCCCGGTCGGGACCGTAGGCGACGACCTTGGCGAGCATGGGGTCGTAGGTGGAGCCGACGAGGGTGTCCGGGGCGAGCCCGGAATCGACCCGGACACCCTCCCCGGTCGGCTCGCGCAGCAGCAGGACGCGGCCTCCGGTGGGGAGGAAGCCGCGCGCCGGGTCCTCGGCGCAGATCCGGGCCTCGATCGCGTGGCCCCGGAAGGAGACGTCCTCCTGGGTGACCGGGAGGCGCTCCCCGGCGGCGATCCGCAGCTGCCACTCGACGAGGTCCGGCCGCCCGGGGCCGGCCGGGCTGTCCAGGCCGCGCACGTGGGCGGCGAGTTCGGTGACCGGGTGCTCGACCTGGAGGCGGGTGTTCATCTCCATGAAGTAGTACGCCGACGGGTCGTCGCCCGGAACGATGAACTCCACCGTGCCCGCGCCGGTGTAGCCGCACGCCTCGGCGGCGCGGACCGCGGCGGCGCCCATGGCGGCGCGGGTGTCCTCGTCGAGGAGGACGGAGGGGGCCTCCTCGACCAGCTTCTGGTGGCGCCGCTGGAGGCTGCACTCGCGCTCGCCCAGGTGCACGGTGGTGCCGTGGGCGTCGGCGAGCACCTGCACCTCGATGTGGCGGGGCCGGTCGATCCAGCGCTCCACCAGGAGCGTGTCGTCGCCGAAGGCGGTCCGGGCCTCGCGCCGGGCGGCGGCGATCTCGTCCGGCAGGGCGGCCGGGTCCCTGACCAGCCGCATGCCCTTGCCGCCGCCTCCGGCGGAGGGCTTCAGCAGCACGGGGAAGCCGATGCCGGCGGCCGCGGCGGCGAGGTCCGCGTCGCTGCGGGCGTCGTCCCGGCTGCCGGGGACGACCGGCACCCCGGCCGCGCGCACCGCCTCCTTGGCGTTGATCTTGTCGCCCATCAGCTCGACCGCGGAGGGAGGAGGACCGACGAAGACCAGGCCCGCCTCGGCGCAGGCGCGGGCGAAGGCCGCGTTCTCGGCGAGGAAGCCGTACCCCGGGTGCACGGCCTGGGCCCCGGTGCGGCGGGCCGCCTCCAGGAGGCGCGGGACGTGCAGGTAGGTCTCGGCCGCACCGGAGTCCGACCGGTCGGGCGGGCCCAGCCGGACCGCGGTGTCGGCCTCCCGCACGTGCGGTGCGTCGGCGTCGGCGTCGCTGTGGACGGCCACCGCGCGCACGCCGAGGCGGCGCAGGGTGCGGATCACCCGGACGGCGATCTCACCGCGGTTGGCGACCAGGACGGTGTCGAACATGGGAGGTGCTCCTCCGATGGCAGGGTAGGCGTGCCGGCGGCCCGTCACGTCGGTGGTCGCTTCGGTGGACGCTTCGCCGACTGCGTCGTCGGCCGCACCGGTCGGTGTTCCGCCCGGTGTTCCGCCCGGCGATCCGGTCGGCGATCCGGTCGCCCGGCCGGCTCGCGCCCCGGTGGTCACGTCGGTGGTCACGGCCGCCGTCACATCCGGAAGACGCCGTAGGGGCGGGGCTCGGCGAGCGGGGCGTTGGCGCAGGCGGTGAGGGCGAGACCGACCACCGTGCGGGTGTCCTTCGGGTCGATGACGCCGTCGTCCCAGAGCCGCGCGGTGGCGTAGTAGGCGCTGCCCTGCCGCTCGTACTGCTCCCGCACCGGGCGCTTGAACTCCTCCTCCGCCTCGGCCGGCCAGTCGGCCCCCTGGGCCTCCAGCTGGTCGCGGCGGACGGTGGCCAGCACCGAGGCGGCCTGCTCGCCGCCCATGACCGAGATCTTGGCCCCCGGCCACATCCACAGGAAGCGGGGTGAGTACGCCCGGCCGCACATCGAGTAGTTGCCGGCGCCGTAGGAGCCGCCGACCACCACGGTGAGCTTGGGCACCCGGGTGCAGGCCACCGCGGTGACCATCTTGGCGCCGTGCTTGGCGATGCCGCCCGCCTCGTACTGGCGGCCCACCATGAAGCCGGAGATGTTCTGCAGGAAGAGGAGGGGGATGCCGCGCTGGTCGCACAGCTCGATGAAGTGCGCGCCCTTCATGGCGGACTCGGAGAAGAGGATGCCGTTGTTGGCGACGATCCCCACCGGGTGGCCGTGCACCCGGGCGAAGCCGGTGACCAGGGTCGGCCCGTACTCGGGCTTGAACTCGGCGAAGCGGCTGCCGTCCACGATCCGGGCGATCACCTCCCGCACGTCGTAGGGGGTGCGCGGGTCCACCGGGACGGCGCCGTACAGGCCCGCCGGGTCGACCGCGGGCGGCTCGACCGGGGCGACCTCCCACGGCCGGGGCGGCCGCGGGCCCAGGCCGCCCACGACGGAGCGGACGATCGCCAGCGCGTGCGCGTCGTCCTCGGCCAGGTGGTCGGTGACGCCCGAGGTCCGGGAGTGCACCTCGCCGCCGCCCAGCTCCTCCGCGGTCACCACCTCGCCGGTGGCCGCCTTCACCAGCGGCGGGCCGCCGAGGAAGATGGTCCCCTGGTTGCGCACGATCACGGCCTGGTCGCTCATCGCGGGGACGTACGCACCGCCCGCCGTGCAGGACCCCAGCACCGCCGCGATCTGCGGGATGCCGGCGGCCGACATCCGCGCCTGGTTGTAGAAGATCCGCCCGAAGTGGTCGCGGTCGGGGAAGACCTCGTCCTGCATCGGCAGGAACGCTCCTCCGGAGTCGACGAGGTAGATGCAGGGCAGCCGGTTCTCCAGCGCCACCTCCTGCGCCCGCAGGTGCTTCTTCACCGTCATGGGGTAGTACGTGCCGCCCTTGACCGTGGCGTCGTTGGCGACCACGACGACCTCGCGGCCGGCGACCCGGCCGATCCCGGCGACCACCCCGGCCGCCGGTGCCGCACCGTCGTACATCCCGTCGGCGGCCAGCGGGCACAGTTCCAGGAACGGCGATCCGGGGTCCAGCAGGGTGTCCACCCGGTCGCGGGGCAGCAGCTTGCCGCGCGCGGTGTGCCGCTGCCGGGCCCGCTCCCCGCCGCCCAGCGCGGCGGCCGCCAGCTTCCTGCGGAGCTCGCCGACCAGGGCGGTGTGCGCCTCGACGTTGCCCCGGTAGGCGTCCGACCCGGGGTCGGCGGCGGTTCCCAGCCGCGGTGCCGCCGCCTCGGCGGCCCACGTCGGGGGAGCAGCGGCGTACGACGAGAAGACCATGGCCACGAGCTCCTTTGCCCTGCACCGCCACGTTAATTAACGTTAACTTACGCGCCCAGGTTAACCATCGATAACCGCACTGTCTAGGATCGGACCATGTCCCGCACCGACGCCCCCGCCGCGACCCCGCGTCGCGACCAGATCCGCCGCGAGGCCGCCCGGCTCTTCGCCGCCCGCGGCTTCCTCGGCGTCGGCGTGGACGAGATCGGCCGGGCCGTCGGCATCAGCGGCCCCGGCCTCTACCGGCACTTCGCGGGCAAGGACGCCATGCTCGCCGACCTGCTCGTCGGGATCAGCGAGCGTCTGCTGGACGAGGGGCGCCGCCGCGCCGAGGACGCGTCCGGCGCCGCCGCGGCCCTGGACGCACTGGTCCGCGGCCACATCGACTTCGCCCTCGACGACCAGGACCTCATCACCCTCCACGACCGGGAGCTGCTGCACCTGAAGGACGAGGACCGCCGCCGGGTCCGCCGCCTCCAGCGCAGCTACGTCGAACTCTGGGTGGACGTGGTGCGCCGGGCATTCCCCGCACCCTCCCCGCTGGCCGCCGAACCCGGGGCCCGCGCCGCCGTCCACGCCGTCTTCGGACTGCTGAACTCCACCCCGCACAGCGCCGTCCGGCGCGGCGCCCAGCCGGCCCTGGGCCGCGACGCCATGGCGGCGCTGCTGCACCGTCTCGCCCTGGGCGCCCTCGCGGCGGCCGCCGGGACCGACGGCGGTGCCCCGGCCCCGGTCCAGGCCCCGGTGCAGGCCCTCGACCCGGCCCCCGGCCCTGCCGCGGTCCCCTCCCCGCCGGACGGCCGTGCCGCCGCCGGGCCGGGCGGCTCCGCCCGACCGGGCGACCGGCCGCTGCCCGGCGGCTGACCTCGGCCTGCGCCGGGCGGCCGGCCCGCAGCGCCCGCCCCGCCCGGCCTCGTCGTCGGCCCGTCCGCTGCGGGCCGCGCCCGGCGGCATCCCGCTACCCGTCCGCCGACGAGGCCGCCGCGGCGGCCTCCCGGTCCGGGCCCTCGGGCGGTACGACCACGCAGAACTCGTTGCCCTCGGGGTCGGCCAGCACCGCCGTGCACCACCCCTCCTCCTCGAAGGGCTCCCGCACCACCCGCGCGCCCAGCGCGCGCAGCCGTGCCAGCTCCGGCTCCATCCCCGCCACCCGCAGGTCGAGGTGCATCCTGTTCTTGCCCGCCTTGGGCTCCGGCACCTGCTGCAGCAGGAGTTCCGGCCGCCGTCCCGAAGGGTCCGTCAGGCTCACGTACGGCGGCTCCCACGGCCCGGCCCGGTAGCCGAGCACCGCCGACCAGAAGCCGGCCAGCGCCTCGGGCTCCGCACAGTCGAGCACCCACACCAGTTGCATTCCTGCCCACTACCCCGGAATCCGCGTCCTCCGCCGGCACCGCGCCGGCCGCAGCAATGAGATCACTCGGAAGGGTGACTTCCGAGATCGGACCCAACCGGCCCAGCGGCGGCACCGAATAAGGGTCATGACAGTCACCCAGGAGCAGCAGGCGCCGCAGGGCGGCCGGACGGCCGGGACCGGCCGGACCGCCCGCACGGGCGTCGGCGCCCTGGCGGGAGCCCTGTCCGCGGCATCCGCCCTGGGCGCGGGCGAGCTGGCCGCGGTCCTGACCGGCCCGCAGTCCTCCCCGGTCGTCTCCGTGGGCTCCCAGGCCGTCGACCTCGCCCCGACCCCGCTGAAGGAGTACGCGGTCCGCACGTTCGGCACCCACGACAAGGCGGTGCTGCTCGGCGGGATCTACGCGGTCCTGGCGCTGCTGGCGCTCGCCGCGGGCGTCGCGGCGCTGCGCCGCCCCCGCCTCGGGGTGCCGCTCTTCGCGGTGTTCGGCGCCGTGGGCGCCTGGGCCGCGGTCAGCCGTCCCGCCGGCACCGCCGCCTGGAGCGTCCCCTCGCTGGTGGCGGCGGCCTGCGGCGCGGCGGTGCTGCACCTCCTCGTCCGTACCGGCCGGGCCGCCGTGGGCGTGGGCGCGGGCGCGGGCGCAGGTCACGCCCGGCCCGCCGGGCCCGGTTCCGCCGCCGCGGGCGGCCCCGGCGCGGCGGACATCCCGGAAGCCGGGGACGCCGCCGCCCCCGAGGAGCGTGCCTCCGGGTCCTCCGGCTCCGGGGCCCCCGTCGCCGCGACGCCCGCTCCCGCCGCCCTCGACCGGCGCCGCTTCACGGCCGCGGCCGGCGCCACCGCCCTCGCCGCTGCCGGCGCCGGCTTCGGCGGCCGGGCCCTCGCCTCGCGCCGGTACGACCGCAGCGCGGCCAGGGAGGCCGTCCGCATCCCCGCCCCCGTCCGCCGCGCCCCCGCCGTCCCCGCGGGTGCGCACCCCCGGGTGCCCGGCCTGTCCCCGCTGTTCACGCCCAACGCCGGGTTCTACCGCGTGGACACCGCCCTGGTCGTGCCGCAGGTCGACCCGCGGGACTGGAGGCTGCGCATCCACGGCATGGTCGACCACCCCGTGGAGATCACCTTCGACGACCTCCTGCGCCGCCCGCTGGAGGAGCACGACCTCACCCTCTCCTGCGTCTCCAACGAGGTGGGCGGCCCCTACGCGGGCACCGCCCGCTGGATCGGCGCGCCCCTCGCGGCCCTGCTCCGCGAGGCGGGGGTGCGGCGCGGCGCCGACCAGCTGGTCGGCCGCTCCGTGGACGGCATGTCCATCGGCACCCCGGTGGACGCGGTGCTGGACGGCCGGGCCGGGATGCTCGCCGTCGCCATGAACGGCGAGGTGCTGCCGGCGGCCCACGGGTTCCCCTGCCGGATGCTGGTGCCCGGCCTCTTCGGCTACGTCTCCGCCACCAAGTGGCTGACGGAGCTGGAGGTGACGACCTTCGACGCCTACGACCCCTACTGGGTCAGGCGCGAGTGGGCGCCGCGGGCGCCGGTGAAGACCGCCTCGCGGATCGAGGTGCCCAAGCCCTTCGCCCGCGTGGCGTCCGGCGCGGTCACCGTCGCGGGCACCGCCTGGGCCACCCACCGCGGCGTCGACGCGGTGGAGGTCAGGGTCGACGGCGGCCCCTGGGCCGAGGCCCGCCTCGCACCGCAGGTCAGCGAGGACGTCTGGCGCCAGTGGACATGGGACTGGACGGCCCCGCCCGGTACGCACCGCATCGAGGTGCGCGCCATCGACGGCACCGGCGCCGTCCAGACCGAGGCCCGCGCCACCCCCTTCCCGGACGGCGCAACCGGCTGGCACAGCACGGTGGTCACCGTGACCTAGCCGCCCCTTCCCGGGTTGATCCCCCGGGACGTCCCCACGACAACCCCATACCGCGCGGCCGTCCGGTCGCCGGCGTCCCCGCCGCAGCCCGGACGGCACGCCACCCCCATGCCCTGAACGGGCCGGACAGAACCAACCACACCCCTCACCACAGGAGAAGAAGGACATGAACGCCCTGCGCACCACCGCCTCCCTCGTCGCCGCCGGCGCCCTCGCCCTCACCCTCGGCGCGTGCAGCAGCAGCGGCAGCGGCACCAGCGACTCCGCCTCCGCCCCGGCCTCCGCGTCCGCCCCGGCCCCCGAGAGCAGCATGCCGATGGACTCGGCGAGCCCCTCCGCCTCCATGGCCTCGGGCCCGTTCGGCGCGGCCTGCTCCGCGGTGCCCGCCAGCGGTGCCGGCAGCTTCACCGGCATGGCGAAGGACCCGGTGGCCACGGCCGCCTCCAACAACCCGGTGCTCTCCACCCTGGTCACCGCCGTCAAGAAGGCCGGCCTGGTGGACACCCTCAACTCCGCGAAGGACATCACCGTCTTCGCCCCGACCAACGACGCCTTCGCCAAGCTCCCGAAGAAGACCCTCGACGCGGTGCTCGCCGACAAGGCCAAGCTGACCAAGATCCTCACCTACCACGTGGCCCCGGGCAGGATCGCCCCGGAGCAGCTGGCCGGCGAGCACAAGACCCTCGAGGGCGGCACGGTCAAGGTCGCCGGCAGCGGTGAGGACTTCACCGTCAACGGCAACTCCAAGGTCGTCTGCGGCAACGTGCAGACCTCCAACGCCACCGTCTACATCGTCGACACCGTGCTGATGCCGGCCTCCTGACACCGGGTCCGCACAGGCGGGGCCGGGCTGCCGACCGCTGGTCGGCCGCCCGGCCCCGCCGTCTGCGCCCCGCCCCGCGGGCCGCGCGTCCCCGTCAGCCGCCCAGGCCCGCCTCGGCCAGCAGGTAGGCGGTCAGCGGCCCGTAGAGCTCGGGGCTGACGTTGTCGTCCAGCGGCACGGTGACCCGCAGCGTCCCCTCGGCCTCGGCGAGGAAGAGCGCCGGGTCGTTGCAGTCGGCGAACCCCACGGTCTCGATGCCCCGCAGGCCCGCGTGGCCCGCCCAGCCGTGGTCGGCGACCACGAGGTCCGGCAGGCCCCCGTCCGCCTCCAGGACGTCCAGCACCGCCCGCATGGGCCCGGGTTCGTGGGTGTGCAGGAGGCGGGACCCCTCGTGCAGCACCGCCACCCGGTCCACGGCCCGCACCCCCCGCCGGCGCCGGCCGCCCGTACCGTCCGCACCGTCCGCACCGTCCGTGCCGCCCGCATCGCCCGCGCCGTCCGGCGGCAGCGGCAGGTCCCGCGGCACCACCACGGTGCACCCCGCCCCGGCGAGCGCCCGGGCCAGTTCCCGGTGGACCGCGAGGACGCCGCCCGGGTGCCCGGTCGCGAACAGCACCCGGGCCCGCCGCCCCACGGCCTCCCGCAGCACCGCCGCCATCCGCTCCAGGGCGTCCGCGCACAGCTCGGCGCCGATGGTGTCCTGCCCGCGCACGTGCCCCGGGTCGGCCACCACGCCGCAGCGCTCCGCCATCACGGCCAGCACCGCGGACTCGTCCGCCCACCGGTCGCCCAGCTCCAGGCCCAGCCAGTAGTACCGGTCGCCCTCGGCGAGCGCGCGGTAGTGGTCGAGATTGTTCTCCCTGGTCGTCGCCACCTCGCCGGCGATCCGGGACGCCGTCAGGTGGGCCAGGAGCCCGGCCCGGGAGGGGGCGCGCCCGGGTGCGCCCCCGGTGGTCACGTCTGCTGCTTCCGCTGCTTCCGCGTCAGTCGACATGCGGCCATTGTGCCGGGGCTGCCTCAGCCCGCCACCCTGCCGAGCCAGTCCAGCATGCCGCGGACCTCTGCCGCCGCCGGGTGGTGCGGCCCGTGGCGCCGCTCCAGGTCGGCCAGCAGCCCGGTCAGCACCTCCCGTGCCGCCGCCCGGTCCCCGGTGGACAGCAGCAGGCCTCCCGCCCGGCGCCGGACGTCCAGCGGCAGGTCGGGGTCGCCGCCCGCCGCCCGCTCCGCCCACGGCAGCAGCGCCCGGTACTCGGCGAGGGCGGCCACCGGGTCCCCCAGCTGCTCCACGCACTGCGCCGCCTCGTAGCGGAACCGCAGCACCTGCGGGTCCGCGGGCCCGTACGCCTCGGCGCGCTCCCGGGCGAGGAGCCGCAGCTCCGGGAGCGCCTGCCGGTACCGGCCGTCCTCCAGCAGGGTGGCCGCGTACTGCTTGCGCAGCAGGTGCACCACCGGCGACCGCTCGCCGTGTTGTGCCGCCGCGGCGGGGACGAGGTCGCCGAGGACGCCCACCGCCTGGGTGATCCGCCCGGCGTCCAGCAGCCGCCGCACCTCGTCGACCGCCTCCGCCACACCCCCGGCGCCCGGCGGGCCCCCCGTCGCGCCGACGGCGCCGCCGCCCCCCGGGACGGCCCCCGCCGCTCGCGGGGCCGCCGGACCGCCCGGGGCCGCCGCGCCGGCGCCCGACGGCGCCGCGGTCCCCGGCCGGTCCGGCCACGGCGCGTGCGGGCGCAGGAACGGCCGGGTCGGGTCCATCGGCCCGCTCCCCCCGCGCCCGGCGGCCCCGCCGGGCGCCGGGAGCAGTCCGGCCAGCGCCCCGTACACCTCCCAGGCGTCCGCCGGCCGGTCCCCCGGGTCCTTCGCGAGCAGCCGCAGCACCAGCGCCTCCAGCGGCCCGGGCACCTCCGGCCGCACCTCCCGCAGCGGCACGGGCGGTTCGTACAGGTGCCGGTGGAGCACCCCCAGCGCGGTCGAACCGGCGAACGGCACGGTGCCGCTGAGCAGTTCGTGCAGCAGCACGCCCAGCGCGTACAGGTCGGTGCGCGGCCCCACCGCGCCGCCCATGGCCTGCTCGGGCGCCATGTACGCGGGGCTGCCGACGGGCGCCCCGGTCCGGGTCAGCCGGGTCCCGTCGGCCTCCAGGACGGAGGCGACGCCGAGGTCGAGGACGGTGAGCGTGCCGTCGGGCCGCACCATCACGTTGCGCGGCTTCAGGTCGCGGTGGACGACCGGCACCGCGTGCACCGCCGCCAGGACCGAGCACAGCTGCGCCCCCACGGCGACCGCCCACGGCCAGGGGTAGGGGTCGTGCTCGGCGAGGTGGTCGGCGAGGTCCGCGCCCTCCACGTACTGCATCACCAGGAAGAGCTCGTCGCCGTCGCTGCCCGCGTCGTGCACGGTGACCAGGCCGGGGTGGTCGACCCGGGCGGTGACCCGGCACTCGCGGGCGAAGCGCAGGCGCAGCTCCTCCGCGTCCTCGCCGCCTGCTGCCACCCGGTCGGCGCGGACCAGCTTGACGGCGACCCGCCGGTCCAGCGTCCGGTCGTAGGCGGTCCAGACCTGGCCCATGCCGCCCTGTCCGACCACCGTCGCCAGCT
This sequence comes from Streptomyces sp. NPDC001380, assembly GCF_042895785.1. Taxonomy (NCBI): domain Bacteria; kingdom Bacillati; phylum Actinomycetota; class Actinomycetes; order Kitasatosporales; family Streptomycetaceae; genus Streptomyces; species Streptomyces sp. NPDC001380. Next base: position 139,078 of record NZ_JBIAWP010000011.1, on the reverse strand, counting down.
CGTAGCGGCCCGCCACGACCCGTGCGCTCAACGCCCCTCCTGCTCGCGCAGGTAGGCGCTCAGCTCGTCCAGCTCGGCCCGCACCCGGTCGATCCGGCCGCCCTGCGGCGGTACCGCGGGCGGGGGCGGCGTCGCGTCCGCGAACGGCGAACCCGGCAGCGGCGAACCCGGCGGCGGCGAGGTGGCCGGCGGCGAGGCCGGCGCCGGCGCCGGCCCGGTGCGGGCAGCGCCCGGCGCGTCCGGTGCGTACGGGGCGCCCGGGGTGTACGGGCCGCCGTACGCGCCCCCGGGGGTGTACGGCCCGGCCGGCGGGTACGGGGCGTAGCCCGGGTGCGTCCAGGCGCCGCCCGTGGGCGACCGCCTCGGCCGGGTGTCGGCGTACAGGAACCACGCCGCCGAACCCGCGCCGAGCAGGAGCAGCAGCGCCACGCCGGTGTTGGTCTGCCAGTCGTTCTCGTCCTGGGTGTACCCCGCGAGCACGAACGCGCCGGTGGAGGCCGCCGCGACCGCCGAGAACGCCCACCAGTCCGCCGCGCGCTGCCGCACGAGGGCCAGCCGCAGCAGGGGGACCCACGCCAGGATGCCGACCGACGCCACCGGCACCGCCGCGAGCAGCACCCGCAGGACCACCGCCGCCACCGCCGCCGCGCGGCTCCGGGGCCGCTCCGCCCACGGGGGCGGGGGAGGGGGACCGAAGGACATGACTGCTCCTGCTGGTCGGCGGCGCACGCGGCGGTGGCGTGTGCGGTGGTGACGTGTGCGGCGGGTCCGGGCGGGCGCCGCCCGGCGGTGGCGGTGCCCGGTCCGGTGGTGCCCGGTCCGGCGGTGGTGCCCGGTCCGGCGGTGCTCAGTCCGGGCGGACGCTGCCGTCCGCCAGCCCGTCGTACAGCCCCCGGACGAGCTGCCCGCCCAGCTCGCCCGCGAGCCGCAGGGCGGCCTCGAAGGCGGCCAGGGTCCGGAAGCGCTCACTGTAGCGGCGCTGCTCCCCGAGCGGGAGCCGGGGAAGCTGCAGCCGCCGCACGTCCAGTCGGGTCGCGGCCGTGGTGTAGCTGCTGGCCTGCCTGGTGTTGGCGCTGCCGCGCAGGAACCCGGCGACGAACCAGGGGTCCAGCGCCTCCGGGTCGCACCGCAGCAGGTGGACGCCGCGCCCCAGGGCCGCGCCGTCCAGGGCCGCGTCGGCGACCCGCGCCACCCCGCCCCGGCCGAGCACCGGCACCACCACGTCGCCCTCCCGCACGAGGACCGGCTCCTCGGCCGGGCCGTCGGGCAGCGTCCCGCTGGGGGCGGTGCCCGCCACGACGTCGTGCTCGGTCAGCACCCGCGGCCCGCCCCCGCCGGGGGCCGTGCCGCCGCCCCCGGCCCGCATCACCAGCGCCCCGTCCCGGGCGAGCTGCCCGACGGTGGTCACCGGCCACCGCGCCGGCCCGGCGGGGGGTGCCTGCGGGGCCAGTTCGGAGGTGCGCAGCAGGGCCGCCGTGAGCCGGTCGCGGACCCCGGCCAGTCCGTCGGCCCCGCCGTCCCGCGGCGGCGGCAGGTGCCGGGCCGGTGCCAGGTCGACGTCGTCGTCCAGCAGGCCGATCACGGGCAGGACCCGGCTGACCCCGGGCCGCTCGGCCCCGGCGCCGCCGGCCTCGAACGCGTCCCAGGCGTCGAGAACCGCCGACCGCACCGCCTGCCACGGCTGCCGCCCGCCGTCCCCGGCGGGCAGGGCGCCGGCGTCGACGACCAGCAGCCGCGGGTCGGCGGCCGCGCCCACCGAGGGCCGCCGCAGCACCCACAGGTGGAGCGGGATCGCGTGCGGCGGCGCGGCCCCCGCGGGCAGCGCGACCACGGCCCGCAGCACACCCCGGCGCAGCAGGTCGGCGCGGATCCGCCGCCCCGACCTGCGGGAGGCGACCGCGGGGGGCAGCAGCAGCACCGCGACCCCGCCGTCCCGCAGCCGGGCGAGGGCGTGCTGCACCCAGGCCAGTTCGGACTCGGCCCGCGCGGGCAGCCCGTACTCCCAGCGAGGGTCGTAGGCCAGCTCCTCGTGGCCCCAGGCGCGCTCGTTGAACGGCGGATGGCACAGCGCCGCGTCGGCCGCCAGGCCGGGGAAGGCGTCGTGGCGCAGGCTGTCGCCGACGTGCACCCGGACCCGTCCGGGCCCGTGCAGGGCCAGCCGCAGGGCGGTGAGGGCCGCCGCCTGCGGGTCCGACTCCTGCGCGTACACGGCGTCCGGCGCGCCTGCCGCGCGCAGCAGGGCGCCGGTGCCGGCCGCCGGGTCCAGGACGGCGGCGGCGGGCCCGGCCAGCGCGGCCATCAGCTCCGCCGTGCCGGCGGGAGTCGCGGCGCCGGCCCGGGGCCCGGTGTCCGGCAGCCGGCCCAGCAGGAACTCGTACGCCTGGCGGGGGCCCAGCTCGTCCGCCAGCGAGGCCGCGCCCCGCAGCAGCGGCAGCCGCTCGGCGTACCCGTCGACGGGCACCGGGTGGCCCGGGCCCAGCCGCTCGGCCAGCACCTCCGCGACGGCCGGTCCGAGCCCGTCGCGCACCGCCGCCGGGCCGCTCCACTCCCCGGGCCGCTCCTGCGCCAGCAGCAGGACGGCCCCGGCGCGGGCGAGGGCGGCCGCGGCGCCGGCCGGGTCGGCCAGGAGCAGCTGGCCCACCTGCTCGCGCAGGGGGATGCTGGTGAGCTTGCCGCGGCGCAGGAGCCACGCCTCGACCTCGGCGGCGTCGAAGGCCGGGCTGGTGTCCGTGCCGCCCACCGGGCGGGGGAAGTCCGCGTGCCGGCGCCGCCAGTTGCTCACGGCGGCCCGCCCCACGCCGGCGAGGCGGGCGATGCCGCCCGCGGTCACCTCGGTCCTGTCCGGCACGTGTCCCCCTGTCACCTGCGGTCGCCGCGATCATAGCGACCCCGCGTGTTCACGGCGTGTAAAACTTCTAGAGGAATTTACTACGTTGACTCCGTTAACAAGACATGCCCTGATGGCTTCGCCCCCGCCGCCTCCACCGTCCTCGCAGGAGAACCACCATGGGCCGCCGCACCCGCAGCACCCTCCTCCTGGCCGCCGCCTGCGGTGCCGCCGTCGCGCTCACCGCCTGCGGCCCGGGCGGCCCGGGCGGCGCGGGCGGCGGGAGCGCCTCCGGGGCGCCCGCCGCGGCCTCCCCCGCGCCGTCCCCCACGGGCCTCGCCGACCCGGGCGCGCAGCAGATGGCCGCCAGGGCCTCGGCCGCCATGACGTCCCTCCGCTCCGTCACCGTGGACATGAAGGGCGCGCCCGGCGGGGACGTCCCCGGGTTCCCCATGCGCATGGACACCAGGGGCGACTGCGCCGGCACGCTGGACCCGGGCAAGGGCGGCGCCGAGCCGGTCGAGGCCGGCCGGACCGTCCACCTCGGGTGCGACGAGGCCTTCTGGAGGTCGCAGGGGAAGGACGGCGCGGCGGCCGCCCGCTGCCTCCACGGCCGCTGGGCCAGGATCCGGGGCACCGACTCCGACTGCAAGGACATGGCGTCCATGTGCGACCTCCGCGACCTCCGCGACCTCCTCGGCGGGTTCGACGAGGACACCGCCGGCATGGGGAAGGGCGCCCGCACCGCCGTCGGCGGCAGGGCCGCCGTCGTCCTGAGCGGGAGGGACGGCAGGGCGACCGAGACCGCGTACGTCGCGACGGAGGGCAGGCCCTGGGTGCTCCAGCTGGTGCCCACGGGCGGCGGCGACGACGGCACCGTCCGCTTCGGCGGCTTCGACCGGCCCGTCGCCGCCCAGGCGCCGGCGGCGAAGGACGTCACCACCCTCGGCTGACCCCGCGGCGCCCGCCGGTCCGGGCCCGGCCCCGGCCGGGCCCGGACCGGCGGGCGCAGGACCACCGCCGGGCGGCGCACCCGTCGGCGGACGGGTGCGCCGCCCGGCGGCGGAGAGGGATGCTGGAGCGGTACCCGCACCCCCGTCCGCACCCCGCCCGAGGTGGAAGCGCATGGCAGAGCACCTCCCGCCCGCCCTCGAAGCCCTCCTGGGCTCCGCCCGCACCGCGGCCCTGGCCACCCTCAAGCGCGACGGCCGACCGCAGCTCTCCAACGTCAGCTGCACCTGGGACCCGGCCTCGCGCACCGTCCGTTTCTCCACCACCGACGGCCGGGCCAAGACGGCCAACCTGCGCCGCGACCCGCGGGCGAGCCTCTACGCCACCACCCCCGACTTCGGCGCGTATGCCGTCGCCGAGGGCACCGCCGAGCTGACCCCGGTCGCCGCCGACCCGCACGACGCGGTCGTGGACGAGCTGGTCGAGGTGTACCGGCTCATCCAGGGCGAGCACCCCGACTGGGAGGAGTACCGCGCCGCGATGGTGGCCGACCGGCGGCTGGTGGTGCGCCTCCGCGTCGACCGCCTGTACGGCTGGGCGCCGGTGGACGCTCCCCGGACAGATGATTAGTATCTCTAAATATGTATGAGGCTCATGACTCCGCCGGAGAACAGCCCGCCCCCGGCTGGCTGCGCCGCCTGACCGGTTACTGCCGCCCCTACCGGCGCAACGTGCTGCTCTCCTTCGGCGCCTCACTCGCCGGCATGGCCGTCACCGCCGTCGTCCCGCTGATCACCCGGCTCATCATCGACGACGTCGTCACCGCCCACACCCGCCCCCTCACCCCCTGGGCGGCCCTGCTCGTCCTCGCCGCCTTCGCCGTCTTCGGCCTCACCTGGGTCCGCCGCTACTACGGCGGGCAGCTCGCGCTCGACGTCCAGCACGACCTGCGCACCGACCTCTTCCGCTCCCTCACCCGCCTCGACGGCGTCCGCCAGGACCAGCTGGACACCGGCCAGGTCGTCGGCCGCGCCACCTCCGACCTCCAGCTGATCAACGGCCTGCTGTCGATGCTGCCGATGATGACGGGCAACCTCCTGCTCTTCCTCATGTCGGTCGCCGTCATGCTGTGGCTCTCCCCGCTGCTCACCGTGGTCGCCCTGGTCATGGGCCCCGCCCTGTGGTGGTTCGCCCAGCTCAGCCGCAAGCGGCTGTTCCCGGCCACCTGGGCCGCCCAGCAGCAGGCCGCCGCCGTCGCCGGCGTGGTGGACGGGGCCGTCACCGGCGTCCGCGTCGTCAAGGGGTTCGGCCAGGAGGAGCAGGAGCTCGGCCGCCTGGAGCGCGCCTCCCGCCGCCTGTTCGCCTCCCGGCTCCGCGCCGTCCGGCTCAACAGCCGCTACGGCCCGGCCATGCAGGCCGTCCCCGCCCTCGGCCAGGTCGCCGTGCTGGCCCTCGGCGGCTGGCTGGCCGTGCGCGGCCAGGTCACCCTCGGCACCTTCGTCGCCTTCTCCTCCTACATCGCCCAGATGACCGGCCCCGTGCGGATGCTCACCATGCTCCTCACCGTGGGCCAGCAGGCCAGGGCCGGCGTGGAGCGCGTCCTCCAGCTCGTCGACGAGCGGCCCGTGGTCACCGAGCGGCCCGGCGCCCACGTCCTCACCCCCGCCGAGGCCGACGCCGACGCCGACGACGGCACCCCCGCCCTCGCCTTCGACCACGTCACCTTCGCCTACACCGGCACCGGCACCCCGGCCGGGGGCGGCGACGCGCCGGAGCCGGTCGTCCGGGACCTCACCCTCCGCCTCGCCCCAGGCGAGACCGTCGCCCTGGTCGGCGCCTCCGGCTCCGGCAAGTCCACCGTCGGCATGCTGGTGCCCCGCTTCTACGACGCCACCGCCGGAACCGTCCGCGTCCACGGCCACGACGTCCGCGACCTCACCCTGGACTCCCTGCGCGCGGCCGTCGGCATCGTCCCCGAGGACAGCTTCCTGTTCTCCGAGACCGTCCGCACCAACATCACCTACGGGCGCCCCGACGCCACCGACGCCGAGGTCGAGGCCGCTGCCCGCGCCGCCCAGGCCGACGGCTTCATCGCCGCGCTGCCCGACGGGTACGACACCGTCGTCGGCGAGCAGGGCCTCACCCTCTCCGGCGGCCAGCGCCAGCGCATCGCCCTGGCCCGCGCCATCCTCACCGACCCCCGCATCCTGCTCCTGGACGACGCCACCTCCGCCGTCGACGCGCGGATCGAGGCCGAGATCCACGACGCCCTGCGCAGCGTCATGCGCGGCCGCACCACCCTCCTCATCGCCCACCGCCGCTCCACGCTGCAGCTCGCCGACCGCATCGCCGTCCTGGAACGCGGCCGCCTGGTGGACCTCGGCACCCACGAGGAGCTGCAGGAGCGCTGCGCCCTGTACCGGACGCTGCTCACCGACCCGGACGCCATGGCCGCCGACGTCCGCACCGCCGACCCGGCCGCCGGCACCCCCGCCGCGGCCGACGGCCACGCCCCGGACGGCGTCACGGCCCCGGACGGCGTCACGGCCCCGGACGGCCACGCCCCGTCCCCCGACGGCCACGTCCCGGACGGCCACGCCCCCGGCGCCGCGTCCCCCGACGGCCGCGTCCCCCGCGGCACGGTCACCCCCGCCCTGTGGGACCGCGAGCGGTACCCCGACACCGACGGCGACGACGACCCCGCCGCCACCGCCGCCCGCGCCATGGCGGCGGCCGGCTCCGGCGGCCCCGTCTCCCGCAACCTCGGCTCGCTGCCCGCCACCCCCGACCTGCTCGCCAAGGTCGCCGCCCTCCCGCCCGCCGCCGACACCCCCGACCTGCCGGCCGGGGAGGCCCGCGCCGCCGACCCCGACTTCACGCTGCGCCGCCTGCTCAGCCCCTTCCGCCGCCCCCTCGCCGCCGCCCTGCTGCTCGTCGCGGTGGACGCGGCGGCCGGCCTCGCCCTGCCCGTCCTGATCCGCCACGGCATCGACGACGGCGTCAGCAAGGCCGCGGTCGGCGGCGTCGCGGCGGCCTCCCTGGCCGCCCTCGCCGTCGTGCTCCTCGACTGGCTGGTGCAGACCGCCGAGACCCGGCTGAGCGGGCGCACCGGCGAGCGCGTCCTGTACGTCCTGCGCGTCAAGATCTTCGCCCACCTCCAGCGGCTCGGCCTGGACTACTACGAGCGCGAGCTCGCCGGCCGGATCATGACCCGGATGACCACCGACGTCGACGCCCTCTCCACCTTCCTGCAGACCGGTGTCGTCACCGCCGTGGTCAGCCTGCTGACCTTCTTCGGGATCTTCGCCGCCCTGCTCGTCATCGACGCGGGGCTCGCCCTCGTGGTCTTCGCCGTGCTGCCCTTCCTCGTCGGCGCCACCCTCGTCTTCCGCCGCAAGTCCTCGGCGCAGTACACCCTGGCCCGCGAGAAGGTCTCCACGGTCAACGCCGACCTGCAGGAGAACACCGCCGGCCTGCGGATCGTCCAGGCGTTCCGCCGCGAGGACGTCAACGCCGACCGCTTCACCGCCCGCAGCGACGAGTACCGCACGGTCCGCATCCGGGCCCAGCTCTACATCGCGCTGTACTTCCCCTTCGTCCAGTTCCTCTCCAGCACGGCCGCCGCCCTCGTCCTCATCGAGGGCGCCCGGCGGGTCGACGCCGGCACCCTCACCACCGGCGCCCTGGTCGCCTACCTCCTCTACATCGACCTGTTCTTCTCCCCGGTGCAGCAGCTCTCCCAGGTCTTCGACGGCTACCAGCAGGCCGCCGTCGGACTCGCCCGCATCCGCGACCTGCTGCGCACCCCCACCAGCACCCCGCCGGCCGCCGCCCCGCTCCCGGTCACCGGGCTGCGCGGCGAGGTCCACCTCGACGACGTCCACTTCGCCTACGACGGCGGCGGCGGCACCGTGGACGGGCCGGCCACGGCGAACGGCGCGGGCGCGGGCGGTCCGGGCCGCGGCGGGCGCAAGCCCGAGGCGCTCACCGGCATCTCGCTGCGCATCCCCGCCGGGCAGACCGTCGCCCTGGTCGGCGAGACCGGCGCCGGCAAGTCCACCCTGGTCAAGCTGGTCGCCCGGTTCTACGACGCGACCGGCGGCGCCGTCCGCGTCGACGGCACCGACGTGCGGCACTACGACCTCGCCGGCTACCGGCAGCGGCTCGGCGTCGTCCCGCAGGAGGCCCACCTCTTCGCCGGGACCGTCCGCGACGCCATCGCCTACGGCCGCCCGGACGCCTCTGACGCCGAGGTCGAGGCGGCGGCCCGCGCCGTCGGCGCCCACGAGATGGTCGCCCGCCTCCCCGGCGGGTACCTGCACCGCATCTCCGAGCGCGGCCGCAACCTCTCCGCGGGCCAGCGCCAGCTCCTCGCGCTGGCGCGCGCCGAACTCGTCGACCCCGACATCCTGCTCCTCGACGAGGCGACCGCCGCCCTCGACCTCGCCACCGAGGCCGCCGTCAACCGCGCCGCGGACCGCCTCGCCGGGCGCCGCACCACCCTGGTCATCGCCCACCGCCTGACCACCGCCGCCCGCGCCGACCGGGTGGTCGTCCTCGACCGCGGCCGCGTCGTCGAGGACGGCACCCACGACGCCCTGCTGGCCGCCGACGGCACCTACGCCCGGCTCTGGCGGGCCTTCACGGGCGAGGAGGACGAGGCCGACGCCCGCCGGCTGCCCGCCCCCGTGCGCTGATCCGCCCCCCGCCCCGCACGACGACCCCGCCCCGCACGATGACCCCGTCCGGCCGCGTCCGACCCCTCCGGGGGCCGGGCGCGGCCGGACGCGCACGAGCCGCCGCTCCGCCTGCCGGACGGGCCGCGCCCCCCCTCCACGTCCCCTCCCCGGGCCCCCTCCGCCTCCGCCCGCCCGCCCTCCCTCCGGCCTTCCCGTCCCCTCCTCGGAACCCGCCCGGCGCGCCCCTGAACCGAACCGCGCGCCGGGGCGTACGAGAGGCGACCGACACGGCACCCGCGCGGTGCACCGTCCGCCAGTAGCCGGCAGCCCTGCTCTTCCCGCAGGCTCCCGCCGCCACCGAGGAGGCCTGATGCGTATGCGTACGCCCAACCGACCGCCGACGGACGACCGAAGGCCGTCCCGCGGCGGCCCCGGACAGTCACGGCTGCTGCGGATGCTGGCCGTCGGCCTCGTCGCGGTGGTCGTGCCCCTGTGGGTGTACAAGCAGGGCGGCGGCAGCACCCCGGCCGCGCAGGCCGTCGCCTCGGACAGCCTGCCCGCGGGCACCGTCCAGACCGCCTTCGGCCCGCTCACCCCGGACGAGCGGACCTTCGTCACCAAGGTCCGGCTGGCCGGGCTCTGGGAGCTGCCCAGCGGCATGATGGCGCAGACGCACACCACCAACCCGTCCGTGCACGTCGCCGCCCAGCACCTGATCGACGGCCACAAGAAGCTCGACGCCCAGACCCTCAAGATCGCGGCGCAGCTCGGGATGGGCCTCCCCAACCAGCCCTCCGACCAGCAGCAGGGCTTCCTCCAGCAGGAGCAGGCCGCGCAGGGCCCGGCCTTCGACCGTACCTTCGCCCAGCTGCTGCGCACCCAGCACGGGATCATCTTCGGGGCCATCGCCAAGATCCGGAACAGCACCCGCAACACCCTGGTCCGCCAGCTCGCCGACAGCGCCAACAACACCGTGCTGGACCACATCACCGTGCTGGAGAGGACCGGCGTCGTCGACTTCGACTCCATCGCCGCGGCCGCCACGCAGCCGCCCGCGCCGCCGGCCCCGCTGCCGCCCGGCGTGGCCGTGGGCCAGGCACTCCCCGTCACCCAGCTCGCCAACGCCTGGGCCGCCAGCAGCGGCGCAGCGGGCGTCCCCGCCGCCGGCACGGTCCAGGGCACCACCCAGCAGCAGTCCGGCCAGGTCGGGCAGCCCGGGCAGCCCGGCCAGCCCGGCCAGCCGGGCCAGGTCGGCACCGGCGTCCAGAGCGGGCAGGGCGTCCAGAGCGGACAGGGCGTCCAGAGCGGACAGGGCGTCCAGGACGTCACCGGCACCTCCACCGGCACCACGACGGGCTCCACCGGCGGCTACTGACCCCGCCCCGACCCGCCGGCCACGGCCTGCCGACCCGCCCCTCGCCACCGGCCACCCGCCAGCGGCCGCCCTCCTCCCACCGCCACCCACCGTTGAAAGGGAGAGTGCTTCGACGATGTTCGGGACCTCCGACCCGCAGACGCCGGCCCCGCGCAGCGCGCACCGGTTCCGCCGCACCCGCCGCACCTGGACCGCCCTCGCCGTCGGCCTGGCCGTGGCCGGCGGCGGCCTCGCCGTGGTCAACCAGACCGCCCTCGCCCACACCTGGCGCTACGGCTCCGGAACGCCCGTGGCAGCCGCCTCCCCGGCCCCCTCCGCCACGGGCGTCCAGAACCAGAGCAGCCAGGTCGGCCAGGAGGGCCAGGCCCAGGGCGGCCAGGCGCCGAGCGGACAGGCCCAGAACGGCCAGAACGGCCAGAACGGCGGCGGCGCACAGAACGCCTCCCCGCTCTCCCGGCGCGACTTCACCGACATCACCAGGGTCGGGCCCAACGTCAGGGAGCCCCGCACCCGCCGCGGCGGATCACGCGGCGTCTTCTTCTCCCGCTGCGGCGTGAGCGACCACAACAACCCCGACAACTTCATCGTCGCCCCGGGCGTCTCCAACGGCGCCCACCACATGCACGACTACGTCGGCAACAAGACCAGCGACGGCTTCTCCAACGACCAGACCCTCGCGGCCGCCGGCACCACCTGCGTCCGCAACGACCGCTCCGCCTACTTCTGGCCGGTCCTGCGGCTGCGCAACAACGTGCAGGAGGCCGACGCCAACGCGCCCGGCGGCGGACAGGACCAGAACGTCGGCCAGATCCTCAAGCCCGCCGCGGTGAGCCTGCAGTTCCGCGGCAACCCCGTCGCCAAGGTCGTCCCGATGCCCCGTTTCATGCGCGTCATCACCGGCGACGCCAAGGCGGTCACCAACGGCACGGCCAACGCCAGGGCGCAGTGGACCTGCAGCGGCTTCACCGACCGCCGCCTCTCCGACACGTACCCCGTGTGCCCCGGCGGCCGCCGCACGATCCGGGTCCTGGACTTCCCCAGCTGCTGGGACGGGAAGAACACCGACAGCGCGAACCACCGCACCCACGTGGCCTTCCCCGACCCGCGCACGGGACGCTGCGCGGCCGGCCTCAAGCCGGTGCCGCAGCTGCGGATGGTCCTCTCCTACAACGTCCCGCGCGGCCAGGTCTTCGCGCTCGACACCTTCCCGGAGCAGCTCCACAAGGCGGTCACCGACCACGGGGACTTCGTCAACGTGATGTCCGACCGCCTGATGCGCGCGGTGGTGGGCTGCATCAACGCCAACCACCGCTGCGCCTGACCCCGGGCAGCCCGAGCAGCCGAACGGCCGGGCAGCCGAACGGCCGGGCAGCCGGGCCGCACGGCGCACCGGCTCCCCGGTGCCGGGCCGCGGCCGCTCCGCTGCCGCCGCAGCGGAGCGGCCGCCTCCGTACCAGGGGGCGCCCCCGTCGTGCCGCGCGCCGGGGGCGACCGCCATCCGGTCTCCCGGTCTCCCGGTCTCCCGGTCTCCCGGCCCGGGCCGTCGGCCGGCCCGCCGTCCTCAGCAGGAGACCAGCGCCGCCAGCAGCGGCGCGGGGTCCGCGCCCTGCGGCAGGTCGCTGACCTGCCCGTCGCCGACCTCCACCACCTGCAGGCGCCCGTCGTCCTCCCGGACCGCCAGGTCGGTCGTCACGAACCGGCACCCCAGCGCGTGCACCAGCGGGCGCACCGCCCCCAGGTCGGGATCGGCCGCCGGTGTGCCCCCGGCGAGGACGGCCGCGTCCGGATGCGGCGTCACCAGGGCGGCCTCCCCGTCCACCCACCACACCCGCCACTCCTCGGCCCGGCCCCCGCGCAGCCGGTACCGCTCGAAGCGGCGCAGCACTACACCCCCGGTCAGGAACTCCCCCTGCAGCTCGACGAACCGGGACACCACCCGGTGCAGCGCGGCCGTGTCCGCCAGGTCCGGGACGAAGCAGGCCTCCTCCCATTCGTCCTTGCGGGACTTCACGAAGTCCTTCACGACCGCCGGTCCCGTACCGCCCAGCCGGCGGGCCGCGGCGGCCAGCTCGTGCGGCGGCGGCACCGCCGCACCCGGCAGCCAGGTGCTCTGCGGCGTGGCCCCCTCGAACGCCCCGTACCAGCCGGGGAGTTCGTGCGCGGCCGTGTACCCGGCGGGCGTCGTCAGCAGCGTGCAGCCCCGCGCCGCCAGGGCCCGGGCCAGGGCCGCGTAGGCCGCCGACGGGACCATCCAGCCCCGGTACCAGGCGGCGGACGGTCCGCGCGGCACCCGGCGCACCGCCGCCTCCGCGTCACCGGCCAGCAGCGCGTCGTGGTCCACGAGCGCGGTGTCGCCGCCCAGTTCACGGACCACCTCCGCCTCGCCGGCGAAGTGTCCGTCCGTACGGCGCGGCGCGAGGGGGTCGCAGGGCAGCAGGATCACCGGAGCGGTCACCCGGCCAGCGTAGGCCCCGGCCGTCTCACCCGGTCCCGGCTTCCGCGCACTCCGCCCCGGCGGCCTCCGTGCCGTCGGCGCCCGTACCGGTCACGTCGTGCGCCGCCGAATCCGTCGGCCCGGCCGGCCCGGCCTGCCCCGACGCGCTCCCGTCCGGGCGCCAGCCCTCCGGCGCGAGGTCCCGGTCGTGCACGGCGCCGGGGTCCACCACGGCCGACAGCTCCGCACCGCGCAGCCCCTCGCGCGGCAGTCCGGTGGCGGCCAGCAGGACCGTCGTCGCCACCGGGACCGCGATCGCGGGCCGCCACTCCGGCAGCACGACGAAGGACGTGTCCGCGCCCACCCGGACCACCCGCGCCCGCAGACGCTGCCGCTCCACCGTCGCGGACCGCCCCGGCACGGACCCTCCGGACACCGCGGCCCCCGCCCCGGCAGCACCGGCCCGGCCGCCCCCGGCCGCCTCCCCGGACGTCTTCCCGGTCGGCGGCGCGGCTGCCCGCACCCGCCCCGGACGCCGCCGCGGCGCCCCGCCCAGCACCACCCCGGCCTCCCGCAGCAGCCGCCGCACCTCGCTCTGCGCCCGGTGCGACGCCACCGCGAGGTCCTTCACCCGCGCACCGTCCTCGTACGCCGACCTGAGGTCTGCGGCGAGACGGGCACGCGCGGCCACGTCCGCGGGCTGCTGGCCGGACTCTTCGACGGCGGTCATGGGGCGGGGTCCTCCGGTCTGGGATTCCGAAGATCATCCCCCATGCCCGTCACCGCACACCAGGGCACCCGTCACAACGGACCCCGCGCCCTCTCCCCCTCGCGCGGACCGGTCCGAGGACGACGTGGAGGAGTGCTGCCGGGCGGCACCGGGCCGGGTCCGCCGACCGGAGACGGGCGGGGGTGCGGACGCCGGACCCCCGGCTCGGACGCGCCGCACCGGACGCCCGGTGCCGGCGGACTTTTGTGAGCGTCATGACAACTTCGACATGGTCGATCAAAAAAAGTCACAACGAGACAGTTGTGACCTGAGTTACGCACGCAATCCTGTGTCCACGTGTCACGGCCTGCCGGTCCGGCCCCATCGGATCCGTACGGCAGCCGTCGGCACGGAGCCGCATTCGCACAGGCCAGGAGCACCGCACGCGATCCGTGCGGGGCTGCCTGCCGCCCGGTTCCCACAGTGAGGTGAAACATGGCGCACGACCGCACCAGACCGAACAGAAGAGCCCTGGTCCGCACCTGGGCCGTCGTATGGGTGGCGGCGGCCACTCTGTTCGGCGGAGGGGTGATGGCCGCCGGCACCGCCCAGGCGAGCACGCAGACCGACTACGTCGCCCTCGGCGACTCCTACAGCGCGGGCGTCGGCACCAGGACCTACGACCTGGACAGCACCTGCCAGCGCTCCTCGAAGTCCTACCCCGCCCTGTGGGCGTCCCGCTACGGCACCCGGAGCTTCTCCTTCACCGCCTGCACCGGGGCCACCACCCAGACCGTCCAGAGCGGCCAGCTCGGCCCGCTCAACAGCGGCACCGACCTGGTGACCATCACCGCGGGCGGCAACGACGCCGGCTTCGCCGACGTCGTCACCGCCTGCCGCACCAGCAGCGACGCCGACTGCTTCGGCAAGCTCGACAACGCCGAGTCCATCATCCGCAACACTCTGCCGGGCCGACTGGACAGCCTGTACGGGGCGATCCGCAGCAGGGCGCCCTACGCCCGGGTCGTCGTCCTCAGCTACCCCCAGCTGTACGAGACCGGCAGCTGCTTCGGCGGGATCGCCCTCAACCGCCGCCAGCGCATCGACGACGTCGGCCTCATCATGAACTCCACCCTCCGGGACCGCGCCCAGGCGGCCGGCTTCACCTTCGCCGACGTCGACGGCAGGTTCGCCGGACACCGGCTGTGCTCCGGCACCCAGTGGCTCAACGGCCCCTCCATCCCGCTGTCGGACTCCTACCACCCCAACGTCGACGGCCACGCCTCGGGCTACCTGCCCACGCTCAGCGCACTCGTCCAGTAGCCGCCGCCCGCGCACGGCGCGGCCTGCGACGCACCCTTGCGGAGTCGGAACCGACGGGGTGCACCCCAGCCGGCCCGCTCCTGCCCCCGTGGGCAGGGGCGGGCCGTTCCGCACCAGCCTCCCGGACCAACGGGCGGCACCCGTGCGTCCGGAGGCCGGAGAGCGAGGGGCGCCGGCCGCATCGGCCACGTCAGTGCTGCTGCGGGGGCTGGCCGTACCCGCCCTGCGCGTACGGGTTGCCGGGCTGCGGCTGTCCGTAGGGCAGGGGGTACTGCTGCTGCGGCGGCGGGTAGCCGCCCGGCTGCGCCTGGGCGGGCCAGGGCTGCGGCGGGTACGGCGGCGCGGTGCCGGGGTGACCGCCGCCCGGGCCCTGCGGCCCGCCAGGGCCGCCCGGGGGCCGACGCCGGCCGCGGGACACGGCGGCGATCACCACGACGACGACGACGAGCAGGGCGACGCCTCCGGCCGCGATCCCGACCAGGGCACCGGTGGACAGGCCGTCGTCCTGGGCGGCGGCCGTGCCGGGCCCGTTCCCGGAGGGCGCGGGCGCGCCCGACTGCGGCGTCGTGCCGCTGCCGGCCGAGGCGCCCGGCGCTGCGGCCCGGGGGAGCGGGCCCTCCTCAGGACCGGGCGGGATGTCGGCGGTCAGGGCCTTGTAGGGGCGGATGATGCCGTAGCCGTAGTGGGGGTCCGGCAGTTTGCGTCCCTTGAGCTCCTCAGGCACATATGCCGTCTTGACGAGCCGGTTGACGACCTGCCCGGCGGTCAGGTCGGGATACTTGGCCCGGATCAGCGCTGCCGCAGCCGAGACGAAAGCTGTTGCGTCCGAGGTTCCCGTCCCTGATCCGTAGCCACTTGCGGTTGCTGTCGTAGCAGAGGTCACGTCTACTCCGGGTGCGGTCAAGGCCAAATAGGATCCGTAATTGGAATCCCGCCAAACCCTGAGCCCCTTGTCCACCGCTCCGACGGCCACAACCCCAGGCAGTGCTGCCGGAAAGTTTTCCTGACTGCTTGCCTCGTTGCCCGATGCCGCGATGAGAACCACGTCGTGTCGCTGGGCGTACGCCACTGCTTCTCGAAGATCGGGTGGCTCATCGACACCACCGATGGACATGCTGATGACTGAAGCGCCGTGGTCTACAGCGTAATGAATGGCCCGCCCTGTACCGTTGGTCCCATCAGCGCCGAACTTTGCAACCGGCAGGATTTTGACACCGGGTGCCAGGCCGACAACACCGTCGGAGTTGTTCGACCCGTGTCCATGGCCGGCGATGATGCTGGCCATGCTCGTCCCGTGCTTCTCCGGGTCGTAGTCCTTCCTTCCGTCGCCGCCGTGTCTGGCGTCTGTCCCAGGAAGGATCTGGCCCGTAAGATCCGGGTGGGATGCGTCGATTCCCGAGTCGATAACAGCGACCTTCACCCCGGATCCGGTCGTGATCCTCCAGATGTTCTGGACATTGAAATCCTTCAACGGCCACTGCATCTGAAGGTCTCTGATGTTGTCTGCGTGGGCGGCGGGCGCGCCGACGAGCGCGACGGCGCCTGCGAGCAGTACTCCGGTCAGTGCCCGCAGTGTTCGTGTGGGCTTCATGCGGTGCTTCCTTCCCTGTGCAGGCCAGTGGCCCCGCGCGGTGCGCGCGGGGCCACTGCCGACGTTCTGCTCGGGCTCGCGGCGAGTCCGGTTCATTCGATCACGGGCGGGTTCACCGGGCCGTCTCCGCCGGTCCAGGTGTCCTCGTCCTCGACCAGGTAGTCAGGACGACTGCCCCGCTTGTCCTTCTTGCGCTGGCCCCCGGCCCCCGCACCGGGCATCGCACCACCGTTCCGGCCGTTGGCGGACGCGTTGCCGCGGTTGCGGCCGAGCCCGGAACCACCCTCGGTGAAGGCGCCACCGGCGCGCTTGCCGTCTGCGCCGATCATGCCGCCGCCGCGTCGCGCCAGTCCGCTTCCGCGCGAGCCGGCCCCGGCTCGGCCGCCGCCCATGCCCGACATGCCGCCCATGCCTCCGGCGCCGGTTCCGGTACGGCCCTGCCCGGCGGCGGAGCCACCGCCTGCCCCTGTGCGGCCCGCGGTCGTACCGCCTCCGTACCCGCTCCCTGTACGGCCGCCGGTCGACGACGTGCTGCTGCCGCCTCGCGCCCCGCCGTAGCCGCCGCCGGGCAGGCCGCCGCCGGTGTATCCACTGCCGGAACCGACGCCTCCGCCGGCGGACCCGCCGCCGTATCCGCCGCTGCCCGATCCGCCGCCTGTCCCGGAGCCGATGCCGCCCGGGACCTGAGTGCCCGGTGTGGTCGAACCGCCGCCGTGGCTGTCAATGCCTGTGTGGGAGGGCGGCTGTGTGTCGATCCGGTGGTCCCCGCCCGGAGGCGCCGTTCCTCCTCCGGGCGGAGTCCCGCGGGTCTGGTGAATGCCGATGTCACCGTTGCCGGTGTGTGTGCCGTCGCCCACCGAGCCGGGATCGCGATAGGTCGGACGGGTGCTTACCCGGCGATCGCCGCTTTCGGTGCCCCCGCCGATACCGCGAGGACTTTTCGGGGCGGGGCCGACGTCACCGGGCGAATTGATCCTTTGCTTCGGCGGCGACGGGATCGGGTTGAGGTGTCCCTTGCCGGACGAGTCCGGCGGAACCATCACGTTGCTGGCGGCCTTGTACTGCGGCGCCAGCCGCTCCATCACCGCGATGGCCTGCTGGTGCCGCTCCTCCAGGAGCGACAGGCTGCCCGAGTTCCTCTGCACCGCCGCGTCACGGTCCATGCCGGCGGCGACGTCGGCGCGGAACTGCGTGTCGCTCCGGCTGCCGTCGCCCAGCTTGTCCTTGGCCTTCTCCCACGTGCTGGGCACGTGGATGGAGGCCATCTCGGTCTTGGCCGCCTGGAGGGACCGGCTCGCGTGCCTCAGCGCGTGGGAGGTGTTCTCGGCGTGGAGGCCGGTGTTGCTGATGCTCTCCTGGAGGACGGCCGAGCGCTGGGCGAAGCCGTCGGCGGCCGAACCCTCCCAGTGGGCGGCGATGTGGTCCGTGGCGGCCTTGAGCTCCCGGGCGGCCGTGTCGAGCTCCCGCTTGACGCTCATCCAGTGGTCGGCGACCTCGTCCATCCGCTCGGGGCGGCTGTTCTCGACCATCTGCTTGATCGGGATGAGGTCCCAGTGCTCGAAGTTGGTGATCCCCGCACGGGTGGTGCCCATCGGGACGTCGACCCTGTCGCTCATCAGGCCAGCCTCGATCCGGACTCGGGCTGCGCGCCGCCGCTCATGGCCGTCCGGATGCTGTACTCGCTCTCGCGGTACGAGTCCGTCACGGCCTTCGTCTTGCCGCCGAAGTCGTCGATCATCGCCTCGAGCTTCCTGATCAGCTCCTCGAGGGACGCCTTCATCCGCGTGTGCGCCCCGTGCAGCTCGTGCGCCTCGGGGAAGTCCCATCCCACGTCCGACGCCGCGAGCACGGTGTTGTACGTGGCCTTGCCGGCCGTCTCGCCGAGGTTCCTCTGCAGGTTCCTCAGCCTGGTGACGACCGCCTCCAGTTCGTCCGTATTGACCCGGTAGCCGTTGGCCACTGCGCGTCCCCCTGCCATCGCTGGTTCCCCGTCAACGTCAGCTGCCCCACAGCCCGGGGCCGGACGATCCTATCCCGTCCCGATCTGACAGGAACACTGCACCATCGCCGCCCCGGACGGCCGGTCAGCGGTCGGGGAGGAGGTCCACCCGGTCGAAGTGCCGGGCGACGGTCCGGCCCCCGGGGCTGCGTGCCGGGTAGACCCGGCCCATGCCGCCAGCCCCGAGCCGTGCGACCAGGCGGTAGGGGCCGGGACGTGCCGGATCCGCCGCCTCGAGGTGCTTCATCGCGCTGTCGCTGCCTTCCGTGGCGTGGTGCGGGAGGACCGGCCGGGCGGTACGTGCCCGGAGAGCGCCGTGGTGCCCGGGCCGCCGCCGACAGGCGCACCGGGCGGTTTCCCCGCGTCCGCCGGGTCCGCGACGGGCGTCCCGCTGCTACCGTCCTGCGAGGGAAGGCTGTTGACGTCCGATCGGCCGGGGGGCGGCGTGCGGGGAAGCCGGGACGGACAGGACGGCCGGAGCCGGCGTGACGGCCGGGACCCGTCCGCCGCCGACGGCGGGCACCGGGCGCAGGCGCAGGCGCCGGCGCCCGGTGCGGACCCGGAGCCGCCCCTGGTCGGCACCCCGGACTTCAAGGCCGACGCCCACGCCCGCTAAGCCGCCCTGCGGGCTCGCGGCCCCGTGCACCGGGTGCGGTTCGCCCGCGGCCTGGAGGGGTGGCTGGTGGTCGGCCACGACGCCGCCCGCGAGGCGCTGCTCCACCCGGCCCTCGGCAAGGACACCCCCCCCGGCCGAGGCGGCCCTGGAGGCCGCCGGCTACCTGTCGAACCGGCCCGGCGTCGGCCTGGGCGGCAACATGCTGACCGCCGACCCGCCCGAGCACACCCGGCTGCGCCGCCTGGTCGCCGGGGCGTTCACCCCGCGCCGCGCGGAGGCGCTGGCGCCCCGCGTCCGGGACGTCGCCGACCGGCTCGTCGACGCCTTCGCCCCGCTCGGCGAGGCCGACCTGGTGGCGTCCTTCACCGCCCCCCTGCCGATGACCGTCATCTGCGAACTCCTCGGTGTGCCCGAGGAGCAGCGCGACGGCTTCCGCACCTGGTCGCAGCAGGCGCTCGGCAACCCGTCGTCCGCCGCCCGCGAGGGCGCCGCCGCGCTCAGCCGGTTCCTGGCCGACCTGCTCGCCGCCAAGCGTGCCCGGCCCGGCGACGACCTGCTCTCCGCGCTGGTGGCGGTGCGGGACGAGGAAGACGGGCGGCTCTCCGACACCGAACTCGTCGGCACGGCCGTCCTGCTGGTGGTCGCGGGCCACGAGACCACCGTCAACCTGCTGGGCAACGCCCTGGTGGCGCTGCTGCGCCACCCCGGCCAGGCGCGCCTGCTGCGCGAGCGGCCGGAGCTGCTGCCGGGCGCGGTGGAGGAGTTCCTGCGGTACGACGCCCCGGTGGAGCTCACCCCGCAGCGGTTCGCCGCCGACGACGTCGAGCTGGGCGGGTGCCTCATCCGCCGCGGCGACATCGTGCAGGTCGCCCTGACCTCGGTGGGCAGGGACGGGTCCGGTGCCGGCACCGCCGACCCGGGCGCGCTGGACCTGACCCGGGACGCCGCCCGCCACCTCTCGTCCGGCCACGGGATCCCCTACTGCCTGGGCGCCCCCCTGGCCCGCCTGGAGGCCGCGGTCGCGCTCGGCACCCTGCTGCGCCGCCTCCCCGGCCTGGAGGCGGCGGTCCCCCTCGACGAGGTGGCGTGGATCCCGTCGGGGATCATGCGCGGACCGGTGGCGCTGCCGGTGCGCTTCACCCCGCAGCCGGGCGCCGCCCTCCCCGGGCAGGCCGCCGCCCCGGACGCGCGCGTCCCGGACTGAGCCGCGCCCGGCGCACGGCGGCCCGCCGGGCCCCCACCGGACAGGCGGGACGCCGTGGCGAGGCGCGCGCCGGCCGGGGAGCCCCGTCAGTCGGCGAGGTCGCGGACCGCCACGGCCTTCTCCACCCGGATCCGCACGAGCAGTTCCCCCGGCACGCCGTTGCGGGCCCCGTACTCCTCGGCGCGGTCCTCCCCCATGTACCGGGCGGCGATCCGCGTCGCCCAGCGGCGGACCTCCGCCAGGTCCTCGCTCAGCTCCGCCCGCCCCTCCAGCACGGCGAAGGAGTAGGGCGGCCGCTCGTCGTCGACGCAGAGCGACACCCGGCCGTCCCGGGCGAGGTTGCGGCCCTTGACCGTCTCCTTCCCGGTGTTGAGGACCACGTCGTCGCCGTCGAGCAGGAACCAGACCGGCGCCAGGTGCGGGCGGCCGTCGGCCCGGGTGGTGGCGAGCTTGCCGGTGCGGGTGCCCTCGCTGACGAAGGCCCGCCATTCGCTGTCGGTCATCGGGGTTGCCATGCCGTCCATGGTGGCCGAGCCGGGCGGCCGGCGCACCCGCCCGCCGCCTCCGGCGGCCGCCCCGCAATCCGTTCGCCCTCCGCGAGGTGCGCCTCCTAGCCTTGCCGTATGGACGAGCAGCACCGCACCGCGCCGGACGACGGCGACGCAGCGCACCGCCTCCCCCTGGTGGCGGTCCTCACCGGTGCCGGGATCTCCACCGACTCCGGCATCCCCGACTACCGCGGCCCCGACGGCGTGTGGCGGCGCGACCCCGAGGCGGAGAAGCTCGTCACCTACTCGTACTACATGGGGGATCCCGGGATCCGCCGCCGCGCGTGGCGGGTCCGCCGCGACGCGCCGACCCTGCGGGCCGAGCCCAACGCCGGCCACCGCGCCCTCGCCGACCTGGAGCGCACCGGCGTGCCGGTCCGCGTGCTCACCCAGAACGTCGACGGCCTGCACCAGCGGGCGGGCCTCCCCGCCCGCAAGGTCCTCGAACTGCACGGCACCGCCCACCGGACCCAGTGCACCCGCTGCCACGCCCGCGACGACATGGGCGCCGCGCTGGAGCGGGTGGCGGCGGGCGAGGACGACCCGGCCTGCCTCGTCTGCGGCGGCGTCCTGAAGTCGGCCACCGTGATGTTCGGCGAGGGACTGGACCCGCAGGTGCTGGGACAGGCCCGCTCGATCGCCCGGGCCTGCGACCTCTTCCTGGCCGTCGGCACCTCCCTGCAGGTCCATCCGGCGGCCTCGCTGGTCGACGTCGCGGTCGCCAGCGGCGCCCGGCTGGTCGTCGTCAACGCCGAGCCCACCCCGTACGACCCGCTCGCGGCCGAGATCGTCCGCGAGCCCATCGGCACGGCCCTGCCGAGGCTGGTGCGGCGCATCGCCGAGGAGGCCGGCGCCCCGCTGCCCGGTGCCGGCTGAGGGGCCCGGCCGCGCTGCGGCCGTCCCCGGACCGGTCGGCGGCCGGAGGACGGCAGGCGGGCGACCGGCGGGCGATCGGTGGACGATCGGGTGTGACATCGCCGGGGTACGTGCGCGCGTTCACGCCCCACCCGTATTGTTGGCGTCCATCGCCGCTCCGGAGCACCAACCGCCCCATGGCGCCCGAACCGCGGCAGCAGCCCGGCCGGCCCCGTCGCTCACCGCGTCGGCCGGAACCGTCGACCTCCTCGCCCCGAACCGGACCCCACATGCCTGCGCCACAGCCCCACAGCACCGAAGAAGCCCCCGCCGCCTCCGTCCCCGAGCCGCGCTCCCACACCTCCGCACCCGCCCCCGGCGCCCCGGCGCCGGACCCGGCGGAGGCAGACGGCGACCGCTCCGGCATCCGCGACCTGCTGCGCGGCCACGCGGCCCAGGGCGGGTTCGCCCCCGCCGACGCCGCCGGCCCGTGGTCCGCGGCGGCCGGCACCGTCACCACCGCCGAGGAGGCCCGCGCCGCCTCCACCGCGCTCGCCGAGCTCCGCGGCCGCGACCTGCCCGCGCTGCGCGCCGCCGCGCCGCGCATCGCCGCCGCCACCCCGCTCGCCGAACCGGCCACCGCCGCCGAACTCACCGCCGCCGCGGCCCTGCTGGTCCGCGTCGCGGCCACGCTCGGCACCCTGCGGCCCGAGGCGTACGAGGCCGACCTCGACGCCCTCGCCGACGCCACCGCCACCGGCGGCCTCGCCCTGGGCCCCCGCCGCTCCCTGGTCAAGCAGGCCAAGCGGCTCGCGGTGTCCCGCTGGGTGCGGCGCGCCGTCCTGCACGCCGCGCTGGTGGAGGCCGCCGCGGTCCGGGCCGACTGGCAGAAGGAGGCGCCCGGCTCCACGCCCGCGGCGCCGTCCGACGCCGACCTCTTCGGCGAACTGGTCCAGCACGTCCAGGGGATGGAGGCGAGCCTGCGGGAACTGGACCGGCTCCTCCCCGACGCCGGACTGCAGGGCCTGCCGCTCGCCGAACTCGCCGAGCTCCTCGACGTCCTGGCCGCCGACGAGGGCACCCTCCACCGCCTGGCCTCGCTCCACCAGCAGCGCGCCGAGCTGGAGCGGGCCGGTCTGGGCTCCCTGCTGGAGAAGCTGGCGGACGTCCAGGCCGACGCCGACCGCGCGGTGGCGGAGTACGACGCCCTGCACGGCGGCGACGCCGGGGCCGAGGACGGTTCGGACACCGCCGCGCACGACGACGCCGGGTCCGAGGACGCCTCGCACGACGACGCCGCGCACGACGACGCCGCGCACGACGACGCCGCGCACGAGGACGCCGCGCACGAGGACGCCGCGCACGAGGACGCCGCGCACGAGGACGCCGAGGACGCCGGGTCGGAGTCGGCCGAGGCCGAGGCTGTGGCCGGTCCGGGCGACGACGCCGTCCCGGCTCCCGTGGCGGAGCACGGTCCCGACGCGGCCGAGCAGGTCGAGGACGTCGAGGCCGTCACCGCCCCTGCCGACGAGGTGGAGACCGCCCCGGCCCCGGCCCCGGCCGCCGTGGCCGAGGACGAGCCTGCTGCCTCGCCCATGCCCGCCGCCGAGGTGCCTGCTCCGGTCGTCGTTGAGCCCGAGCCCGAGCCCGTTGCCGTGGCCGAGCCTGTCGCCGAGCCCGAGCCCGAGCCCGAGCCCGAGCCCGAGCCCGAGCCCGAGTCCGAGCCCGAGCCCGTTGCCGTGGCCGAGCCTGTCGCCGAGCCTGTCGCCGAGCCGGAGCCGGAGCCCGTTGCCGTGGCCGAGCCTGTCGCCGAGCCCGAGCCCGAGCCCGAGCCCGTTGCCGTGGCCGAGCCCGTCACCGAGCCCGAGCCGGAGCCGGAGCCCGTTGCCGAGCCCGTCACTGAGCCCGAGCCCGTTGCCGTGGCCGAGCCCGTCACCGAGCCCGAGCCCGAGCCCGTCACCGAGCCCGAGCCCGAGCCCGTCACCGAGCCCGAGCCCGAGCCCGAGCCCGAGCCCGTTGCCGAACCCGTTGCCGAACCCGAGCCCGAGCCCGCCGGATCGGCCGCCCCCGCCACCGCAGAGCCCGTCGTAGCGGAGCCCGCCGCCGCTGCGTCGAGCCCGGCGGCCAGGACGCGCCGCCCGCGCAAGCCGTCCCTCACCCCGGGGCGCCCGGTCGCCGCCTACTCGGCCGCCGACCTCACCGCCCTCGCCCGCTGGATCGACAGCGACGGTGTCGGACGCACCGACGAGGAACTGCTGCGCGCGATCATGAAGGAGCTGGGCTTCACCCGCCTCGGCCCCCGTATCAAGGAGGCGCTCTCCGCCGCCGTCGGGGCGGCCCGCGCCGACTCCTGACACCCGTCCGGCCCGTACGCGTCCGGGGCCGCCTCCCGGGGACCTGTCCGTCCCCGGGAGGCGCCCCCCGCCGTGTCGGCGGGCCGGACGCGCGGTGCGGTCAGCGCAGGACGCCTGCGGCGCGCGCCGCAGCGAGCCAGGCGGGGAACTCCGCGAGCAGGCGGTCGTACAGCACCTGGTCGGGCACGGAGCGCGGGTCGCGCCCGGCGGCCAGGAAGCCGGCGTTGTCCACCACCCGCTTCGCGGGCACCGGCAGCTCGTCGAGCCTGCGCAGGAAGGCGAACTCCTTGCCGTCCGGGTCGCCGAAGCCCACGAACTGCCAGAACAGCGGCAGCCGCGAGGCCTCGCAGAGCAGCCGTTCGGCCGCGCTGCGGGAGGTGGGCCCGCCGTCGGTCTGGAAGACCACGAACGCCGGGTCGGTCGCCCCGGAGGCCCGGTAGTGGTCGATCACGGACTCCATCGCTGCGTGGTAGTCGGTGCGGCCCATGTGCCCGTACGACGCGTGGAGGCTGCCGATCCGGCCGGCGTGGTCGTCGAGGGTGAGGCCGGCGACGCCGTGGACGCCGGTGGAGAAGAAGACCACCGGTACCGTGCCGTCGTCGTCGAGGTTCGCGCACAGGCCGAGGACCTGCTCGGCCAGGTGCTGCACGGTGCCGTCGCGGTAGAAGGGCCGCATGGAGCCGGAGCGGTCGAGGACCAGGTAGACGGCCGCCCGCAGCCCGGACAGGCCGTTCTTGCGCAGGCTGACCCCGGCGGCCTTGTACAGGTCGACCAGGCCCGGTGCGGCGCTCGCCACCCGCTCGGCCCCCACTGCCGCGCCGCCCGCGGAGCCTCCCGCGCTCCCGGGACGGGGCCCGTCCCCGCCGCCGCCCCGGCCCTCGCCCGCGCGGGGCCGTTTCACGTAGTCGATCGCCATGGTCGTGCTCCTCCGCCGGGCGCCGCCGCCCGGCCCGGTCGCACGCTACCGCCCCGCCCGGCAGCCGTCAGGCCTTCCGTCCGGTCCGCGTCCGGAGGCCACGGGCGGAGGCCACGTCCGGAGGCCACGTCCGGAGGCCACGTCCGGAGGCCACGTTCGGAGGCCCTGCGCACCGCGCTGCCGCGCCGCCGCGCCGCCCCGTGCGGCGGCCTCAGCCGAAGAAGCCCAGGGCGGCCGCGGCGCCCACGCCGCCGCAGACCATGAAGATCGGCGTCAGCACCTTCACCTCGACCCAGCTGCCGGCCCGGAACCGCATGGCCTTGGGCGGCCCCAACGGGTACCAGCGCTTGCGGCCCAGCGGTATCGGCCACAGGATCGGGCAGCCCGACACCGTCAGCGCGTCGCCGATGCAGTGGACGAGGGCGCCGAGCACGATCGGCAGGCCGACCCACAGGTACTGCTGCCCCGGCTCCGTGAACAGCCAGGAGGAGCCGTTGCCGGGCTTGTCCAGGATGTCGGCGAGCATCCAGGCGCTGGTGGCGCCGAGGAGCCAGACCAGGACGTCGCTGGAGACGCGTGCCTGCCGCCAGAGCAGTCCCTCGATGGCGAGCACCATGTGCACGAAGAGCACCGCGAGCACGCCCCACCGGCCGCCGTACACGCAGACCGCCGCCGCGCCGCCGCCGAAGAGGACGGCCCACAGCCAGGTGTGGGTGAGGGTGCGGTGGCCGCCGGAGCGCCGCGGGTCGCCCGCGCCGCGGGTCGACTTGTAGACCGCGTACGACAGCTTGTCGATGACCTCGCACATCCAGCGCGACACCGGGCCGAACGCGCGGGAGATGGTGGCGGCCTTGTGGTCCAGGTCCGGTGCCAGGGCCGCGCCGGCGCAGATGAGCGCGCCAGTGACCAGCACCGGCCAGGGCATGGGGTGGTCGAGCGCGTACGCGCCCGCGCCGACACCCAGCCACGCGGCAGCCCCGGACAGCGAATGCGCCGGCCCCATCATGGTGATCCCCGCCCCTCGTTCCGCGTCCGGCCTGCCCCTCGGCGTCCGGACCGGCCGCAGCATAGCGGTCCGGATGATCGACTAGGGCGCGGGGGCGGTCGCGGTGACGGTCACGGTGGGCCCCGGGACCGGCGTCGACGCGTGGGTCCGGCCGGAGCCGAAGGCGGAGCCGAGGCCGAAGAACATCACGGCGACGCAGCAGCACATCAGCACCTGTCTGCGCAGGGCCGCCCGCTGCTCCCGGGTCGGCCCCTGCGGCGTGCCGTCGTACCAGCCGTCGTGATGCGAGCTCATGGGGCCCAAGCATCCGTGCGGATTGTGAACTCTGTCAAGGGTTGGGTTTTGTCGCGGCCGTCCACCTCTGTGACGGAACTGTGGCTCCGATGTGAGCTGGGTCAACGTGGGGCGCGTACTCGGTATATTCACACCAGGCCCCCTCGAAGACCGGAGACACCGTGTCCAGGAAAGTCACCGTGACAGCTGCGGAGGTCGCCCGGCTCGCCGGGGTGGGACGGGCCGCCGTCAGCAACTGGCGCCGGCGCCACGAGGACTTCCCGGCACCGGCGGGCGGCACCGACGTCAGCCCCCTGTTCGCCCTCTCCGAGGTCGAGGGGTGGCTGCGCAGGCAGGGCAAGCTCGCCGCCGCCAACCAGCGGGACTGGCTCTGGCCCCACTTCGACGCGCTCGGCGACCGCGACCGCATGGGCCTCGCCGTCGCCGCCGTCGGCGCCGCCTGCCTGCGCGGCGGCCCCGACCGGACGCCGCTCCCCCTCCCCGGCCTGCCCGACCTGGCCGAGCCCGCCGACCCGGACCTGGTGGACCGCGCCGTCGAGGTGGCCCGCGCCGAAGGGCCGTACGAGACCTTCGAGTTCCTGCGGGGGCGCTGGCTCGACACCCACGTGCGGCAGATCAGCTCCACCCCCGGGGAGCTCGCGGAGCTGATGACCGCCCTCGCCCTGCCCGACGGGGACGCCCCCTCCGCCGGGGCGTCCGCCCCCGCCCCCACCGTCCTCGACCCCGCCTGCGGCACCGGCACCCTGCTCTCCAGCGCCCTGCGCCGCACCGCGGCCCAGGGCCGGCCCGCCGCCCTGCTCGGCCAGGAGTCCGCCCCCACCTGCGCCGCGCTGGCCGCCGTGCGCCTCGCCTTCGAGTACCGGGCCGCCGCCGGGTCCGCCGGGTCCGCCGGGTCCGGACCGGCGGCCGGGAGCCCGCCGCCCGCCTTCCCCGCCCCCGACATCCGGACCGGCGACACGCTGCGCGCCGACGCGTTCCCCGACGTCCGCGCCGACGCCGTGGTCTGCAACCCGCCGTTCAACGAACGCGACTGGGGGCACGACGAACTCGCCTGGGACGACCGCTGGGCCTACGGCCTGCCGCCGCGCACCGAGTCCGAGATCGCCTGGGTCCAGCACGCCCTCGCCCGGCTGCGCCCCGGCGGCACCGCCGTCCTGCTGATGCCGCCCGCCGCCGCCTCCCGCCGGGCGGGGCGCCGCATCCGCAGCGCCCTGCTCCAGCGCGGCGCGCTGCGCGCCGTCGTCGCCCTGCCGCCGGGCGCCGCCCCGCCCCACGGCGTCGCCCTCCACCTGTGGGTGCTGCGCAACCCCGGCGACGCCCCGGCCCCCGACTGCCTCCTGCTCGTCGACGCCGCCGGGGCCCAGGCCCCCGCCGGCCAGCCCCACGCCCCGCAGCCCGCCGACGGCCGCACCGGCCCCGACTGGCCCGCCGTCCACGCCGCGGTCCTCGACGCCTGGCGCGAGTTCGAGAGCCGCGGGGAGCACACCGAGGACCGCCCCGGCCGCCACCGCGCCGTCCGGGTCATCGACCTGCTCGACGACGAGGTCGACCTCACCCCCGCCCGGCACATCCCGCAGGGCGTCGCCGCGGGGGAGGCCCCCGACCTCGGCGGCCGCTGGGACGACCTCGCCGCCGCGCTCCGGCAGGCGGACGTCCTCTCCGCGGACCTCCGCGCGCTCGGCTCGCCCGCCGGCACCGCCGCCCCCGCGTCCTCCGGGGACCGGCCCGCCGCGGCGTCCCCGGTCGGCGTTCCCCAGACCACCGTCGGCGACCTGCTGCGCAGCGGCCACCTCTCCCTCCACCCGGGCACCTCCGCCCACCAGCCCCTCGTCCGCGACGGCGAGGCGCCGCCCGGCGCCGTACGGGTGCTCACCGCCGCCGACGTCCTCGCCGGCGCCGAGCCGTCCGGCTGGCTGCCGGCCGCCGAGGTCGACCCCGCCTGGACCGTCACCCGCCCCGGCGACGTCGTCGTCGCCGTCGCCCCGCACCACGCCGCCACCCGGGTCGCCGACGGCGTCCCGGCCGTCCTCGGCCCGCAGGTCCACGCCCTGCGCCCGGACCCCGGCGCCCTCGACCCCTGGTTCCTCGCCGGCAGCCTGCGCAGCCGCGCCAACGTCCGCCAGGCCGGCACCCACGCCTCCACCACCTCCCGCGTCGACCTGCGCCGGATGCAGCTGCTGCGCCTCCCGCTCGCCGAGCAGCGCCGCTACGGCGCCGCCTTCCAGCGGCTCGACGCCTTCGAACGCACCGTCGCCCGCGCCGCCGCGGTCGGCGACGACCTGGTGCGCTCCCTGACCGACGCCCTCGCCGCCGGCCTCGTCCCACCGGAGCCGGAGGGCGCCGCCGGGACCGGCTGAGCCGCCCCCGCGGCGCGCCCACCCGGCCCGCACACCGCACCACCGCACAGCTGCACCAAGGCACCACGGCACCACGGCAAAGCCGCACCACCGCACCACGGCACCGCCGTCCGTACGGCGGAGCTGCACGAACGACCCGCACGCACGCAGACACGCAGACAGCAGACACGGACACACGGGGGAAACCAGTGCCCGACATCCACATACGTCCCGACACGCTCCGGCAGTCCGCCACCGGCCTGCGCACCGTCGCCGGCGGCGTCGGCCCGCGGGCCGGCCA
Organism: Streptomyces sp. NPDC001380; assembly: GCF_042895785.1. Classification (NCBI taxonomy): domain Bacteria; kingdom Bacillati; phylum Actinomycetota; class Actinomycetes; order Kitasatosporales; family Streptomycetaceae; genus Streptomyces; species Streptomyces sp. NPDC001380. The sequence goes on along the minus strand of NZ_JBIAWP010000011.1, from coordinate 110,760 downwards.
CTGGCTCGACGCCAGCTTCGCCGCCGCGCTCTCCCACGGCGGCTGGGAGTCCGCCGGGGCGCTCTCCGGCTGCGCCGCCGCCTGGCAGGACCACATGAAGCAGGTGGTCCGGCAGCTCCACGACCACGCGGACCGGCTGGACTACTCGGCGGGCTCGTACGAGTCCGCCGACGCCGAGGCCACCCGCCGCCTCCGGCAGGCGCTGACCGACCTGAACGCGGGCTGAGGCCCCCATGGTGACGATCGCCCAGCTCAAGCAGGCGAACCCGGCGATGTGGCAGTCCGCCGCCGAGGGCTGGCTCAACCTCGCCAAGGAGTCCGAGCAGGCCTGCAACGACATCCACGACCAGGGCAGGGGCCCCCTCGACGAGCACTGGCAGGACCGCGTCGGCCAGGCCGCCCGCGGGCAGCTCGCCCGCGACGCCGACACCCTGGAGGCCGGCGCCGACATCATGCGCGGCGTGGCCATGGTCCTCGACGGGCTCACCACCAGCATCGAGTACGCCCAGCGCACCCTCCAGGACGGCCTGGACCTCGCCGCCCGGTACAGCTTCGACGTCGACGGGCAGACCGGCGCCCTCACCCCCAACGGGAGCGGCGACGTCCCCGAGGGCCACCGCTACGGCGCCGAGGTCTCCGCGCTGCTCGACGAGGCGCTGCGGCAGGCCGGCCAGGCCGACCGGAAGGCCGCCGACGAGCTGCGCAGGCTCGCCGGCACCACCGGGGTCACCGACCCGGACGTCGCGCTCAACCGGTACCAGGGCGAGGCGTCCCAGACCGAGCTGTCCATGTACAGGGGCGACATCCCCGACGGCTCGGACCCCGCCCTGGTCTCCGAGTGGTGGGACTCCCTCACTCCGCAGCAGCAGGAGCAGCTCAAGCTCTCGAACCCCGTCGAGATCGCCGGGCTCGACGGCATCCCCGACGGCGTCAAGCAGGAACTGCGCGGCACCGACGGGAAGTTCGACCGCGTGGAGTTCGTCCGCTGGACGATGGAGCACTGGGACGACGACAACGTCGACATCGACGGCGAGAACAACTGCACCAACTTCGCCTCCGAGGGGCTGCACCACTCCGGCGTGCAGTACAAGGGCTGGAACACCCTCGACGACGACGGCTGGGGCAAGAGCACCGCCGGCGGCTGGGGCTGGGACTGGCTCGACCGCAACGGCCACACCCACACCAACTCCTGGGGCGGCGCCCAGAACCTGCACGACTTCCTGAACCGCAACGGCAGCCACGAGGTGCCGCTCTCGCAGGCGAAGCCGGGCGACATCATCTTCTTCGAGGAGGCGTCCGACCAGAACGAGCACATCAAGCAGGGCACCATCCACCACACCGCCGTGGTCACCGCCGTCACCCCCGACGGCGACATCCGCTACACCCAGCACAGCGACCAGCGGCTCAACGTCTCCCTCAACGGCCGCGAGCACCACGAGACCACCGCCGAGGGGCAGCAGAACATCCGCGTCGTCCGCGTCGAGCCGAACTGGTACTGAGAGCCGATGAGCAGCCACCCCGAACCGCCCCGCAGCCCCGCCCCGCAGCCCCCGCCGCCGCACGGGGCCCCGCCGCCCCACGGCCCGCCGCCCCACGGCCCGGTGCCGTACGGCACCGGACCCCACGGACCGGGAGGGCCCGTCCCGGGCCCGCCCGGCCCCGGCGGGTACGGGCCGGCGGCGCACCCCCCGCGGACCCTCCGCGTCCGGGGGCCGCTGGCCCTGCTCGTCCTCGGCCTGGCCGCCACCGGCTTCGCCCTGTGGTCCTGGAACCGCCACGTCGGCGCGTTCGTCGACGCCTGCAAGCCGGGGCCCGGCATCCCGGCGTCCGGGACGGCCGCCGCCGTCGGCGGCCTCCTCCTCGGCCTCGTTGCCACGGTCTGGCTCGCCCGCCGGGTCCTGGCCGCCCCGCGCCGCGGCGCGGGGGCCGTCGCCCTGGTGATCGCCGCCGTCCTGCTGCTGGTCCAGGCCGTCGAGGCCAAGGAGGTGCTGGGCTCCCGCGGCCCCCAGGCGAACCCCTGCTCCGGCAGCCACGCCCCGTCCCGCCTGCCCTGACCCGCCTCGGCCTTCCCTGACCCGCTTCCGCCCGCCCCGCCCGCACTCCCGCCCGCACCCGCCGGTCCCGACCCCGGCGGGTGCGGCCGTGGCGGTCGGCCCCGGGGCGCGCGCTGTGCGAGCATGGCCGACGGCCGGGCGCGGACCCGGCACGTGACCAGGACGGACGACGGCGAAGGGAAGCGGCATGGTGCTCGGCCTCGGATGGAGACTCCACGGGGACGGACGCACCCCCGGCCCCGGCGAGGTCGTCAGGCCCGGGGAGCGGCTCTCCTGGCCGCGCACGGTCGGGCTCGGTGCGCAGCACGTGGTCGCCATGTTCGGTGCGACGTTCGTCGCACCCGTCCTGATGGGCCTCGACCCGAACCTCGCGGTGATGCTCTCCGGCGTCGCCACCATCCTCTTCCTGCTGATCACCCGCGGGCGCATCCCCAGCTACCTCGGCAGCAGCCTCTCCTTCGTGGGCGTCGCCGCCTCCATCAAGGCGGCCGGCGGCGGCATCGGCACCGTCACCGGCGCCATGCTGGTGGTCGGCGTCGTCCTGGCGGCGGCGGGCGTGGCGGTCCAGGCGCTCGGCGCCCGGGTGGTGCACGCCGTGCTGCCCCCGGTCGTCACCGGCGCCGTCGTGATGATCATCGGGTTCAACCTGGCGCCGGTCGTCGCCCGCACGTACTGGCCGCAGGACCAGTGGGTCGCCCTGCTCACCATGGCCTTCACGCTCTGCGCGATGGTCGTCGTTCGCGGCTTCCTCTCCCGCATCGCGGTCTTCCTCGGACTGGTCTTCGGCTACGTGCTGTCCTGGCTCTTCGACCGGATCTTCGGGCAGATCCACGCGCCGAACGCCGCCGGCCAGGTCACCGACCACTGGCGCGTCGACCTCAGCGGGGTCGCGCACGCCGACTGGTTCGGCCTGCCGGCCGTCCACGCGCCCGACTTCAAGCTCTCGGCCGTGCTCCTCGCGCTGCCCGTCGTCGTCGCCCTCATCGCCGAGAACGCCGGGCACGTCAAGGCCGTGGCCGAGATGACCGGGGACGACCTCGACCCCGACCTCGGCCGGGCCATCGCCGCCGACGGCGCCACCACCGTCCTGTCCACCTCCCTCGGCGGACCGGCGACCACCACCTACGCGGAGAACATCGGCGTCATGGCCGCCACCCGCGTCTACTCCACCGCCGCGTACCTGTGCGCCGCGCTCTTCGCGATCCTCTTCGGCCTCTGCCCCAAGTTCGGCGCGGTCGTCGCGGCCACCCCCGGCGGCGTCCTCGGCGGCATCACCGTCGTCCTCTACGGCATGATCGGCCTGCTCGGCGCCAAGATCTGGCACGAGAACGACGTCGATCTCGGCAACCCGCTCAACCTCGTCCCCGTCGCCGCGGGCGTCATCATCGGCATCGGCAACGTCTCGCTGACCTTCAGCCAGGACTTCAAGCTCGACGGCATCCCCCTCGGGACCCTCGTCACCATCCTCGGCTACCACGCCCTGCGCCCCCTCGCCCCGCCCCACCTCAAGGGCGAGCCCCCGCTCATGGACGCCGCCGAACCCGGCGGCGACGGCGACGGCAACGGCCACGGGGACACCGGCGGCGGGCCGCGGACCGGCCGCTGAGCCTCCGCCGGAACCCCCGGGGGACGGCCGCCGGGAACGTGCGCGACGAGGCACCGCGAGCACGGATCCAAGCGGGGGACGGCGGCCCGGCCGGGCCGGGCCGCCGGTACCGTGGTCGACGCCCGGGGCAGCCGGGCACGCCTGTCGCATCGTCCGTACCTCCGGGCGGGAGGCTGCGGTCCGGTGCTCAGTTGCCCGAGTCCGTGCAGCGCCCCTTCGGGTGCAGGCTGTGCTCCTCGTGGTGGCGCATCCACAGGACGACGTCGAAGACACGCAGGGCGCTCACCTCCTCTGGGAGGCCTGCCGACTTCCGAAGGCCCAGCAGCAGGTGTTCCAGTGCGTGGCCGTCCGCCCGGAGCTCCTCACGCAACGGGGACCAGAAGACGGGCTTCGGCCACCCCAGGACGCAGCGGACCACGTCGTCGATGACGGGAAGCAGCCGCGGGCGCTTCCGGGCCAGGAGCTTCGAGGTGATCGTCTCGCCCATGCCCTTCCGGTCCCGCAGGAGCCGCCACGCGCGGTCGGCGGCCGATCCGCCGTCGACCACGTCCGGGGCGGCGTGGGCCAGGTCCAGATCAGCGGGGATCCCCGAGAGCAATGCGGCCAACTCGTCGCCGAGCGGGCCCTCGAGCAGTTCGATCGAGACCTCCGCCGGCACCTGTACGCCCAGCAGCTGAACCGCCACGAGATCGGCCGCCGTGACGCGGTCGCGGACGGAGGCTCCGCAGCCTGAAACAGCGAGCCGCTCGAAACGCGCACCCGTGTAGCGGCCCTCGTGGAAGTAAGCGGTCAGGGCCTGCTGGGCCGACGGGTTTTCGAAGAGGGCCCGCAGCGACGGTCCGTGCAGGCCCTTGGTCGTTGATGCCATGGAGGTCTCCTGGAGTCCTGGAAGGCCGTCAGACGCCGGCGTCGGCCGGGCGGCGCGGGACCGGCTGCCCCAGCTGGGCGACGACGTGGGCGTGGAAGTGGCCGACGGCGGTGTCGACGCTGCGGATGAACCCGGTCTCGGCGTTGCCGCGGGTGAGCCCGATGCTCTTGGAGAGCGTCAGACGGAAGCCGGTGATCCGGCCGCCGTCCCGGGGCACCAGGTCGCCGGGCTCGGGGCGGAGCTTCTCCAGGGTGCCGCGTGGACCGGCCGCCCCGGTGTCGAGCAGGCTCTCGACGTGCAGGTCGGCAGGGGCCTCGGCGAGCTGTCGCATCAGCCGCTTCGCCCGGGACAGGGGGTAGCCCTGCTCCGGGGACGGGATCTCGACGGAGGTACGGAGCTTGCCGCTCCGCAGGTCGGCGGTGATCGACAGCGTGCCCGGGGCGTTCTCGACATGGATGTCGGCCTGGAGTCGGCCCGTCTCGGCCAGCCGGTCCGCCAGCGCGGCGCAGCGGGCGTGCGGGTCGGTCCCTCGTCGGGGGCGCACCGGAGCGGTCCTGCAGCCCAGTTCGCCGCCGAGCCGCAGGCAGACCTGCTGGATGAGCCGTTCCCAGTTCTGTACGACCTCCACGGCTCGGGCGTCGCCCGGGCGCAGGGTGTCGTCGTCGACCGCGGTGCGGACCGGGACCCAGGAGGCGCCCATGTTCTGGAAGCCGTGGCAGCCGGAGTTCTCGTGCTGCAGGTAGTGCAGCAGTTCCTGGAGGAGCCAGGCGTGGGCGGGGCTTCCGACGCCCTCGTGGCGGATCAGCATCTGCGCCTGGTACGCCACCTCGGCCCAGGACAGGTGCCACAGGGCGACCTTGTGCCTGCGGCGTCCGTCGACCTTGACGTCGACGAGCGGGATGCCGTGCAGGGCCACGTCGTTGGAGAGGGTGACCACGGCCTCGTAGCCGCGCCGGGCCGCGATGTCCGCGTACGCCTGGACCTGGTCGGTCTTGAGCGGGTTGCCGTTGGTCTTGACCTCCACCAGTGCTGTCCAGATCTTGCCGGCGCGGGAGACCCGGATGACGCCGTCGGGGCGGACCGCTGTCGCGCCGTGGGTGAAGGAGGCCTCCACGAAGGTCTCCATGGTCCCGGCGGGGGCGTTGAAGCCGGCGGTGAGCCGCCGCCCGAACTCCGGGACCTGCGCCATGACGGACAGCAGCACGGAGGTGGCGCGGCCCTCGCGCTCCCGGTCGTTCTTCAGCGCGGAGGCGGGGAACAGCCGTGCCCCGCGCCAGGAGTCGTTCTCCGCGAGCGACGGGCGGGGCGCGCGGGGCAGCGTCACCTTCTTCCTGGTGATGCGCACCCGCTGCGGCGCCGGGTCCGGTCCGGATGACGCTGCCGCGGCGGCGGACGCAGCCGCCGCGGATGCACCCGGCCGGGCGGGAGCCGCAGGCACCGCGCCGTCAGGTGCCCTCCCGGCGGTGGCCTGGCGGGGGACGCGGGCCGGTCCGTCCGCGGCCGCAGCCTCCGTACCGGCGGCGCCGGCCGTCTCCTCTGCGCCGTCCTCACCGGTACCGGCCGCCGTCGGGGCCGCGGCCTCGTCGTCGTTGACGTCGATGCCGTGGTCGGTGGCCAGACCGGCCAGCCCGGAGCGGTACCCCTGCCCCACCGCCCGGAACTTCCAATCCCCGCCGCGCCGGTAGATCTCGCCGAAGACGAAGGCGGTCTCCACGGTCGCGTCCTCGATCGAGAAACCGAGCAGCGACTCCCCGGACGCGTCGGCCAGCACCAGCCGCAGGTCCTGCAGGTCCCCGAACCGCGCCCCGCCGTACCGGCTCGCGGCGATCACGACGCGCTCGACGTCGGCGGGCAGCGCAGCGAGGTCGAGGCTCACCCGGTCCTCGCTGCCGTCCGCCGTCGCGGTCTGGCCGAGCACCTGCACCGAACCGTCCGCGCTGGTCGGATGGTTGTAGAAGTAGAAGTCGTCGTCGCTCCGCACCCGGCCGTCAGGACCGAGAAGCAGGACCGAAACGTCCGCCTCGCCCGTCCCCGACGGATCGCTCCAGCGCAGGCCGACCTGCACCGAGCCGACGTCCTCGCTCAGGGCGGCCAGACCGATGTTGGCGCCCTTGGGCATCTCGTGCATGCGTGTGTCCTCGTGGCGTGTCCGGGGAGGGGAGGCCGTCCGTGCGGTGTCCGCGTGTCGCGTACGAACCGTGTGCTGGGGAGCGTAGTGCCGCTGCCGTGCCCGCGGGCCTGCTGTGTCGAATCCGGTACGCGTGAGTTCGGTCCGGGGTAGGGGTCCCGGGTCGGCACGGCTCCGGCCGCCCGTCTCCGCAGGGAGCGGTGGGCTGTACGGGTGCCGCTCACCCCGGACGGGCTCACCCCCGTCGGCCGGCCTCCACGGATACGGCCACCAGTTCCCGCAGCCGGGACCGGGTCTCGGCGTCGGGGGAGTACACCACCGTGCCGACCATGCCGCGGGTGAGCAGCACCTTGTAGGTGTGCCGGACGAGCCGGTCGACCTCGGCGTCACTGGTCGCCCGGGTGAAGACGTTGTCCCTGGACGCGGCCCGGTCGACCACCCAGCGGCCGTCCCGCCACAGCAGGTCGGGGCCGAGGATGACGCCGCTCCAGTCGTACTCGAAGCCCTGGGCGGTGTAGACGCAGCCGACCTGTCCGAAGCCGGCCGGGTCGGTCGCCCACAGCGCCGCCGGCGGCGCGCCGGACACGGAGCGGTCGCCGCGCAGGTTCCACGGCCGGGCCCAGTCGCCGATCACCACGTCCGCCGGGAGCGGCTGCCCGTCCTTCGGCTCAGGGCTCCACCGCCAGCAGTACCCGGCCGTGATCCGGGCGCTGCAGCCGTCCTCCTCCTGGCGCTCCCGCAGGAACTCCTCCATCTCGGACGGCGACTCCGCCACGCGCAGCTCCACGAGACCGTCGGGCTCCCACGCCACAGGGCCGCCGTCCTCGAGGCCCAGCAGGCGGTCCACCCAGGTCAGGTACGCCTCGCTGCCGCCGCACCGGAACTGGTCCCCGAGCCGCACGACCTGCACCTCCAGGCCCTTGGCGCGGGCGGCCGCCGTGATCTGGGCCTCGGTGCCCAGCTCGCCGGGCCGCACCACCTGGTTCTCGTCCAGCAGGAACACCGGCACCCGCGCGGCGTCGATCAGCTCGTCCACCTGCGGGCGGCCGGTGCGGTGCGCCGCAGGGGTCCAGCGGGTGCTGGAGGTCTCCCGGATGCGGTGCGCCTCGTCGCAGACGAGGACGTCGAGGTCGTTCCTCTCGGCGGCCACGAAGTCATTGAAGTACTTGAAGAGCTTCTGCACGGCGGGCTTCCGGGCCCCCGCGACCTTGCGCATCGTGAGGGTGAACGACCGCGAGCCGGTGGCGTGGATCGCGGTGCGGCCCTGCCTGTACAGCTCGCCGAGGAGCGACAGGGCGATGACGCTCTTGCCCGTCCCCGGCCCTCCGAGGACCACGACCACCTCCTTGCGGTCGGCCCGCCGCGACCGCTCGACGGCCCGCAGCACCAGCTCGTACGCCAGCCGCTGCCCGTCCAGCAGCACGAACTGCTCGCGCTCCCGGACCTCCTCGGCCGCCACCGCCATCAGCTGCTTCGACGGCTGCTGCCGCGCCTGGAGGAGCTCGTCGGCCGCCCTGGCACCCGAAGCCGGGGCCAGCACCGACCGCAGGTGGTCCAGGAAGGCGCCGCGCCGGTCCCCGGTGAACAGCCGTCCCCGGGCGTCCTGCTCCACCTCCTCCAGCCCCTGCACCCCGTACGCGGTGGCGTTGTGCAGGAACGCCACGCCGGTGATCCGCTGCGGGTGGCCGGCGAGCGCGCCGTTGAAGTCGGCGAGGTAGTCGCAGTAGCCGCGCACCTGCTCGACCGGGTTGAGCCTCGGCCCCGGGTACCCCTCCACGCGGCACAGCCGCGGCGCCCCATCCTCGGGGTACGCGCTGCTCCACTGCTTCAGCTCGACCACGACGTAGGACGGCTCGCCGGTCCGCGGGTGCACCCCGGCGAGCACCGCGTCCGCCCGGCGGCTCGTCAGCGGCAGCCGGTACTCCAGCAGGACCTCGACGTCCTGCAGCCCGGCGTCCAGCAGGGCGTCGGTGAGCACCGGGATGCTGCGCTCCCACGACCGCACCTCGGACGGCCCCGGCCGGTATCCGTGCTCGTGCACGAACTGCTCACTCAGACGCAGCGCGAGCGTGCCCGCGACCCTCTCGGCGGCGACGGCGGACACGGAACCGCGGAACAGCACGACATGCCCCCAGGCAGCACGAAGAGACTCGTGCGGGTGGGGGCATGTCCTGAGGCGGAAGCCCGTCGGGCCGCGATGACGACGTGGTGAACCCTAGCGCGGCCGCACGCCGGGCGATGGTGCGGCTGCACGGCCGGGGACCGCTCCTCACCTGGCACGTGATCGGTCATACCGAGATCCGCCCTCATGAAGTCGCGCAGACAGGTGAGGAATCCTCAGAAGTTCTGCGAGAGGCGATCCATGTGTTTGAGCGTTTCACCGGTGCGCGGGTTGCCGCCGTCCAGTCGCTGAACGCGGGGCGCCCGTGATGCACAGGAACAGGCCGGGGAGCGCCCGGTGTCGATCTCGTCGAGCCGCGACCGTAGTGCGTCGGAGCCTTTCCCCGCCGCCCCGGTGTGTGCCGGCCCCGTGCTCCGGCCGTGTGACACGCAGCACCCGCGGCGTCTCCCGCGCGGACGCCGCCGGGGCGTTCCGGTCCGCGCGGCGGGTGCGCCGGCGCGGGCCCCCGACCGGCCCTGACCTGCGGGGCGGTGCGGCCGGGGCGCCCCGTGCCCCGGCGCGCACCCCGGTCGCGGGGGCGTCCGGCGCCCCGGAGGCGGCGGCGGGCCGTCCCGGTCCGCGGACGAGGGGGTGTTGTCACCCCGTGCCGGAGACGCAACGATGACCGCCGGACGGGCCCGGCGCCCCCTGACCGGGGGAGAAGGCGGGGTGCGGGCCGTGCCGACCGCGGCTGCGGCCCGGCGGCCCCGCCCCGAACCCGCCGCCTGCCCCGCGCGTACGACACCGGCACGGCGGCCGCCCGGGCCGGCGGGCGTCCCAAGCCTGCGCCACCGGGTGGGAATCCGGCGAGGAACGACTGAAGAACCACCGGGGAACCACCGAAGTTCCAGGGAAGATCCGCGGAAGATCCAGGGAAAGAGGTCGCATCCATGGTCCAACGGCTCGGTGTGGTCGCGGAGTCCGCCGCGGGGGAGACCCGCGTGGCGGCGACCCCCGCGACGGTGCGTCAGCTGGCCGGCCTCGGCTACGAGGTCGTGGTCGAGTCCGGCGCCGGCCTGCGCGCGGGTTTCACCGACGCGTCCTACGCCGGGGCGGGCGCGCAGGTCGTCGGCCGTGAGGAGGCCTGGCGGTCCGACGTCGTCCTGAAGGTCGTCGCGCCCTCCGCCGGTGAGGTCGCCGCACTGCGCGACGACGCGACGCTGATCGGCCTGATCGGACCCGCCCTCGACCCCGCCCTCGTGGACACGCTCACCCAGCGCTCGCTCACGGTGCTGGCGATGGACGCCGTGCCCCGCATCTCCCGCGCGCAGTCGCTGGACGTGCTGAGCTCGATGGCCAACATCGCCGGCTACCGGGCGGTGATCGAGGCGGCCCACGCGTTCGGCCGCTTCTTCACCGGCCAGGTGACGGCGGCGGGCAAGGTGCCGCCGGCGAAGGTGCTGGTCGCCGGGGCCGGGGTCGCCGGCCTGGCGGCGATCGGGGCGGCGGGCGGCCTCGGCGCGGTGGTCCGGGCCACCGACCCGCGCCCCGAGGTCGCCGACCAGGTGCGCTCGCTGGGGGCGGAGTTCCTGGCCGTCGAGGTCGAGCAGGAGGCGAGCGCCGACGGCTACGCCAAGGCCACGTCCGCCGACTACGACCGGCGTGCCGAGGCGCTCTACGCCGAGCAGGCCGCCGACGTCGACATCATCGTCACCACCGCGCTCATCCCCGGCCGCCCGGCGCCGAGGCTGATCTCGGCCGATCATGTGGCGAGCATGCGGCCGGGCAGCGTGATCGTCGACATGGCCGCCGCGCAGGGCGGCAACGTCGCCGGCTCGGTCCCCGGCGAGGTCGTCGTCACCGGCAACGGCGTGACGATCATCGGTTACACGGACCTGGCCGGACGGCTGCCCGCCCAGGCGTCCCAGCTCTACGGCACCAACCTGGTGAACCTGATGAAGCTGCTGACGCCGGGCAGGGACGGGCAGGTCGTCCTCGACTTCGACGACGTGGTCCAGCGGTCCATGACGGTCGTGCGGGACGGCGGGAAGACATGGCCGCCACCGCCGGTGGAGGTGTCGGCCGCGCCCGTGGCGCGGCCGTCGGACACCGCGGGGCCCGCCGTGGGGAAGCCCGCCGTGGGGAAGAGGTCGAAGCCGCCGCTCACCGACCGCCGCAGGTTCGCGGTCGTCGGCCTGGGCGCGGCGGCGCTGTTCCTGCTCGCCGGGTTCTCGCCGAACCAGCTGGCCGGGAACTTCACCGTCTTCGTCCTGGCCGTCGTCATCGGCTACTACGTCATCGGCAGCGTGCACCACGCACTGCACACCCCGCTCATGTCGGTCACCAACGCGATCTCCGGGATCATCGTCGTCGGCGCGCTGCTCCAGATCGGGCACGGGCACACCGCCGTGGACGTGCTGTCGTTCGCAGCCGTCCTGCTGGCGAGCATCAACATCTTCGGCGGCTTCGCGGTCACCCGCCGCATGCTCAGCATGTTCACGAAGGACTGAGGCCCATGACCGCCGCAACGGCCACCCAGGCCGCCTACATCGTCTCCGCCCTCCTCTTCATCCTCAGCCTGGCCGGACTGTCCAGGCACGAGACCTCCCGCTCCGGCACCGTCCTGGGCGTCTCCGGCATGGCGGTCGCCCTGGCCGCCACGGTCGGGCTCGCCTCGCGCAGCATCCCCGCGACCGGCGTCGGCCTCGCCGCCGCCGCCATGGCGATCGGCGCGGGGATCGGGCTGTGGCGCGCCCGCGTCGTCGAGATGACGGGCATGCCCGAGCTGATCGCCGTCCTGCACAGCTTCGTCGGCCTGGCCGCCGTCCTCGTCGGCTGGAACGGCTACCTCGACGTCGAGGCGCGGCCCGGAACCCCGACCGAGGTCGCCGGCTCCCTGCTGGGCGTGCACCACGCCGAGGTGTTCATCGGCGTCTTCATCGGTGCCGTCACGTTCACCGGGTCGGTCGTCGCCTACCTGAAGCTGTCCGCGCGGATCAAGTCCCGCCCGCTGATGCTGCCGGGCAGGAACGCGCTCAACCTCGGCGCCCTGGCCGCCTTCGCCGTCCTCACCGTGCTCTTCGTGGTGCAGCCGGGCCTCGGGCTGCTGATCGCGGTCACGGCGGTGGCGCTCGCCCTCGGCTGGCACCTGGTCGCCTCCATCGGCGGCGGCGACATGCCGGTCGTGGTGTCGATGCTCAACAGCTACTCCGGCTGGGCGGCCGCCGCCTCGGGCTTCCTGCTGAACAACAACCTGCTCATCGTCACCGGCGCCCTCGTCGGCTCGTCCGGCGCCTACCTCTCGTACGTCATGTGCCAGGCGATGAACCGGTCCTTCCTCTCCGTGATCGCGGGCGGCTTCGGCATCGAGGCGCCCGCCGCCGCCTCCGCCGAGCAGGGCGAGTACCGCGAGATCACCGCCGAGGAGACCGCCGGGCTGCTGCGCGACGCCTCCTCGGTGGTCATCACCCCCGGGTACGGGATGGCCGTGGCCCAGGCGCAGCACCTGGTGGCCGACCTCACCCGCAGGCTGCGGGAACGGGGCGTCGAGGTGCGCTTCGGCATCCACCCCGTCGCGGGACGGCTCCCGGGCCACATGAACGTCCTGCTCGCCGAGGCCAAGGTGCCCTACGACATCGTCCTGGAGATGGACGAGATCAACGACGACTTCGCCAAGTCGTCCGTCGTCCTGGTGATCGGCGCCAACGACACCGTCAACCCCGCCGCCGAGGAGGACGCCGCCAGCCCGATCGCCGGCATGCCCGTCCTGCGCGTCTGGGAGGCGGAGGACGTCGTCGTCTTCAAGCGGTCCATGGCCCCCGGCTACGCCGGCGTGCAGAACCCCCTGTTCTTCCGTGAGAACAGCCGGATGCTCTTCGGCGACGCCAGGGACCGGGTCGAGGACATCCTGAGCGCTCTGGGCACGCCGGTGTGAGCCGCGGCGGGGCCGGTCCCGGCCCCGCGCGGGCTCCCCGGGCCCCGGGCTCCCGTGCTGCCGTCCCGGCGGCACGGGAGCCCGTTCTCGGGTCTCAGGCGTGCCCGGGGAACTCCTCGGCCCGCACGCCGCTGATGAAGTCGGTCCACGCGTCGGCCGAGAAGCAGAGGACCGCCCCATGGGGGTCCTTGGAGTCCCGGACGTCGACCAGGTCGAACCGGTCGCGGACCTCGACGCAGTCCCCGTCCGGGATGCTGTGGCCGGACTTGTGCCAGGTGGTCGGGCCGTCGTGCGTGCCTGCCGTGTCCATGGTTTCCGCGTCCTCCTTCTCGGGGCGTGCCCGCTGTCCTGCCGCCGTCGGTCCGCAGCGCCGGGACCGGTGTGCCCTCCGGCGCGTACGGACCGGTGAACGCCCGTCGGGCGCCGGGGGTTCAGGCCTGCGGTCCCTGCAGCCCGTCCCGCCTCGGGCGGGTAACGGTCCGGGCGGCTCGTGCGATGCACGGGAGCGGACCGCGCAGGCGGACGGAAGGGGATGCGGTGTCGTTCGACGGATGCGACGCGGGGGCGGAGTTCGACCGGCAGCTGGGGGTGCTCGTCGACCGGGGGTACCCGGAGGCGGCCGGAGTGGACGCGCGCGCGTTCGCCGCGATGCTGGCCCCGCTGCGGGAGGTCGCCGTGGCGCGCGGCGCGGGGACGGCTCCGCCGAGCGGCGGACGGGTGCCGTTCCTGCTGGTGGTGACCCGCGACCTGGTGCCGGTGGAGGAGTCCGTCCCCCGGACGACGCTCGAGGGGAAGGACCGGCCGGGTGTCGTCGACCGGAACTACAGGGACGGTGACCTCGCCCGGTTCGCTCCGGCCCGAGGCGTCGTCCTCCCGGCGGGCGGCGCCTACCTGCTGCTCGACGTGGACCGTGGCGAGGAGTTCTGCGGGGCGGTGCCCGACGAGGCGGTGGAGGCGGTAGCGGCGCGGGGGAGGAGCCCGCTGACCATCGAGGAGGGCATCGCCCTCGTCACCCTGTACCCGGGGGCGCTGGAGAAGAACAGGTGCTTCTCGCTGGGGGGTTCGCGCTGCGGTGACCGGCGGGTGCCTGCGGTGTGGATCAGCCGGGGCGCGCCGAAGCTGGGCTGGTGCTGGGCGGGCAACCCCCACACCTGGCTCGGCATGGCGTCCGCCGCCGCGCGGGTGGGAACCGGCACGGACCGGTCGGCCGCGGTGGGCTGAGAGGCATGCCCCGGCAGGGCGGCCCGGTACTGCTGCCGGGCCGCGGCCCGGGTCCTGCCGGCGCCCTCACCCGGGTTCGCCGTGGAGTCCGGCCGGGGTTCCGGCGGGTGTTCCGTCGGGATCCCGATGCGGCTCCGTCGCCCCGGCCGCCGGTGCCCTCCGTCGGTGGTCCGCCCCGGGACGGTCCCGGCCGCCCTGGGGGAGGTTCCGCGCCTCCGGTTCGGCGGCTGTCCCGCGGGACCAGACCCGGTGGGCGGCATCACGGCGGCCCGGTCGGCGGACGGCACCGCGGTTCCGGCCCCGTAGTCCCGGCAGCACGATTCCGGCCCCGCGATCGCTCCCCGGCGGTCGGCCGGCCGTGCACCGGTGGGATGATCTGCCGTCACCGGGGTGGACCGCGCGGTGCGCAACGAGGACGCAGGGGCAGGGGCAGGGAACGCGGGGCACGGGACACGGGACACGCGGGACACGCGGGACACGGGGAGGACGGGCATGCGGGTGGACGGGGCCGGGGCGGAGCGGGCGGGGGTCTCCCGTACGGGGGGCGGTGCGGAGGCGCGGCGGCCGGGCAGGCGCGGGGTGCTGCTGGCCGCGCTGGGGGGCGGCGCGGTCGTCCTGGGCGGGGGCGTGGGCGCCGCCGTGGTCGAGGACGTGCTGCCCGGCGGCGTGCGGCTGCGCCGCGCCCTGGGTCTGACCGGCCCCGACGGCACCGTTCCGGACGTCGCCCCCGGGCCCGTGCACACCGTCACCGAGCGCTCCCGGGCCCGCGGCGGCGCGGTCCGGCTCGTCACCATGGCCCCGCCCGGCCACGATCCGGCGCGGCTGCCCGTCTGCCTGGCCCTGCACGGCCGGGGCGCCGACGCGCGGACCCTGGTGACCCTGGGGATGCCGCAGTTCCTGGCGGCCGCGGTGCGCGCGGGCGTCCCGCCTTTCGTGGTGGCGGCGGTGGACGGCGGCGACGCCACCTACTGGCACCGGCGGCGCGGCGGGGGCGACCCGCAGGCGATGCTGCTGCACGAGGTTCCGGGGTGGCTGCGCGCCCGCGGGCTGGGCCGTTCCACGGCGGGGGAGCCGCAGGCGGTGCTGGGCATCTCCATGGGCGGCTCCGGCGCCCTCCAGTACGCCCTGGGCCGGCGCGGCGCCGTGGACGCCGTCGCGGCCCTCAGCCCGGCGGTCTTCCGCACCTGGCCGGATGCGGCCACCACGGGCGGCTACGACGGGGAGGCGGACTGGCGGGCCCACGAGCCGCTGCTCGCCCTCGGCCGGCCGCACGGCCGGCGCCTCGGGGTCTGGTGCGGCACCGAGGACCCGTTCTGTGATGCGGCCCGCGTGCTCGCCGACCGCGGGGGAGCCGTCGAGCGGCACTTCCCGCGGGGCGAGCACACCGACGGCTTCTGGCGGCGCGTCATGCCGGATGCCTTCGCCTTCGTCGGCCGGTCCCTGGCTGCGGCCCGCCGATGACAGGATCATGTCGTGAACTGAGCCGCATATGACATGGTGCTGGGGCGTCGCCTCATCCCGGCTGGGCTGCGGACCCGCTTCCGTCATCTCCAGGAGAGACAGGCGCCTTTGAGGCCCGCCGCATACCCGCCGCCGCCCTCGCCGTAGCCGCCGCCCTCGGCGCTGCCGCGCTGCTCACCGCCGCCCCGGTCCGGGCCGCCGGATCGGTGCACCTCGCCAAGATCTCCTACGACAGCCCCGGCAAGGACATGCGCTCCAACGCGAGCCTCGCCGCGGAGTACGTCCAGACCAGGAACTCCACCTCCCGGCCGGTCAGCCTGCGCGGCTGGACCCTCACGGACGCCTCCCGCCACGCCTGCGTCCTCCCCGCCTTCACCCTCCGGGCGGGCGCGACCGCCACCGCCCACACCGGCCAGGGCCGCAACTCCGCCGCCCACCTCCACCAGCAGCGCCGCGCCTACGTCTGGAACAACGACCGGGACAGGGCGACCCTGAGGCGCTCCTCCGGCGCCGTCCAGGACGCCCGCTCCTCCGCGAACGCCGACCGCGACTGGACCTCCTGCTGACGTTCCGTCCGAGGGGATGACGGGCTCCGGCCCGCCCGTCCGGCCGCTGGCCACCCGTCCGGCCGCTGGCCACCCGTCCGGCCGGTGGCCGCCCGACGGGGCGAGTGCCGGCCGGACGGCGTTGCGGCGCCGGTCCGGGGCGGGTGCACCGGGGGGGGCCGACCCCCTCCGCGCCGTCCGCCGGCAACCGGGGTGTGGCAAGCTGTCCCGTCCGGTGGCGCCGAGACCCGGAGGATGAGAGCGTCGTGGCACGTCCCTCGATAACCCGCGCGCACCGCGCACTGATCGGCGTGGTCGCCGCGGGCGCCTGCCTGATCGCCGGCATCGGCTTCGCCGGTTCCTACAACGCGGTGCGCGAGCTGGCCCTCCGCAAGGGCTTCGGCACCTTCTCCTACGCCTTCCCCGTCGGTGTCGACGCCGGGATCGTGGTCCTCCTCGCCCTGGACCTGGTCCTCACCTGGCTGCGCATCCCCTTCCCGCTGCTGCGGCAGACCGCGTGGCTGCTCACCGGCGCCACCGTCGTCTTCAACGCCGCGGCCTCCTACCCCGACCCGCTGGGCATGGGGATGCACGCCGCCATCCCCGTGCTCTTCGTGGTCGTCGTGGAGGCGGCCCGGCACGCGGTGGGCCGCATCGCGGACATCACCGCCGACCGGCACATGGAGTCCGTCCGGCTGGTGCGCTGGCTGCTCGCCCCCGTCCCCACCTTCCGGCTGTGGCGCCGCATGAAGCTCTGGGAGCTGCGCTCCTACGACGAGGTGGTCCGCCACGAGCAGAACCGCCTGGTGTACCGGGCCCGGCTGCGCGCCCGGTACGGGCGCGCCTGGCGCCGGACCGCCCCGATCGAGGCGGTCCTGCCGCTGAAGCTCGCCCGGTACGGGGTCCCGCTGGACATCGCCGCGCTGGAGCGCGGCGGCGGGGCCGACCCCGCGCCCGGGTACGGGCAGGAGCCGGCCGCGCCCGTCCTGGACGGGGCCGCCCGGATGCAGGAGATCGCCGTGGCGGCGGAGCAGCCCGAGGCGTCCCGGGAGGGGGCCCAGGACGCCGGGGCGGCGGCCCGGGCCGGGTCCCGCCCCGTGCCCGACGCCGCACCCGGGGCCGGACCGGTGCCGGCGGACCCGGAGGTCCCCGAGCAGCCCTCGGAACCGCCTGCGGAGCCCTACGCGGAGCTCTACGCCGAGCCCGAGGAGGACCTGGTGGCCTCGGCCAACGGCCACCGGCGCCCCCTGCGGGTGCCCAGGCCGCGGCAGGCGCAGCCGTACGCGGACGGGCCGCCGCAGCCGCAGCCCCAGCGGCGCCCGGAGGCGGACCCCGAGGCCGCCTGGGCGCCTCGGGCCGACCCGGGCCCCGCCCCCGCCCCCGCCCCCGACCCCGACCCCGCGCCGGGCCCGTCCGCCGGTCCCGCCTCCTCCTCCGGGCCCGTGGGCGGGCCGGAGGAGCCGTGGCCCGGGGTGCCGGAGGCGCCGGAGCCCGGGGAGCCCGAGCCCGCCGCGTCGTCCAGGGAGCAGAAGCTCGACGTCTACCTCAAGGGCCTCTGCACCTACATCGACACGTACGGCAAGGAGCCCGACCACTTCCGGCTCTCCCAGCACCTCTTCCACCAGCACGGCGTGACCGGCCGCCCCGGGCAGCCCGTCAGCCCGGACCAGTTGCGCCGCGCCTGGCCGCAGCTGCAGGAGCGGTACGCCGAGCTGGGCCGCGAGTAGCCGCTGCGGTCGGCCTGCCCGCGGCGGCCGCCCGCCCGCCGGCCGCCCGCTCACCGCTCGGCCAGCCGGCGGCGGCACTCCGCCGCCAGCTCCGGGTAGGCGCGGGCGATGGCGTCGAGGAGCCGCTCCCGCAGCAGCTGGGCCGCCTCGGTGCGGCCGGCCCCGCCGTGGAGGCCGTCCAGCAGGGCGTCGTACCCGGTGAGCCGGTGGCGCAGGTAGTCGACCTGCCAGCGGGCGAGCGTCGCGGTGTCGGTGGTGGCCAGGACCGCGGGCCTGGGTACGTGGTCCGGCCGGTCCCAGGCCCGTTCCCGGTCGCGGCGGTTGCGGTGCCGCACGGCTTGCTCGGCGAGCTCGTCCCGTGCGAGCCGGGGCACCGCGACGGCCTCGGCCGCGATGCGGTCCAGCACCGCCCGCCGCCGCCGCGCCGCGGCCTCACGTGCGGCGGCCGACCGCCGGGCCGCAGCGGCCAGTGTGCGGGCGAACTCCTCGGTGCCCTCGGCGGCCTCCACCCGGCCGACGGCGAACATCCGGGTCGGCGCCTCGGCCCCGTAGAAGGGGCTGCGCCCCTGGGCGTCGGGCTCGCCCAGCAGGTCGCGGACCATGGACGGCGTCCAGCCGCGGGCCCGCAGCGAGGCGAGTGTGTAGTAGGCGCGGTGCCGTCCGCCGCGCTCGCGGTCGGCGGCCGCGGCGGGCGTCTGGGTGTCGCTGGTCCGGGATTCCGCCATCGTGGTGTTCCCCCCGTCGTCCGGCGAAAGTCGGAACCCCATGTATAGACGACACGACTGACAGTGACCGCAGCGGCTGTGCGCCCCGGAGGATGCGGGCGCACGCCCGGCAGCGGGTCCGCAGGGCCTCGGCCCGCCGCGTCCGCGGCCCTCCGGCGCCGGAGGGCGTCCCGGAATACGCCCCGTGGCGGCGGACTTGGCCTCCCACAGCGCCCGCAGACCGAAAGGACGTCCATGTCCCGCTCGTTCCTCCTCCTGCTGGCCAGCAGCCGCCCGGACGGCAACACCGAGCTGCTGGCCCGCGCGGCCGCCGGGCACCTCCCGCCCGGCACGGAGCAGCGGTGGGTCAGGCTCGCCGAGCGCCCCCTGCCCGACTTCTCCGACGTCCGCCACGCAGACGGGCCCAGGGCCGCACCGGTGGGGGAGGAGGCGGACCTGCTGGATGCCACGCTCGCCGCCACCGACGTCGTCATCGCCTCGCCGCTGTACTGGTACACCCTCTCCGCCGAGGCCAAGCGCTACCTCTACCACCGGAGCGGCTGGCTGCGCCTCCCCGGGCGGGACTTCAAGGCCGCGATGGCGGGCCGCACCCTGTGGGGCGTCACCGCGATGGCCGGCGACGCCGGGACCGCCGGCCCGCTGGTCGGCGCGCTCCACCACACGGCCGCGTACATGGGCATGCGCTTCGGCGGCGTACTGCTCGGGAACGGCACCAGGCCCGGGGACGTCCTGGCCGACACCGGCGCCCTGGAGCGCGCCGGGACGTTCTTCGCCCGGGAGGCGCCGCTCGCCCGCTTCCCGCAGGCGGCGGATGCGTCGGCCGGGTGACGGGCGGCAGCGGCCCCCGTCGGGCGTCGTCGTCGAGCCGGGAGCATCGAGCCGGGAGCATCGGGGCGGGACCACCGGGGCGCGCCGCTACCGTGCTGCCGTGACCGCTTCTCCACGTCGCCCGCTGCTCTTCCTCGATGTCGACGGACCGCTCATCCCGTTCGGGGCGGCGCCGCAGCAGTACCCGACGTACCGGACCGGCCCCCACCTGCGGGAAGGCGGCTCGAATCCGCTCCTGGCCAGGATCAATCCCGCGCACGGGCCCCGGCTGGCGGCGCTGCCGTGCGAACTGGCCTGGGCCACGACGTGGACGGCCGACGCGAACGAGTGCGTCGCGCCACTGATCGGCCTGCCGCCGTTGGCCGTGGTGGCCTGGCCGGAGCCGTCCGACCTGGATGAGCAGGACGAGCGGAACGGGTTGCACGGGAAGACCCGCGCTCTTGTCGGCTGGGCAGCAGGGCGCTCATTCGCCTGGGTCGACGACGAGATCACCGACACTGACCGCACCTGGGTCTCCGCGCACCATCGAGGACATGCCCTGCTCCATCGTGTCGATCCGCGTCGAGGCCTCACCGATCATGATTTCGAGTCTCTTCACGCATGGCTGCAGTGGGCGGCCGGGCCCGTCGGCACCTGATCCCGTGTCACCGGGCGTCCACTGCCCGTCCACCACCGGGTGAAGGGCGGAGCCGTCAGGCCGTGAGAAGGGCCCGTCCGCGGAGCAGGCCGAGCCCGGCGCGGCCGCAGCCCTTCTGTCCGATGAGCTCGATCCGCGGGGCCCGGCCCTCGACCCGGCCCGGACCCCAGGAGCCGGACAGGCCGGCGACGACGGCGTCCTGGTCCCGGCGGAGGCCGCTGACCGGGGAGAGCGGAGCCGGCGGGTCGCCGGCGATCAGGCCGGTGTCCCCGCCGGTCGTGTGGTCCCGATCGGTCCGCAGCCCGTCGTCGTCCGGCAGCAGCCGCGCCCGCACGGCGGGCGGGACGTGCCGCGCCGCGTGCGGTACGTGGGGCACGTGCGGGACCGCCGGGACGTCCGGGGAGCCGCCGACGGTGCGGAGGCCCGGTGGGCCACCGGGCAGGGCGGAGTCCGCCGTGGGCGCGCTGCGGGCGGCGGGCCGGGCGCGCCGGGCGGTGGTGTTGCCCGGGCGGCCCGGTCGGTACCGGTCAGCGGTGCGGCGTCCTCCCCCGCGCTCACAGGCGCCGGTGCATGATGTGCAGGCCGACGTAGCCGTGCTCCGGGTGGAGGAAGCCCTCCGGCAGGGTGCCGATCACCTCGAAGCCGAGCGAGCGCCACAGCGCCACGGCCCGGGTGTTGGTCTCCACGACCGCGTTGAACTGCATGGCGCGGTAGCCCTCCGCGCGCGCCCACGCCAGCACGTGCTCGCCCAGCGCCCGGCCGGTGCCGCGGCCGGAGTGCGCGGGTGCGACCGCGAAGCTCGCACTGGCGATGTGCGCGGCGGGGCCCATGTGGTTGGGGTTCATCTTGGCGGAGCCGAGGACGGTGCCGTCGGCGTCGACCGCGACGACCGTGCGGCCCGGGGCGTCGAGCATCCACATGCCGCGCGCCTGCTCCTCCCCGACGTCGCGGGGCCAGGTGTAGGTCTCGCCGGCCGCCATGATCGGCTGGAGGAACGCCCAGACCGCCGGCCAGTCCGCCGGGGTCGCCTCTCTGATCATCATGGCCCCAGCATGGCGCCCGGCCCGGGGGAGGCGCGAGCGGATTACGGTCGGCGAGGCGCCCTCCGGCCGGCCTGCGGGGTGCGGCCGGGCGGCGCAGGTTCACCCGCGGGAGGTCCGGGGCGCCGAGGCGCTGCCGGTCCCGGCGGCGCCGGGCCGGACCGCCGAGGTGATGTCGAGCACGAAGACCATCGTGGCCCCCGGGCCCACCCCCAGGCCCGGGCTCCCCTTGCGGCCGAACGCCTCGGCCGGAGGCGCCACCACCAGCAGCCTGCTGCCGACCCGCCGCCCGATCACGGTGTGCTCCAGTGCCCCGATCACCTGGTCGGCGCCCGCCTGGAAGAGCTGCGGCCGCTCGCCCCGGTCGTACGAGCTGGGCACGGCCCTGCCCGCCGTCCAGTCCACCGCCGTGTAGTTGACGGTCACCCGGTCCTGCCGGCGCACCACCCGGCCGTCGCCGGCGCCCACCAGGCGCACGGCGAACCGCTCGCCCCGCGGCGGCCGGTCCGGCAGGGTCAGCACCGCCCTGGTCCCGAAGGCGCCGGAGACCGTGATCCCCGGGTCGATGCTCCCGACGTCCCCCGCGGCACCGGCGCTCCCCGTCCCGCCGCCCGGGGCGGCCGCGCCGGGGGTCCCCCCGGCCGGCGGGACGGCCCGCGGCGCGCCGTTCCCGGGCCCGGCGGCCCCCGGGACGGCCGGGGCGGCCGCGCCGCCCGCCGGCTCCCGGGTGCCGCCCGACACCTGGTTGACCACCGTGTACCCGACACCCCCGCCGGCCAGCAGCACGAGCGTGGCGACCGCGGCCAGCAGCCGGGGTCGGCCGGGGCGGCGCCCGCCGGGGACGGTCCACTCCTCGTCCGGCGCCGGCCCGCCCCGGGCCTCCCAGCCGGTCCGCCCGTCGAAGCCCCGCCCGTCGAAGCCCCGCCCCCCGAGGTCCCACCCCCCGAGGTCCCACCCGTCGCCCGGCGGCACCGGCCCGCCGCCGGCCCACCGGTGGGGCGCCTCAGGCCCGCACGGCACCCGCCAGTGCGCCGCCAGGGCCGACTCCAGCGCACCGCCGCCCGCCGTGCCCCCGCCGCCCGGGGGCGTCCCGGCGGACAGCAGCAGCAGGCAGCGCCCCGCCAGCTCCGCCGCGGCGGGCCGCCGCGCCGGGTCCTTGTCCAGCGCGGCCCGCACCAGCGGCAGCAGTCCCGCGGGCACCCCCGCGGTGTCGGCCTCCTCCCGCATGATCCGGTACGCCACGGCGTCGGGTGCCCCGCTGCCGAACGGCAGCCGTCCGGTGGCCGCGTACGCGACCAGGGCGCCCCAGGCGAAGACGTCCGCCGCGGTGCCGCCCCGGTCGCCCCGGTACTCCTCGGGGCTGGTCCAGCCGGGCGTCCCGGTCCAGCCGCCGGTCCGGGTGATCGCCGTCTCGTCCAGGACGCGGGCGATGCCGAAGTCGAGCACCCGCGGCCCGTCGGACGCCAGGACGACGTTGCCGGGCTTGAGGTCGCGGTGCACCACGCCCGCGGCGTGCACCCGGTGCAGGGCGTCGGCGACGCCCGCCGCCAGGGCCGTCGGGGTGGCGCCGGGCAGCGCCCCGTGGCGGGCCAGGTGGTCGTGGAGGGTGGGGCCGGCGATGTACTCGGTGGCCAGCCAGGGGCGGGCGGTGTCGGTGTCGGCGTCGAGCAGCGGCACCAGGCAGGGGCCGGTGACCCGCCGCAGCAGGTCCACCTCGCGGCGGAAGCGGGCGCGGAACGACGGGTCGCCGGCGATCTCGGCGCGGACCGCCTTGACCGCGACCCGGCGGCCGTCCCGGCCCTCGCAGGCGTAGACGATGCCCATCCCGCCCGCGCCGAGCCGGCCGAGGACCCGGTACGGGCCGATCTCGGCGACGTCTCCGTCGACCAGGGGAAGAACGCGGCTGGTGGCCATGGCTCCTCGGGTGGCGGTCGAGCCCCGCTCCGGCGCGGGGCGGCGGATCGGGGCGGCGGACCGGCCGCCGCCCGGGCGGCGGCGGCGTACTGCTGCACGCATGACGCGGCCGGGTGCCGAAGGGTTCACCCGGGACGGGTCCCGCGCCGCGGTGAGGGGACCGCCCCGCCGCGTGCCGTGACACCCTGCCGCGCGCCGCGGCGGCCGGGCACGCCGTTGACGGCGCGGACGGCGCTGGCTAGCGTCCCGTCAACAGAGTGTTGAACCCGGTACCGGACCCCCGGAAGGGGCGCGGATGGCGCAGCACGACACCCCTGCCCGCACCACGCTCCCCGCCGCGCTGCGCGCGGACGTGGACGCCTCGCTCGCCGCCGTGGACGCCGACCTCGCCCGCCGCTACCCGGGCGACCCCGGCACCCGGCAGCCGGTGCACACCGTCTACGTCCCCGCGGACGTCCTCGACGCCGGCACGGTGCGCTCCTGGGGCGACCGGGCCCTGGCGGCGATGGACGCCCACGCGCCCGGCCCGGCGGCCTTCGCCGCCGCCCTCGGCCTGCCCGCCGGCCCGTCCGCGGAGGAGGTGCACGGCCGGGTCCGGGCCAAGCTCGCCCGCGAGCCCGTGGAGGACCTGCGGGTCGACTTCGAGGACGGCTACGGGGTGCGTCCCGACGCGGAGGAGGACGCCGCCGCGGTCCGGGCCGCCCGCCTGCTGGCGGAGGCCGCCGCCGAGGGCTCCGGGCCGTTCTGCGCGGGCATCCGGATCAAGTGCCTGGAGGCGGCGTCCCGCAGCCGCGGCGTCCGCACCCTCGACCTCTTCCTCACCGCCCTCCTCGACGCGGGGGGCGGCCTCCCGGAGGGGTTGCGCGTCACCCTGCCCAAAGTGGCGTACCCGGAGCAGGTGGCCGCGATGGTCCGGCTGTGCGCCGGGTTCGAGGAGGCGGCCGGGCTGCCCGCCGGGCGGATCGGCTTCGAGATCCAGGTCGAGACCACGCAGGCCGTCCTCGGCGCCGACGGCCGCGCCACCGTCGCCCGCATGATCGACGCGGCGCGGGGCCGCTGCACCGGGCTGCACTACGGCACCTTCGACTACAGCGCGGCCTGCGGCGTCGGACCGGCCCAGCAGAGCCCGGACCACCCGGCGGCCGACCACGCCAAGGCCGTGATGCAGGTCGCCGCGGCCGGCACCGGCGTCCGGCTCTCCGACGGCTCGGTGAACGTGCTGCCGACCGGCACCACCGCCGAGGTCCACGCCGCCTGGCGGCTGCACCACGCCCTGGTCCGCCGGGCCCTGCACCGCGCGTACCACCAGGGCTGGGACATGCACCCCGGCCACCTGCCGACCCGCTACGCCGCCGTGTACGGCTTCTACCGCGAGGGGCTGGCCGGGAACGGCCGCCGCCTCGCCGCGTACCTGGCCCGCACCGCCGGCGGCGCCGTCCTGGACGAGCCCGCGACCGCGCGGGCGCTCGCCGGGCACCTGCTGCGCGGCCTGGACTGCGGGGCGCTCGACGCGGCGGAGGTCGAGCGGGCGTCCGGACTGGACCGCGCCCGGCTGGAGGCCCTGTCGGGGCGCGGACCTGCGGGCTGAAGGCGCCCGCCCGCGCCCCGCGCTGTCCCCCGCACTCCGTCCGCCGTCCCCCGTGCCCCGCGCCCCTCATGCCCGGCCCCGGACGCAGCCGACCCCGCGCCGGCGGTCGGCGCGGGGTCGGCGGGCGGGTCCGGGACGGGCCCGGACGGGGGTCAGCGCAGGTCGGCCGCCTTCACGGACCAGATGCCGCGCCCGTGCGTCGCCGCGTACACCTTCCCGTCGGGGCCGAGCTTCAGCTGCTGCACCGCCACCGCGGGCAGGTCGCCGACGACCTCCCAGCCGCTACGGTGCGGGGCCCGGTAGACCACGCCGAGGTCGGTGGCGAGGGCCACGCCGCCGCCGGGCAGCACGAGCAGCGCGTCGGCCGGGGCGTCCGGCAGGTTCGCCGAGACGTCCTTCCAGCTCGTGCCGCCGTTCCAGGACTCGAAGACGTGGCCGATGCCGGCGCCCGGCCCCTCCGTCCAGTGCCGGGAGAAGCCGTTGACGGCCAGGTAGACGTGGTCTGCGTCCGCCGGGTCCACGGCGAAGCCGGACAGGTAGCGGTTGGGCACGGTGCCGTCGACCGGCAGGTTCAGCTGGTGCCAGCCGGTGCCGTCCGCGTTGCCGACGGCGATGCCGCGGGCGAAGCCCACGTTGTTGCAGGGGCCGCACCAGGCCGCGTAGACCCGGCCGCCGGAGGAGGCGACGGCGGTCGCGACGTGGCCGGCGCCCAGGTCGAAGGCGTTCCTCCACTCGTCGGAGCTGCGGATGGCGTACCCGTGGGTCTGCACCCACACGTGCCGGCCGCCCGCGATCCAGGTGTTCCCGTCCTTGCCGTCGGCCGCCAGCGGGGCGATGAAGCGGGCCCCGGCGCCGCCGAGCCGGTTGTCGGGCGGGGCGACCGCGTACGAGGTGGCCTTCGACGGGTCGGTGAGCCAGGAGCCGTCGTTGACGGCGCAGTTCTGCGTCACCTGCAGCGCCAGGTACACGTACTCCTGGGCGATGTTGCAGCCGTTGCCCGGGTCGGTGAGGGTGTCGCCGCCGTCTCCGCCGAAGTTGGAGCCCATGACCCGGTCGCGGCCGCGCAGGATCGACTGCCCGTTGTCCTGCAGGCCGCCGTTGACGGCGACGCCGCCGAAGTCCCGGTCCTGCCCGACGCCCACCGAGTAGTACTGCAGGGTGTCGATGGTGCCGTCGTTGAGCGAGGTCCAGTCGGTGGCGTGCCCGGAGGCGTCCGCGGCGCCGCGCGTCGGGCGCCGGTACACGCCGCCGTCGTCGCCGACGTACAGGTAGGACCTGCCGTGGCTGCGGCCGACCGCGACGGCGTGCTGGTCGGGGTGGGTGGTGGCGTTGCAGTCGCCGGTCCGCTTCGACGGGTCGATGGACCAGCAGGGGAAGCCGAAGTTCCAGTACGGGCCGGGCGCCGACCAGTTCGCGCCGCCGTCGCGGGTCTCGAAGACCTCCTCCAGGCCCGCCCACACGTGCTCCGGGTCGGCCGGGTCGACCTGCAGGAACTGGTTGTACCAGGCCTGCACGCCCGGCATGTAGCCCGGGTCGGTGAGCGCCGAGCCCGACTTCGCGAGCGTCTGGTAGTCGGCGATCCGCTTCCAGGGGCCGAGCGGCGAGCCGCTGCGCGAGACGTAGACCCCGGCGAGCGAGCTGTCGGGGTTGGTCGCCAGCTGCGTCGGCGACTGGTCGATCGCGTAGTAGCGCGAGCCGTCGGCGGAGCGCGCGAAGGTCACCGAGCCCACCTCGTCGGGCGCGGTCGGCAGGTCCCCGAGGCCGGTGGTCAGCCGCTGCCAGCTGCCGTCGGCCGCCTTGGCGTAGAAGCCGTTGTAGTCGTCGCCGCTGCGCCAGCCGACCGCCAGCACCACGCGGGAGGGGTGGCGGGGGTCGACGGCGACGTCGTTGGTGATGTTCTTGTACGGCGCGTCCGGGTCGGAGGCCTTGGGGTGGCCGGGGAGGTAGTCGGGGTTGGGGGCGTACTCCAGCTTCCACGCGCCGGTGAGCGTGCGGGAGGAGTGGCTCCACACGCCGCTGCTGGTCGCCGCCCAGACCCTGCCGCCGGCGAAGCGCAGCTGGTGGATCGTGGTGTTCTCCAGCTCGGGGCCGCCCACCCGGTCGCGCTCGGTGAAGGCGCCGTACCGGGGGTTGGAGAGCGCGTAGACGCCGCTGCCCAGGTAGGCGTCGGCGTTGGTGTTGGCCTCGCCCGTCGCCAGCCACAGCCGGCCGCCGTCCAGGGCCAGGGCCCCGGTGGACTGCGAGGGCAGCCGGTCGCTGATCGGCTGCCAGTGGCCCCCGCCCTGCGAGGAGCGCCACACGCCGCCGCCCGCGCTGCCCGCGTAGACGTACCCGTCGCCGTCGGCGGCGAGCGCGGTGGTGCGGCCGGTGACGCGTCCGGCGCCGCCGCTGGAGTTGGAGTCGATGTCGCGGTAGCGCGGGTCGTCGGAGTCGTAGGGCAGCTTCGTCACGTGCCGCCACCTGCCCCCGGCCTGCGGCAGCGCCTGCATGGCGTTCCAGGCGGCGGTGTACGCGCCCGGCCGGAGCGTGCCCGGCGAGGTGCGGGCCTCGGCGTACTGCGCGGCGCCCTCGGCGATCTCGTCGGCCGCCTCGCCCCCGTCCCCGTCCTCGGCCGCAGCGAAGGGGCGGGCGCCGGTGCTCCTCGCGTCCTGGACGCGGTGCCTGGCGGTGTCCGCCAGCTCCCGCGCCCCGAAGGGCTTTCCTGCGCCGCCGGGAGACGCCTGGCCGGCGGGTATGCCCACCAGGGTCGACACGGTGACGGCGGCACAGATCGTGAGCCACCGTCTGGTGCGGGTTGGTGCTGACAACAGATCCTCCCCAGCGTGGATGTCCGTTCCGGGGGGAACCCGACCACGGGAGGGGCGGGAGGAACCCGGCCGGTCGCAAGATTTGACCGAAGCTTTGTGCGGAACCTGACATGAGGGGCATACCGCCTCCCGCCGGGCCCGCGCATAGGGTGGACGGCGACACCGACCCGCCCTCCCGGGAGCCGCACCCGCCATGTCCGACCCGCACCGCCACCTCACCGTCAAGGGGCCGGCCCGGCACGGCATCGAGATCAAGAAGTCCCGCTTCGTCTGCTCCCTCGCCCGGGTCGCCGACGAGGAGGAAGCGCAGGCGTTCATCGCGGCGGTCCGCAAGGAGTTCTGGGACGCCCGGCACAACTGCACCGCGTTCGTCGTCGGGGACGAGCAGCGCCGGGAGCGCTCCAGCGACGACGGGGAGCCCGCCGGGACGGCGGGCGTGCCGATGCTGGAGGTGCTGCGCCGCCGCGGGCTCACCGACACGGCCGCGGTGGTCTCCCGCTGGTTCGGCGGCGTGCTGCTGGGGGCGGGCGGCCTGGTACGGGCCTACGGCTCCGCGGTCTCCGAGACGCTCGACCTCGCCGGCGTGGTGGAACTGCGGCCCGTCGCCCTGCTCGCCGTCACCGCCGACCACGTCCGCGCGGGACGGCTGGAGAACGACCTGAGGGCCGCCGGGCACGCCGTGCGCGATGTCTCCTACGGCGCCGCGGGGGTCCGCATCGAGGTCGGGGTGCCCGAGTCCGGCACCGCCGCCTTCCACGCCTGGCTGGCGGAGGCCACGGGCGGCACCGCCTCCGCCGTCGAGACGGGGCGGACGCGCATCGAGGCCGACGCGGACTGACCGGCCGGGCCGGGCCCGCAGCCGCCGCCCGTCCGCCTGCGCCTGCCCGGGCCCGCCGCCCGCGACCGGTCCGGTGCGCGTCCGGTGCCGCTTCCACGCGTCGCCGGCCGGCTGCACCGACGTGCCCGTGCGCCCTGCTGAGAGGCCCCCCGGGGGGGTACCGCCCGGCGCACGCCGGGCCGGTGCGCACGCCGCTCCCTGCAGCCCCTGCCGGCCCCGTCCGGACCTTCCCCGGGCCTCTCCCCCGAAGGCCGCCCCGGCTGCGCTCCGCAACCGCCGAATCACTCGAACGGGTGACCACCGTCCGGCCCAGGAACTCATGCCCGGGGCGGCGGCGTTCTCCCACCAACCGGTACGGACGGGACACCTCGCCCGGCCGACGGCCGACACCCACCCACGGAGGACAGCAGGATCCCACCGCAGCACCACGGGAGGACCAGCGCATGACCCGTCCCACCTCGTCCGACCAGTCCGATCCACCCGCAGCCCGCTACCGGATGGTCGTCACCAGCGGCCACGGCCACACCGACACCGCCGCCCTCGCCGACCAGCGGCTCCGCGGCTGGCTCAAGCAGGAGGGCTACGACGAGCCCCCCGCCGCCCCCGCCCCTCCCGTCGCGGGCGGTGCCGCCCCGCCCGAGGCCGCCCGGCACCGCATAGGCGACCGCGCCTCCCTCGACCTCGACGCCGGACCGCTGCGCGGCGGCACCGGCCGCTACCTGCGCCGCCGCGTCCGCCAGCCCGCACCGCACGGCGTCCGCCAGACGACCCTCACCGTGGCGACCCCGTCCGGAGGTCCCACCTGGGTCCGCCTGGAGGCCGAGCACCTGCCCAACGGCCCCGGGGTGCGCAGCTCCGGGCGGGTGCCCGTCCCCGGCCTCGCCCGCGACCTGCTCCCGCTGCTCGACGCCTCCGACGGCCCGGCCGCGGTCCGCGACCGCCCCGCCGTGGTCGGCCCCCGCGCCGTGGACCGCCTGATCGACGAGCTGTGCGACCCCGACCGCCGACTGCCGATCGTGGTCGCCAGCGTCCCCGCCGACCTGGACCGCGACGCCTGGCTCGCCGACGCCGTCCGGCCCGCCGTGGCCAACCTCACCGGCCTGGCCGTCCTCTACGTCCTCGACCACGCCGCCCGCCCGGCCTTCAACCTGGCGCTGGAGTACCACCCCGTCTACGGCGGGGCCGTCCGCACCTACCTCCCCGGACTCGACCCGGCCGCCCGCGGCGACGGCGTCCACCACCCCGTGATGTCGCGCCGCCTCCTGGAGGACGATCCGCGCCGCGCCGCCGCCATCCTTGCCCGGGAGCCGCGCCGGCTCGCCGCCGACACCCCGCTGCCGGACGTCCTCGCCGACGTCCCGGTGCTCCGGACGCTTCCCCTGCCCCCTGCGCCGCCCCGGCCCGGCAGCCCCGCGGCCGGCCAGGACGCCCGGGGTGCCCGGACCGACCAGGAAGCCCGGGACGCCCAGGCCGCAGAGTCCGCCGAGGCCGCCGAGCAGTCCGCACGGGAGGAGCAGGCGGGAGCGGACGAACTGCAGCGCATAAGGCGTCAGCTGCAGCACGCCGAGAGGCTGGAGCGCTCCCTCCTGGCCGAGGCCGACGACCAGTACGAGGCGCTGAGGCACGCCCGGGCGCAGGTCCGGGTGCTCACCCGCAGGCTGGTCAGCGCCGCCGGCCCGGCCGCCGCCGATCCGGCGGAGGTCGCCGGCGAGGCACGGCGGGAGGAGGACGCCAACCCGGCGACCTTCGCCGAACTCGTCGCCCGCCTCGGCGAGTTCCCGTCCCTGGTGTTCACCGGGGACGTCAAGGAGGCGCTGGCCCTCGACGAGCGCAACGCCGGGCCCGGATGGGCGCGCCTCGCCTGGGACGGCCTGCTGGCCCTCCAGGACTACGCCGACGCGGCCGCACGCGGCCGCGCCCACGGCGACTTCAAGCAGTGGTGCGAGCACACTCCGCCGGACTGCCACCCCTTCCCGCCGCGCAAGGCCGTCCGCGGGGAGTCGCACACCGTGAGCACCAACGCGAAGTGGAAGAAGGAGCGGATGCTGCCGGTGCCCCACGCGGTCGACCCCTCCGGCCGCGCCTTCATGGGGGCCCACCTGCGCATCGGCGGCGGCGGAACCGCGCCCCGGCTGCACTACCTCGACGACTGCTCCGGCACCGGCCGCATCTACATCGGATACATAGGACTCCACCTCACCAACACCCGGACGAACTGAGCGGCGGAAGCGGCGCCCGCCGCCGGGTCTCCGCCCCGGTGCGGAGCGGCGGACGCGGGCCGGGGGTCCCGCCCTCCGCTGCCCCCGGTGTCCCGCCACTCCGCGTGCGCGGGCCCGGAGGCCTGGGCACCGGGCCGTTCCCTGCGCCGGCCCTGGTCGCTCCCCGTGCGCGGGTCCGGAGACGTCCGGGCCCGTCGGGCTGCGGCAGAGGCATGTTCCTCCGCAGGGCCCGGATCCCAGGGTTCCGCCTCCGGGCGGGATCCACCGGAACGGGGCCGGCCGGCTGCCGCGACCCCGCCGCTGCGACCGTGCCGCCGAGACCGTGCCGCCGCGACATCGTCGGCGCGGCACCTGCGGGGCGGTACCGCTCCTGCGGCAGTGCCGTCACGGCACGGCCGCCCGGACGCGGCCGGGACGCCTCCGGGGCGCACCCCCCGCGCTCCGGCGCGCCCCCGTCCGCCGGAAAGCTCGCCGGTGATCTCCCACAGGACCCCCCGGGGCGGAACAATGGCCCCTGGGGCCGCCGGAACGCCCGCGGGCGATGCCCCCGGTACCCGACGACCTGCCGCGCGACCGGACGAAGCCGACCACGGGGGAGCGACCGCCGATGCAGTACCCGCAGAACCGCACCACCGGCCGCCTCACCCGCTCCCTGTTCCGCCGGGATCCGGACGGTCCCGTCCCGCACGACCCGCTCTCCGACGGCACCCCGCCGGGCCCCGCTGCGCCGGGCGTCACCGTGCCGGCCGGCCCGGCGTCCGGCGATCCGGAGCAGTCCGGCTCCCCGGCGGGGCGCGGCACCGCCACCGCTCCGGACGCTCCCGGGGCCGGGCCCGGGGCCGGCGGCGCACCGGACCACGGCGTCCGCGTCGCCCGTGAGCGCACCGCCACCGCGGCGGCCGAACTGGCGCGCTTCCTCGACCTGCTCGACCGCGCCGGCCGCCCCGGCCCGGCGGTCGACTTCGCGTCGCAGCGGCGTGTCCACGAACCCCGTCCCTACGTCGCCCCGGCAACCGCCGAACCGCCCCGCTGGGAGGAGTTCGCACCGCCCGAGCCGGCGGGCGCGCCCGCCGGGTCCGCGGACGCCGCCGACGCCGGCCGCCGCCTGCTCGACCCCGTGTACCAGCGGGAGCGCGCCCAGGCGCGCCTGCGGCACCAGCGCGCCCTGCGGGAGTGGCGGGAGCGCCAGGAACTGCTGGAGGGCGACGACGACGCCCGGACCCGCGCCCGGCAGGACCGCATCGAGCACGAACGCGCCGAGCTGGCCCGTGCGCGCGCCGTGGAGGAGTACAACGCCACCCTCGACGAGTGCCGCCGCGCCTACCGGGCCGCCGAGCCGGCCGCCGTGGAGTCGCTCCTGGAACGGGCGCTCGCCGCAGCCGGGCACGCCACCCCCGACCTGCCCGCCGCCTGCCGGACGGTCTTCCGGCCGCTCACCCGCACCGCCGTGCTCGACCTGGAACTGCCCTCGCCCCAGATCGTCCCGTCCGTCGCCGGCTACCGGCCCTCCGCCGAGGGCGGCCCCCCGGAGCCGGTGCCCCGCCCGGACAGCGAGCGGGCCGTCCACTACCTCCAGCTCGCCGCCCGCCTGGCCCTGCGCGCCCTGCACGCGGTCGCGGCCGCGGACGGCGACGAGGTCCTGGGCGGCGTCGTGCTCAACGGCTTCGTCCGGGGGCCGGGCACGCCGCCGGGCGGCTGCTGCCTGCTCACCGTCGACGCCGACCGGGACGACCTCGCCCGCACCCGCCTGCTGCCGCCCGGCCGTCCCGGTCTCCCCGCCCGCGGCGACCGTGCCGACCGGGAGGACGCCCTCGCGGTGCTCCGCGCGCTGCCCTCCGCGGTCACCCCCGACCCGTACGGGCCCGCGCCGGTCGCGCCCCTGGCCACCGCCGGCGCCGCGGTGCCCGCCGAGGGGGATCTCTCACCGGCGGAGTTCGCCCGGCTGATACGCGAACTGACGGCACGTATGGGGCTCGGCGGCTGGACGCTCCGGCTGCGGGGCCGCGACGGCCTGGTCGCGGTCGCCGAGGGCGGCGAGGCGACGGCGCTGCCGGGGCGCCGGGTGGTCTGGGCGGCCCGCCGCCCCGACGGGGTCGACGCCGATGCGGTCCGGACCCTGGCCGAGGCCGTCGCCGAGGAGCGCGCGGACGGGGGTGTCTGGCTGACCACGGCGCACTTCACCCCCGAGGCGGCCGAACTCGCCGCCGCCGACGAGCGGCTGCTGCTGATCGACGGCGATCGGCTGCGCCTGCTGCTCCGCACCCACCTGGACGGGGAGCTCGCCTCCGGCGCGGACTGACGGACCCCGCGGTCCCGGCCGGTCACCTCCTCCGCCGACCGCCGACCGCCGACCGCCGACCGCCGAGTCGCCCGCCGACCGCGTTCCCCGACCGCCGGCTGAGGCCTCGCGCGCCTGCGACGCCGGAGGGCCGCGGCGCAGGCGATGACCGTCCCCGCGCGCCGGGCCCCCGTGGCACCGCGTGCGGCCGGGGCGCGCCGGAAGGCGTCGAGCCCGGAGCGCGCCCCGGTCGGGCGGCCCCGGCGCGGACTCCCGGGGCGCGGCGCCCGCAGCGCGCCGTTCGGTTGCGGGTCCTGTTCCCGGAAGCCGCAGGCTGTCACGCTGGTGGGTATGGGAATCGCGTTTGTGGACAGGTGGCGTGCCCGGCACGGCGGGGCGGCGGTCGCACCGGCGGCGCGGGCGGCCGGTGCGTCCGACGCAGCCGGTGCCGCCGGGGGGACCGGCGAGGGGATCGGCGGACTCCTCGCCGAGTGCGAACTGCTGCGCGAGCAGGCGGGCCTGGCCGGCGTCGTCCTGGACGACACCCCGGCGTCCCTCTCCGCGCTCGACCAGCTGCTGCCCCGCTGGCGTGACGACCCGGAGGCGTCCGACTGGCTGGGCAACGACGCCGGCCTCTACCTGGGCACCGTCATCGTCCGCACCGTGCCGGGGGCCGCCTGGCGCGTCTGGCCGGACGGCCGCCCGACGGTGCTGCTGCCCGCGGGGCGCGAACTGGACGTGGTGCGGATGGGCCACAGCTGGGCCACCGACGGCTACCCCGAGCTGGCGGTCGCCTGCGCGGAGGCCGAGGAGGACTGACCCGCCGCCGGAGCCCCCGGCCCGCCGGGCGCCGGGTGGCGGCCCATCCCGGGTCCGGCCGGGTCCGGGCGGTGTCCCTGCACCGTCGGGTGGGCCGGGAGGGACGACGCCGGCATGCGGAACACCGCCACCGCCCTGAACGGCGCCAGGCACTCCCGCGGTGCCGCGCCGCCGCCGGTCCAACGCACCGTGAGGTCCGATCCGCGCGCCCACAGTTCGGCGCCGGTCGGCTGCCCGCAGCCGACCGCGTCGGTCACCGCGACGAGCACCTGCCCCGGCGCCGGGACGGCCGGCCCGCTGCCGGCGAGTCTGGCGCGCAGTGCCGCGGCGGTCTCCCTCCCGCCGCCCACGTCGAACCAGTGCGGGTACGCCCGGGCGTCCTGCGGGGTGGTGAGCACCGAGTCGGCGCCGCTCGGGATGCCCACCGCCACGCGGAGGAGGACGGTCCCGGCGTCCACCCGGTGGCCGCCCGTCCCGGCCGGTCCCGACGGGGACCCGGTGGGTGGGGCCGGGGGCGGGGGAGCGGCCGACGACCCGGCGGTGCCGCTCCCGGACGGATCCCCGCCCGGGGTGACCCGGGCGGACGGGGTGGAGCCGCAGCCCGCCAGGACGGCCGCGCCCAGGACGGCGGCGAGCAGTCCGGCCGCCGGCCCGCCCCTCCGCCTCCGCGCGCCGCCCGCTCGTGTGCCGCCCGCTCGTGTGCCGCCGGCCTGCGTGCCGCCCGCCGACGTACTGCCCAACGGTCCGGACCGGTCTGTGTGCGTCGCAGTCATGTCAATCCGACGCGGCCGGTGCCCGCCCGGTTCCACCGTTCCCGGGGACCGGGTCCGGGGCGGGGGCCGCCGCCGGAACCGCGCCCGGACGCAGGGCGTCCGCCGTCCGCCCCGTGCCCGCCGTGCGCCCCGTGCCCGGCTCGGGGGCGGCACCCCGCGTCGGCCAGTGGTCCCGCACCGCAGCCAGCGCCGCCGTGATCGCCGGGCGGCGCGACGCCTGCTGCCGCCAGAGCGCGAACACCCGGCGGACCGGCTCCGGCCGCACCGGCCGCGCCACCACCCCCGGCGGGAGCGGACCGCGGCCGAGCCGCGGCACCAGCCCCACCCCCAGGCCCGCCGCGACCAGCGCGATCTGCGTCTCGAACTCGCCCACCTGGTGGACCACGTCCGGCTCCTCGCCGGCCTCCCGCATGGTGCGGACCAGCCAGTCGTGGCAGATGTTGCCCGGCGGGACGCTGATCCACCGCCGGCCCCGCAGGTCGGCGGTGCCGACCACCGCCGCGGCCGCCAGCGGGTGCCCGGCGGGCAGCACCAGGTCGACCGGGTCCGTGCCGAAGTCCTCCCGGGCCAGCCCGTCGGGCACCGGCAGCGGCGTGTTCTCCCAGTCCTGCACCACCGCGAGGTCGACCTCGCCGCGCGCGACCATCTCGGCGGCCTGGTAGGGGTCGGTCTCCAGCAGGCGCACGTCCAGGTCCGGGCACCGGACCCGCAGCTCCGCCAGCGCCCCCGGCAGCAGCCCGCGGGCCGCGGTCGCGAAGGCCGCCACCACGAGCCGCCCGGCGGCGCGTCCGCGCTGCTCCTCCAGGGACACCTCCGCCTGCTCCACCAGCGCCAGCACCTGCCGCGCCGTGGCGGCGAGCGCCTGCGCGGCGTCGGTGAGCACCACGCCCCGGCCGCGCCGCTCGAGCAGGACGGTCCGGGTCTCGCGCTCCAGCTTGGAGATCTGCTGGGAGACCGCCGAGGGGGTGAAGCCCAGCGAGGTGGCCGCCGCTCCCACCGAGCCGTGCACCGCCACCGCGTGCAGCGCGCGGAGCCGTCCGAGATCCATCATGCAGCGATGCTAAACCCCAGCTTTCAGATGTCATCGCTGGTGCTGAACGGTCGTCCGGCGTCATCCTCGTGCCATGCCCCCGCCCCCCGCCGCAGGACGCGGCGCCATGGCCCCCGCCCACATCGGCCTCGCGGTCGCGGTCGCCGCCGTCTGGGGCCTCAACTTCGTCCTCATCGACGTCGGGCTGCACGACTTCCCGCCGCTGCTCTTCTGCGCCCTGCGGTTCGCCGCGGTCGCCCTGCCCGGCGTGCTGTTCGCCGGGCCGCCGCGGGTCCCGTGGCGGTGGGTCCTGGCGGTCGGGTTCGTGCTGGGCGTGGTCAAGTTCGGCCTGCTGTTCGTCGGCATGCACGCCGGCATGCCCGCCGGGCTCTCCTCGCTCGTGCTGCAGAGCCAGGCCGTCTTCACCGCCGTCTTCGCCGCGGTGCTGCTGCGCGAGCGCCCCGGCCGCCTGCGCCTCGCGGGCATGGCCCTGGCCCTCCTGGGCATCGCCCTGGTCGCCGCCGACCGGGGCGGCGGCGGCCCGGCCGGATCCTTCGCCCTGGTCGTCGCCGCGGCGGCGGCCTGGGGGCTCTCCAACGTGCTGACCCGCCGGGCCGCCCCGCCCGACATGCTCCGCTGGACGGTCTGGGTGAGCGCTGTGCCGCCGCTCCCGCTCCTCGCCCTCTCCCTGCTGTTCGAGGGGCCGCGGGCGGACCTCGAGGCGCTGCGCACCATCACCCCGGCCGGCCTCGGGGCGGTCGCGTACGTCGCGTGGGCCGCCACCCTCTTCGGCTTCGGCGCGTGGGGGTACCTGCTGCGCGCCTACGACGCCTCGGCGGTGGCGCCGTACTCGCTGCTCGTCCCGGTCTTCGGCATGTCCTCGGCCTGGCTGCTGCTCGGCGAGCGGATCAGCCCGGCGGCCGCCTGCGCGGCGGTCCTGGTGGTCGGCGGGGTCGGACTCACGGCCCTCAGGCCGCGCCGCCGGACAGGCCCCGCCCCTGCTCCGGGCACTGCCCCGGACCACCGTCCCGCTCCAGGTCCCCCTCCAGGTCCCGCTCCAGGTCCCGGTCCGGCCCCGGTCCCTGCTCCCGCTGCGGGTGCGCCGTCCGCACCCCGTACGACGCCTCCGTCCGGCGCAGGACGCGCAGCAGCGCCTCCCGGTCCCCGGCGCTGACGTCGGCGAAGTACTCCTCGGCGACCTCCTGCCGGACCAGGCCGATCCGCTCCACGGCCCGCCGGCCCGCCTCGGTGAGGTGCAGGCCGACGGCCCGCCGGTCGGCCGGGTCCGGTGCGCGCACCACCAGGCCGGACGCCTCCAGGGCGTCCACCACCGTGGTCGCCGAGCGGGGGGCGATGTGCAGGACGTCGGCCAGTTCGCTCAGGCGCATGGCGCGGCCGGGGGTCTCGCAGTCCGACGCGTGCGCCAGGACCCGCAGCGCGCGCCCCTGGCCCGGCGTGATCCCGTACGGCTCCAGGCCCGCGGCGGTGCGGCGGCGCATCCGCTTCACGGCGCGCGTCAGCGCGTCGGCGAGCTCGGCGGCGTCACCGGGCTCGGCGGTGCCGCCGGGCTGCGGGGCGTCGGGTCGCGGGGCGCCGGGTCGCGGGGCGTCGGGCCGCGGGGCGTCGGGCCGGGCGTCGTCGCCGGGCCGGACAGGGGTGCCGGAGCCGGCGGCGGGCCGGGCGGCGGCCGGTCCGCCGGCGGACCTGGTGGTCGGCGGGGCCATGGGCGGGGCTCCTCGGTGCGGGGTGGTCGCCCAGCGTAGTGGCACGGTGCGGACGGGGAATACGGCGAGGCCGGGCCGCCTTGCGGCTGGTGACGGCCCCGCCTGTCGCAGCGTACGTCCGGCCCCCTGGAGGGAACATGCCCCGATCCGAGGCGCGCGTCACCACCGACCGCCCGCACCGCTACGCCAAGCAGCTCGCCTCCCACCTCGGCCGCCGCATCGAGGCCTCCTGGGACGAGGAGGCCGGCCGCGGCGAACTGGCCTTCGCCACCGGGACCGGCACCCTCACGGCCGAGCCCGGCGCCCTGCTCCTGGCCGTCGAGGGGGACGCCGCGAGCCTCCCCGTGCTGGAGGACGTCGTCGGCCGCCACCTGGTCCGGTTCGGCGCCAAGGACGAGCTCGTCGTGGAGTGGCACCGGGACACCGGCGAGCCCGGCCTGGTCCACCGCGGCGAGGGGGAGCAGGACTGACCCCCGGACCCCCGCGGACCTTTCCCCGCGAACTCCGGCCGGGAGGCGGCGGACCCGGGCCGCCCGCGCCCCCGCGCGGGCCCCGCCACCGGACTCGGCACCGGCCCCGGAGCCGCCCCGCCCCCCGCCCCGGCGCCGGGCGCCGCCCGCGATGTCCGAGCCGGGGGGTACGGTTCGTGCCAAGGCGTACCGCACGACCGCAGGGGGTGCCTCATGGGCGGACGCGCGGCGGTGCAGCAGCCGCC
The DNA here is from genome assembly GCF_042895785.1 of Streptomyces sp. NPDC001380. Lineage (NCBI taxonomy): Bacteria > Bacillati > Actinomycetota > Actinomycetes > Kitasatosporales > Streptomycetaceae > Streptomyces > Streptomyces sp. NPDC001380. Next base: position 73,180 of record NZ_JBIAWP010000011.1, on the reverse strand, counting down.
GGGGGAGCGGCAGCTCGCCGTGGTCGAGGGTGTCCTGGAGCGGATCACCTACGCCAACGAGGAGACCGGCTACACCGTCGCCCGCGTCGACACCGGCCGCGGGGCGAACGACCTGCTGACCGTCGTCGGCGCGCTGCTCGGCGCCCAGCCCGGCGAGTCGCTGCGGCTGCACGGCCGCTGGGGCTCGCACCCCCAGTACGGCAGGCAGTTCACGGTGGAGAACTACACCACCGTGCTGCCCGCCACCGTCCAGGGCATCCGCCGCTACCTCGGCTCCGGGCTCATCAAGGGCATCGGCCCGCGGCTCGCCGAGCGGATCGTCGACCACTTCGGCACCGAGACCCTCGACGTGATCGAGCGGGAGCCCGCCCGGCTGATCGAGGTGCCCAAGCTCGGGCCCAAGCGCACGAAGCTCATCGCCGCCGCCTGGGAGGAGCAGAAGGCCATCAAGGAGGTGATGGTCTTCCTGCAGGGCGTCGGCGTCTCGACCTCCCTGGCCGTCCGCATCTACAAGCAGTACGAGGACGCCTCCATCGGCGTGGTGAAGAACCGGCCCTACCGCCTGGCCGCGGACGTGTGGGGCATCGGCTTCCTCACCGCCGACCGCATCGCGCAGGCGGTCGGCATCCCGCACGACAGCCCGGAGCGGGTCAAGGCCGGCCTGCAGTACGCGCTGTCGCAGAGCAGCGACCAGGGGCACTGCTACCTCCCCGAGGAGCGCCTGATCGCCGACGGCGTCAAGCTGCTCCAGGTCGACGTCGGCCTGGTCATCGAGTGCCTGGCGGAGCTGGTCGCGGAGGAGGGCGTGGTCCGCGAGCGGCTGCCCTCCCCCGAGCCGGGCGGCGACCCGGTCACCGCCGTGTACCTGGTGCCGTTCCACCGCGCCGAGATCTCGCTGGCCGCCCAGCTGCTGCGGCTGCTGCGCGCCGACACCGACCGCATGCCCGGCTTCGCCGACGTCGACTGGGAGCGGGCGCTCGGCTGGCTGCGCACCCGCACCGGGGCCGACCTGGCGCCCGAGCAGGAGCAGGCGGTGCGCCTGGCGCTCACCGAGAAGGTCGCCGTGCTCACCGGCGGTCCCGGGTGCGGCAAGTCGTTCACCGTGAAGTCGGTCGTCACCCTCGCCCTCGCCAAGGGGGCCAAGGTGGTGATGGCCGCCCCCACCGGCCGCGCCGCCAAGCGGCTGGCCGAGCTCACCGGCTGCGAGGCGTCGACCGTGCACCGGCTGCTGGAGCTCCGGCCGGGCGGCGACGCCGCCTACGACCGGGACCATCCGCTCGACGCCGACCTGGTGGTGGTCGACGAGGCCTCCATGCTGGACCTCATCCTCGCGAACAAGCTGGTCAAGGCGGTCGCCCCCGGCGCCCACCTGCTGCTGGTGGGCGACGTCGACCAGCTGCCGTCGGTCGGCGCCGGAGAGGTGCTGCGCGACGTCCTGGCCGAGGGCGGACCGGTCCCCGCCGTCCGCCTGACCAGGATCTTCCGGCAGGCCCAGCAGTCCGGCGTGGTCGTCAACGCCCACCGCATCAACGAGGGCCTGCCGCCGCTCACCGAGGGCCTCGCCGACTTCTTCCTCTTCGTGGAGGACGACGCCGAGCGCGCCGCGGGCCTCACGGTGGACGTGGTGGCCCGCCGCATCCCGGCCCGCTTCGGGCTGGACCCGCGCCGCGACGTGCAGGTCCTCGCGCCCATGCACCGCGGCCCGGCCGGCGCCGGCAACCTCAACGTGCTGCTCCAGGCCGCCGTCACCCCCTCCCGCCCCGACACCCCGGAGCGCCGCTTCGGCGGCCGCACCTTCCGGGTCGGCGACAAGGTCACCCAGATCCGGAACAACTACGAGAAGGGCCGCAACGGCGTCTTCAACGGCACCGTCGGCGTGGTCACCGGCATCAACCCCGAGGAGCAGCGGCTCACGGTGCTCACCGACGAGGACGAGGAGGTCCCCTACGCCTTCGACGAGCTGGACGAGCTGGCCCACGCCTACGCGGTCACCATCCACCGCTCGCAGGGCAGCGAGTACCCGGCCGTCGTGATTCCCGTCACCACCTCGGCCTGGACGATGCTCCAGCGCAACCTGCTCTACACGGCCGTCACCCGGGCGAAGCGCATGGTCGTCCTGGTCGGCTCGCGCAAGGCGATCGGGCAGGCCGTGCGCACCGTCAGCGCGGGGCGGCGGCACTCCGCCCTCGACCACCGGCTGGCGGCGGGCTAGCGTCGCGGTCGCGGCCGCGTTCAAGGGGTGAACGTGCACACCTGCCCCTTTCGGGCGACCCCGGGTGCGCGGTTGTCCCCCGTATGGGGGAAGGTAGACCTAGTCAATACACCTTGGCAGAGGTTTCATTCGTCGGTGAGGAAGACGTGAGCGACAACTCGGTAGTACTGCGGTACCAGGACGGCGAGTACGAGTACCCCGTCGTCGAGAGCTCTGTGGGCAACGCCGGCTTCGACATCTCGAAGCTCCGCGCGCAGACCGGCCTGGTCACGCTGGACAACGGCTTCGGCAACACCGCCGCGTACAAGTCCGCGATCACCTTCGTGGACGGTGAGAACGGCATCCTGCGCTACCGCGGCTACCCGATCGAGCAGCTGGCGGAGCAGGGCAGCTTCATCGAGACCGCCTACCTCCTGATCAACGGCGAGCTGCCCACCGCCGACCAGCTGGAGACGTTCCGCAACGAGATCACGCAGCACACCCTGCTGCACGAGGACGTCAAGCGGTTCTACCAGGGCTTCCCGCGCGACGCCCACCCGATGGCGATGCTGTCCTCGGTGGTCAGCGCCCTGTCCACCTTCTACCAGGACAGCCACAACCCGTTCGACCCCGAGCAGCGCCACCTCTCCACCGTGCGCCTGCTCGCCAAGCTCCCCACCATCGCGGCCTACGCCTACAAGAAGTCGGTGGGCCACCCGTTCGTCTACCCGCGCAACGACCTCGGCTACGTCGAGAACTTCCTGCGGATGACCTTCGCGGTGCCGGCCGAGGAGTACGAGCTCGACCCGGTCGTCGTCAACGCCCTGGACAAGCTGCTCATCCTGCACGCCGACCACGAGCAGAACTGCTCGACCTCCACGGTCCGCCTGGTCGGCTCCAGCCAGGCCAACCAGTTCGCCTCCATCTCGGCGGGCATCTCCGCCCTGTGGGGCCCGCTGCACGGCGGCGCCAACCAGGCCGTCCTGGAGATGCTGGAGAAGATCAAGAACGACGGCGGCGACGTCGACGCCTTCATCCGCAAGGTGAAGAACCGCGAGGACGGCGTGAAGCTCATGGGCTTCGGGCACCGCGTCTACAAGTCGTTCGACCCCCGCGCCCAGATCATCAAGAGCGCCGCGCACGACGTCCTCTCCCAGCTGGGCAAGGCCGACGAGCTGCTGGACATCGCGCTGAAGCTGGAGGAGCACGCGCTCTCCGACGACTTCTTCACCGAGCGCAAGCTCTACCCGAACGTGGACTTCTACACCGGCCTGATCTACCGCGCCATGGGCTTCCCCACCAGCATGTTCACCGTGCTGTTCGCCCTCGGCCGCCTGCCGGGCTGGATCGCCCACTGGCACGAGATGATCAAGGACCCGGGCAGCCGCATCGGCCGTCCCCGCCAGATCTACACCGGCACCGAGATCCGCGACTACGTGCCGCTCGGCAGCCGCTGAGCCCGGGGCGCGCCCTGCCGCGCCCCTCGGTCCCGGTCCGGCCGGGCCCGGCTGCCGCCTCCCGCCCTCGGGCGGTGCGCGCGGCCGGGCCCCCTGCCGCCTCCTCCCCGCCGGGGGCGGGGCGGCGCACGACGCCGGACGTCCGGCCGGGACGGCCGCTCAAAGCGTCCCGTTCCGTGTCGCGGCGCCGTGCGTGGGCGGACCGTCCAGCGAAGACGGTCCGGTGTCCGGGGTCCGCCGGAACCCCGTCGGCGGCGTGCCCGGGCTGGTCCGCCCGGCCGCCGCACTCCCAAAGGTATGACGCGGAAGGCTCCGGCGGTGCGCCGGGGTGCGGTGTGAGATGACTCTCACGCCCGGACGGGTCCGCGCCGGGGCACCCCCGCCGCCGGGCCCGCTCACCCTCCGTGATACTAATCACCCGTTCCGCGACCGCGGCCCTCCCGGGCCGACCAGCCCAGGGAGGGACGCATGGCCAGGAACGTCGTCGTCACCGGCGGCGGCACGGGCATCGGCCGCACGGTGGCGCGCCGCTTCGCCGAGGCGGGGGAGCGGGTCGTGATCGTCGGCCGCCGCCGCGAGGTGCTGGTCCGCGCGGCCGCCGAACTCGGCCCCGGTGTCACCCCGCTGGTCTGCGACCTCGCCGACCCGGACGCGGTGGAGGCCGCCCTGGGGGAGCTGCCCTCCCGCATCGACGTCCTGGTCAACAACGCCGGCAGCCGCGAGACCGCCATGGGCCCGGGCCCGCACGCGCTGCTGGCCCGCTGGCGCGGCGACTTCGAGCGCAACGTCATGACGGCGGTGCTGCTCACCGAGTCGGTCCGCGACCGGCTCACCCCCGGTGAGGGCCGGGTGGTCACCGTCAGCTCCATCGCCGCCCTGCGCGGCGCGGGCTCGTACGGCGCCGCCAAGGGCGCCCTGCACGCCTGGAACCACTTCCTCGCCGCCCAGCTCGGCCCCTCGGGCATCACCGCCAACATCGTGGCGCCCGGCACCGTCGCCGGCACCGAGTTCTTCGGGCCCCGCCTGGACGAGGCCGAGCTCTCCCGCCGCGCCGGGCGCACCCTGCTGGGCCGCATCGGCCAGCCCGCCGACGTCTCGGCGGCGGTGTACTTCCTGGCGTCGCCCGAGGCCGGCTACATCACCGGCGAGATCCTCAACTGCAACGGCGGCGAGCTGCTGGGACGCTGAACGGCTCCGCCGCCGGCCCCGGGCCGGGGCCCGCCGCCCCTGCCGGGGACCGGCGGCGGCCGTCCCGCACCCCGCCGGCCCGGAGGCCGAACCGGCGTCGGGGCCGGCCTCCGGGCCGCCGCCGCCGGCCCGTCCGTCCGTGCCGTCGGTCCGTCCGTACCGTCAGTCCGTCCGCGCCGCCTGGAAGGTGCGCAGGCGGAGGCTGTTGGTGACGACGAAGACGGAGGAGAAGGCCATCGCCGCTCCGGCGATGACGGGGTTGAGCAGGCCGAGCGCGGCGAGCGGCAGGGCAGCGACGTTGTAGGCGAAGGCCCAGAAGAGGTTGCCCTTGATGGTGGCCAGGGTGCGCCGGGCCAGGCGGATGGCGTCGGCGGCCACCCGCAGGTCGCCGCGGACCAGGGTGAGGTCGCCGGCCTCGATGGCGGCGTCGGTGCCGGTGCCCATGGCCAGGCCCAGGTCGGCCTGGGCGAGGGCGGCGGCGTCGTTGACGCCGTCGCCGACCATGGCCACCGTGCGGCCCTGCTCCTGGAGGCGGCGGACGGTGGCGACCTTGTCCTCGGGCAGGACCTCGGCGATCACCTCGTCGATGCCGACCTCGGCGGCCACGCTCCGGGCCGCCGCCCGGTTGTCGCCGGTGAGCAGGACCGGTGTCAGGCCCAGGGCGCGCAGCTCGCGGACCGCCTGCGCGCTGGTGGGCTTGACGGTGTCGGAGACCTCCAGCACCGCCCGGGCCCGTCCGTCCCAGCCGACCGCGACCGCGGTCCGCCCGGCCTGCTCGGCGGCGGCCTTCGCCCGGACGAGCTCCTCGGGCAGCTGCTGGGACCGGTCGGCCAGGAACTGCTCGCGGCCGGCGAGGACGGCGTGGCCGTCGACGACGCCCTGCACGCCCCGGCCGGGGACGCCGGCGAACTCCTCGACGGGCGGCAGGGACCCGACGCGGTCGGCGGCGGCGGTGGCGACGGCGCGGGCGACGGGGTGCTCGGAGGCGTGCTCCAGGGCGCCGGCCAGCCGCAGCACCTCCTCCTCGTCCTCGCCGTCGGCGGTGTGCACGGCGGTCAGGGCCATGCGGCCGGTGGTGACGGTCCCGGTCTTGTCCAGGACGACCGTGTCGACGGTGCGGGTGGTCTCCAGGACCTCGGGGCCCTTGATGAGGATGCCGAGCTGGGCGCCGCGGCCGGTGCCCACCATCAGGGCCGTGGGGGTGGCCAGGCCCAGCGCGCAGGGGCAGGCGATGATCAGCACCGCCACCGCGGCGGTGAACGCCGCCGCGGCGTTCCCGTCCACTGCCAGCCAGGTCGCCAGCGTGGCCGCGGCGAGCAGGATGACGACCGGGACGAAGACGGCGGAGATCCGGTCGGCGAGCCGCTGGGCGGCAGCCTTGCCCATCTGGGCGTCCTCCACCAGCTTCGCCATCCGGGCCAGCTGCGTGTCGGCGCCGACCCGGGCGGCCTCGACCACCAGGCGGCCGCCGGCGTTGAGGGTGGCGCCGGTGACGGGGTCGCCGGGTGCGACCTCGACGGGCACCGGCTCGCCGGTGAGCATGGAGGCGTCGATCGCGGAGGTGCCCTCCACCACGACGCCGTCGGTGGCGACCTTCTCCCCGGGGCGCACCACGAACCGGTCGCCGACCTGCAGCCGGTCGGCGGGGACGCGGACCTCGCGGCCGCCGCGCAGGACGGCGACGTCCTTGGCGCCCAGGTCGAGCAGGGCGCGCAGCGCGGCCCCGGCGCGGCGCTTGGAGCGGGCCTCGAAGAACCGGCCGAGAAGGATCAGGGTGGTGACGGCGGCCGCGGTCTCCAGGTAGAGGGTGGAGGCGGCGTCGGCCCCGCCGACGGCGAGGGTGAAGCCGTGCTTCATCCCCCGCATGCCCGCGTCGCCCCAGAACAGGGCCCACACCGACCAGCCGAACGCGGCCAGGGTGCCCAGCGAGACCAGGGTGTCCATGGTGGCGGCGCGGTGGCGCAGGTTGGTCCACGCCGCCCGGTGGAAGGGCCAGCCGCCGTAGGCCACGACCGGCCCGGTCAGCGCGAACGCCAGCCACTGCCAGTCGTCGAACTGCAGCGCGGGGACCATGGAGAGCAGGACGACCGGGACCGACAGGGCGGCGCTGATCCGCAGGCGCTGCAGCAGCGGGTCGGGCCCGCCGCGCTCGGCGGCCCCTGCGGCGGCCCCGGCCGCGGCGGTCGGCTCCGGCTCGGGCGGCGGGGGGAGTTCGGCGGTGTAGCCGGCCTTCTCCACGGTGGCGATCAGGTCCTCGACCCGGATCCCGGGGCCGAAGTCGACGCGGGCCTTCTCGGTGGCGAAGTTCACCGACGCCTGCACGCCGTCCAGGCGGTTGAGCTTCTTCTCGATCCGCGCGGCGCAGGAGGCGCAGGTCATGCCGCCGATCGCCAGCTCGACGCGGTCCGGGTCCTCGCGCACGGGGGCGCTCGTGCTCATGATCCCCTCCTGGGGTGGTGCCGAGTGGGGTGAGGGGCGCGGGCGGGCAGGCCCGCGCCCCGGCGGGTCAGGCGCGGCCGACCAGCTCGTAGCCGGCCTCGTCCACGGCGGCGCGCAGCGCGGCCTCGTCCACCGGCTGCTCGGAGGAGACCGTCACCGTGCCCGCCTTGGCGTCGGCCGACACGCCGGTCACGCCGGGCAGGGCGGAGACCTCCTCGCTGATCGACTTCTCGCAGTGGCCGCAGCTCATGCCGGTGACGGTGAAGACGGTGGTGGTGGACATCTCTCGTGCCTCCTGTGGACGGGTCTCTCCGATGGACAACACCATACCCCCCTGGGGTATTCCCGAGCAGGGGGGCCCGGGGTGGATGATGCCGATGAGGCCGAGGGTAGTGAGGTCGCGGAGGTTTGCCCCTTTCGGTCGCCCCCCGGCAGGCCGGGCCGGGCGCAGAACCACCCGCCCAGCCCGCCCAGCCCGCCCCGCCCGCCCCGCGCGGCCCCGCCCGGTCCAGCCCGCCCCGCCCTGCCCCGTCCGGGCCGGCCCCGCCCGCCGGGCCTGCCCGGCGCCGCCGTCGGCCGGGCCCCGGCCTGGCCCCGGCCGGGAACGGCGAAGCGGCCTGCGGGCCGGAGAGTGCTCTCCGGCCCGCAGGCCGCTTCGGGTTTCGGGTCCCGGGTGCCGCCGCCCCGCGGCGGTGGCGGGGTCAGAGGGGCAGCAGGTCGGGCCGCTTCGCCTCAATGTGGTCGCCCGAGGACTCGCCCCGCAGCCGCCGCCCCACCCACGGCACCAGGTGCTCGCGCGCCCACTGGAGGTTCTCCCGGCGCAGCTCCGCCGGGCTGTGCCACTCCGGCGGCGGCCACGCCTCCTCCGGGTCGCGCTCCACCGGCAGCCCGAGCACCTGGGCGGCGCGCAGGGCCACCCGCTGGTGCCCCTCCGGCGACAGGTGCAGCCGGTCCGAGCTCCACGCCCGGCGGTCCTGGACCGACCGCAGCGACCAGAGGTCCAGCACCGCGCAGCCGTGCCGGTCGGCGATGGCCCGCAGATGGGCGTTGTACGTCGCGATCCGGCCGCGCAGCCGGCGCAGCACGGGCATGTCCCGCGTGTCGAAGCCGGTGCAGATCAGCACCGTGCCCGCGGCGGACCGCAGCTGCACCACGGCGGCCTCGAAGGTCTCGGCGATCGCGTCCGGGTCGCTGCCCGGGCGCAGCACGTCGTTGCCCCCGCCGCAGATGCTCACCAGGTCGGGCCGCAGCTCCTGGACCCGGGGCACCTGCTCCTCGACCATCTGCGCGATGAGCCGGCCGCGCACCGCGAGGTTCGCGTACCGGAAGCCCCCGTCCGGGCGGCCGGCGGCCAGCAGCTCGGCCAGCCGGTCGGCCCAGCCCGCGTATCCCGCGCCGTCCGGTCTGGGGTCGTTCAGGCCCTCGGTGAAGCTGTCCCCTACGGCCACGTACGAGGCGATGGTGAAGTTGTCCGATTGATCTGCCACGGCTCCCCATCCTGAACCCGCCCACGTGACCTACGCCACCGTAGGGAGGGGTTGACGAACCGTGACATCCACCACTCGGTCACCGGGAATAGCAGGTCCGGGCGCTGCTCGGCCGCCCCCGCCCCCCGCTGCCGCCCCCCGGCAGTCCCCCGTCCGGCGCCCGGCCACCGGCCCCCGGCCGCCCCGCTCCCGCAGCGGCCCCGGCGTACGGCCCCGCCACCGTCCGCCCCCGCCACCGCCCGCCCCCTCCGCGCCGGCCGCCGGTCCGGCGGCGTCCCGCCCGATCCCCCGTCACTTGGCGTCGGCGTAGCAGTCCACCACCCGCGTCTCCATCGGCATCCGGACCGGCGTGTCCCCGAAGACCAGGGTGCGGGCCTCCTCCGCGGCCGCCGCGACGGCGGCCGCGGCCTCGTCCGCCTGCTGGGTGGGGACGTGCACCACCACCTCGTCGTGCTGGAAGAACACCAGGTGCGGCCGCCCGCCGGTGGCGTCCGGGCCGATCTCCGCCAGCCTGCGGCGCAGCGCGGCGAGCAGGGCGAGCGCCCAGTCGGCGGCGCTGGCCTGGATGACGAAGTTCCGTGTGAAGCGGCCCCGGGCGCGCGCCGCCCGCTCGCCGTCGGAGCCCGCGGCCGGGCTGCCCCCGGGCGGGCCGCCCGTCGGGCCGCCCTCCTCCGGCCCGTCCTCCCCGGCCCGTCCCGCCGACGGCGGCGGGCACACCCGGCCCAGCCGCGAGGCGACCACCCCGCCCTGCTCGCCCGTGCGGGCCGCCGCCTCCACGTACGCCATCGCCGCCGGGAACCGCCGGTTCAGCACGGCCAGCAGCGGCCCCACCTCGCCGCTGGTCTGCCCGTACATCGCGCCCAGCAGGCCCAGTTTGGCCCGGGCGCGGTCACCGCCGAACGCCGTCCGCGCCAGCGCCTCGTACAGGTCGCCCTGCGCGGCCGCCCGCGCCAGGCCCGCGTCCTGCGACACCGCGGCCAGCACCCGCGGCTCCAGCTGCGCCGCGTCGGCCACCACCAGCGACCAGCCCGGGTCGGCGACCACCGCGCCGCGCAGCATCCGCGGGATCTGCAGCGCGCCGCCGCCCCGGCTGGCCCAGCGGCCCGACACCACACCGCCGACCACGTACTCCGGACGGAACCGGCCGCCGCGGGCCCATGCCTCCTGCCACGCCCAGCCGTGCGCGGCGTGGATGCGCGACAGCTCCTTGTAGCGCAGCATCAGCGCCGCCGCCGGGTGGTCGACCCGCTGCAGCACCCAGGAGCGGGTCGACGGCAGGCTGATGCCCTGCTCGGCGAAGGCCCGCAGCACCTGGGCGTGCGAGTCCGGGTTGAAGGGGCGTCCGCCCAGCGCCCGCTGCACCTCGCCGGCCAGCTCCGCCAGCACCCGCGGCCGCACCCCGGGCGGTGTGCGCGGGCCGAGGAGGCGGGTCAGCAGCCGGTCGTGCACGTCCGCCCGCCACGGCAGGCCCTCGTACGTCATCTCCGCCGCGGCCAGCGCCCCGGCGGACTCCGCAGCGCACAGCAGCCGCAGCAGGCCGGGGCGGTCCCCGCGGGCGGCGCGGCGCTGCTGGTCGGCGTGGACCTCGACCACGGCCCGCAGCACGTCCGTCCCCGGCGGCAGCTGGTGGCGGTCGGGCTGGAACAGGCCGGGCTGGCCGTCGTGCGCGGGACCGTCCGGCAGGTCCTCCGGGACCGGCAGGCCGTGCAGCCGGGCCCAGGCGGCGCCCAGCGACCGCGGCGCGCCGTGGCGCCCCTCCCGGCCCAGCAGCAGCGGCTCCACCAGGGACAGGTCGTGGCAGCGGGCGACCCGCAGCGGCAGCAGCCCCGGGTACACGCCGTCGGCCGACGCCCACACCCACCGCGGCCGCTCCCGGGCCTCCGCGGCGGCCACGGCCGCGGCCAGGTCCGGGGCGTGCTCGGGCGGCCCGGCCGGGGTGCCGTCGTCGGCCAGGCGCTGCAGCCGGCCGCCGGGGCCGTCGGGGTCGGCCACGAGCGCGATGCGGGCTGCCATGGGGTCCTTGGGTCCTTCTCCGGGTCAGGGGACGCCCCCGACCATAGCCGCGAGGTCCGACAGCCGGACCCGGCCGGACCGCCGCCGCGCCGCACCCGGTCCCGGCCCCGGTCCCGGCGGCCCCGGTCCTCCGGCCGGGCCCGGTCCTGCGGCCCCTGCCCGCCCGGACCGGCGGCCCGGGCGCGTGCGGCCTGGAGGGGCGGGCACAATCGGGGCATGGACGAAGGCGGGGACGCGGCGTGCCGGCTGGACCGGGTCTGCACCGGGTGCGGACGGTTCCGGGAGGACGGCGCCGCACCCGTCTGCGACCACTGCGGCACCCCCGTGGAGGGGGCCCGCGGACCGTCCGCGGGCGGTGACGACCACCCCCGGCCCGCCCCGGACGCCGGGCCCGCCCCGGACGCAGGGCCCGCCCCGGACCGCGACCGCGACGCCGGCGGCCGCGCCCGCAACGCCCGGCCCCGGGACGGCCTCGGCCGCCCCCTGCCGTACGGCTCCCCGGGCGTGGCCCGGCAGCCGGAGGGCGTGCGGCGCACCCCCGCGGAGACGCTCGCCGAGGCGCAGCGGCTCCTGGACGGCGGCATGCCCTTCCACGCCCACGAGGTGTTCGAGGACGCCTGGAAGGCGTCGGCCGGGCCCGACCGTGGACTGTGGCGCGGCCTCGCCCAGCTGGCGGTGGGGCTTACCCACGCGGCGCGCGGCAACCCGTCCGGCGCGGCGGCTCTGCTCGGCAGGGCCGCCGACGCCCTGGCCCCGTACGGCGCCGACGCGCCCCACGGCGTCCCGGCCGCCGCCCTCGCCGCCTGGGCCCGCCGGGCCGCGGCCGCCGGCGGGACCGCGGACGGCGCCCCGCCCCGCCTGCCCGCGCACCCCGGCGGCGCCCCGGACGCCTCCGGCGCCGGGGAGCGCGCCGCCGCACCCGGCCCCCGGGACCGCCGGCCCCAGGACGGCGCCCGACCGGACGGCATCCGACCGGACGGCACCTGACCGGACGGGACCCCGCCGGACGGGACCCCACCGGACGGCCGGGGCGGCCCTACCGCAGGATCCCCGCGGTCCGGGCCGCGACGAGCCAGTCGGGGAACTCCACCATGAGGCGGTCGTACAGGTCCGTGTCGGAGACGCCCCGCGGATCCGTGCCGGCGCCGAAGTAGCCGGCGTTGTCGACGACCCTCCTGCGGAGGGTGTCCAGGCCGCGGAGGAAGCCCAGGGCGCTGCTCGACCCGAAGCCGACGAACTGCCAGAAGATCGGCAGGGAGGAGGAGGCGCGCAGGAGCCTGCGGGTCCTCCTGCGGTCGAAGGGGTCCCCGTCGGTCTGGAAGATCACGAAGGCCGGGTCGACGGCCCCGCTCTCCCGGTAGTGGTCGATGACGGCCCGCATCGCGGGGACGTAGCGCGTCCCGCCCCAGCCCAGCGACCGGTGCAGGCGGTCGATGCGGCCCCGGTGGTTGTCCAGGCCGATCTCGGCCACGAGGTCGACGCCGGAGGAGAAGAACACGAGCGGGACGACCCCGTCGTCGTCGAGGTTGGCGGAGAGCCCCAGGGCCTGTTCGGCCAGGTGCTGCATGGTGCCGTCGCGGTAGAACCCCTGCATGCTCGCGGAGTGGTCCATGACCAGGTAGACCGCCGCACGCTGCCCGGCGACGCCGCGTTTGGCCAGGGAGACGCCCGCCGCCTTGTAGAGGCTCACGAGCTCCGGTGCCGTGCGCCGGACCTTGTCCAGGCTGACGGCCGCCGGGCCGCCCGCCGGGGCGCCGCCGCCCTTGCCGGGATCGCCGTCCACGTCTTCCTCCCCCCGGGCCGTCCGTCACGGCGAGCCCGCGGAACGCAGGCCGCCCCGGTCGGGCCCGCGCCAGACCCTAGTGGTGCGTGCACGGCAACTCCAGTGCCCGGGGCCTCCGCGGGTGCAGTTGACGGAGCGTCACTTCCTGCCGCCGTTCCGCCCCCGCCGACCGGTGCCGCGGCCGCTCCTCCGCCCCGCCCCGTCTCCCGGAGCCGCGGCCACCGCTCCCGCGGAGGCGCCTCCGGACGGCTGCCGCCCCGGCGCCGGGCCCGCAGAATTCCGTTGCGGTCCCCGCGGCGCCGTGCGACGGTGGAGGCCGTCCGCAGTCGTCGAGAAGGAGCAGGCCGTTGCTCGTCTGAGGCCATGAGACACCGTGCCCCGCGTGAGTCCTCCGCGCGGCATGCGTCCGGCCCAGGCAGCGAGCCGCCCTCCCGCACCCGCCCCCCGTGTCCGTCCCCCGGACCCGGCGCCCCGCGGACGGGTCCCGCACCGCCCCCTGCCGTCCCCGCCGCCGCAGCGGTGTCTCCGCACCACCGCCGAGACCGCCACGCACACCGCCGGGAGACACCTTGGCCACCGCCCGACCCACCACACCCTCGATCCGCTGCTCCGCCCTGGGCTTCGACTGGCCCGACGGCACCCCCGCCCTCGACGGCCTCGACTTCACCGTGGGGGCCGGCCGCACGGGGCTGATCGGCTCCAACGGCTCCGGCAAGTCCACCCTGCTGCGGCTCGTCGCCGGGCAGCTCACCCCCACCCGCGGCACCGTCCGCGTCACGGGCACCCTCGGCCTGCTCCCGCAGGACGTCGTCCTCGATGCGGGCCGCCGCGTCGACGAGGTGCTCGGCATCGCCGCCGCCAGGGCCGCGCTCCACGCGATCGAGGGCGGCGACACCCGCGAGGAGCACTTCACGGCCGTCGGCGACGACTGGGACGTCGAGGAGCGCGCCCACGCCGTCCTCGACCGCCTCGGACTCGGCCGCATCGGCCTGGACCGGCGCATCGGCGAGCTCTCCGGCGGCGAGTCCGTGCTGCTCTGCCTGGCGGCGCAGCTGCTGCGCCGCCCCGACGTCCTGCTTTTGGACGAGCCGACCAACAACCTCGACCTCGACGCCCGGCGGCGGCTCCACGACGCGGTCGCCTCCTGGACCGGGGTGCTGCTGGTCGCCAGCCACCACAGCGGGCTCCTGGGCCTGGTCGACCGGATCGCCGACCTGCGCGACGGAGGTGTCCGCTGGTACGGGGGCGACCTGGAGGCGTACCGGGAGGCCGTGGCCGCCGAGCAGGAGGCGGCGCGGCGCACGGTGCGGGCCGCGGAGTCCGACGTCCGCCGGCAGCGGCGCGAGCTCGCGGAGGCGCGGGTCAGGCTCGACCGCCGGCAGCGGTACGGGCAGAAGATGGAGGACACCAAGCGCGAACCGAAGATCGTGATGGGGGGACGCAAACAGCAGGCCCAGGTGTCCGCGGGCAAGCACCGCGCCCTCCACGACGACCGGCTGGAGCAGGCCCGGGAGCGGCTGGCGGAGGCGGAGGGGGCGGTCCGGGACGACGACACGATCCGGGTGGACCTGCCGGACACCGCGGTCCCGGCCGGGCGCACCGTGCTCACCCTCTCCGGCGTGCGGCTGCGCTGCGGTGCCCTGGCCGACCTGGAGGTGCGCGGCCCGGAGCGGATCGCCCTGACCGGCCGCAACGGCGCGGGCAAGTCCACGCTGCTGCGCACCCTCGCGGGGGAGCTCGCACCCGAGGCGGGCGAGGTCGCGGTCGCGGTGCCGGTGCGGTACCTGCCGCAGCGGCTCGACCTGCTGGACGACGGGCTGACGGTCGCCCGGAACGTCGGCCGCTTCGCCCCGGCCGCCACCGACAACCAGATCCGCGCCCGGCTCGCCCGCTTCCTCTTCCGGGGCGGGCGGGCCGACCTGCCGGCCGGCGCCCTCTCGGGCGGCGAGCGGTTCCGGGCGACCCTGGCGGCCCTGCTGCTGGCCGAGCCCGCCCCGCAGCTCCTGCTGCTGGACGAGCCGACCAACAACCTCGACCTGGACAGCGTCCGGCAGCTCGCCGCCGCCCTGGAGTCGTACCGCGGGGCGCTGGTGGTGGCCTCCCACGACCTGTCGTTCCTGGACGCGATCGGGGCCACCCGCCGGCTGCACCTCGACGGCAGGCTGAAGGAGGCCGGCGGCCCGTGAGGGCCGCACGCCGCCCCGCCGCCCCGCCTCCCCGCCTCCCTGCCTCCTCGTCTGCCTGCGGCCGAACCTGGCTGGCGACCTGGCGGCCTGACGGCCTGACGGCCTGACGGCCTGACGGCCTGACGGCCTGACGGTCCGGCGGACCGGCAGTCCGACGGCTCGACGGCCCGGCGCGCCGTCCCCGCGACAGGGTCCGCGGGGGCGGTGCGGCGGAGCGGTGCGGCGGCGTAGGGTCGCCCGCGTGACGAATCCCCTCCTCAGCCCCAGTCCGCTCCCCTACGAGCTGCCGCCCTTCGCCGAGATCCGGGAGGAGCACTACCTGCCCGCGTTCGAGCGCGGCATGGCCGAGCAGCTCGCCGAGGTCGAGGCCGTCGCGGACAGCCCCGAGCCCCCGACGTTCGAGAACACCGTGGTCGCGCTGGAGCGCTCCGGCGCCCTGCTGCGCCGCGTGGAGAACGTCTTCTTCAACCAGGCGTCCGCCGACACCAACGAGGCCGTGCAGGCCGTCGAGGCCGAGGTCAGCCCCCGGCTCGCCGCCCACAGCGACGCGATCCTCCTCCACCGCGGCCTGTTCGGGCGCGTCGGCGCGCTGTACCGCGACCGCGCCGGCCTGGGCCTCGACCCCGAGTCGCTGCGCCTGCTGGAGCGCTGGCACGACCGCTTCGTGCGGGCCGGCGCCCAGCTCTCCGAGGTCGGCCGGCAGCGCGTGCAGGAGATCAACCAGGAGCTCGCCGCCGCCGCCACCGCCTTCGAACGCAACCTCCTCGCCGCCACCCGGGACGCCGCCCTCGTGGTCGGCACGGCCGAGGAGCTGGCCGGGCTCGCGGAGGACGCCGTCGCCGCCGCCGCGGAGAACGCCCGGGAGCTCGGCCGCGACGGCGCGTACGTGCTCAGTCTGAAGAACTTCTCCAACCAGCCGGAGCTCGCCGTCCTCGACGACCGCGACGTGCGCCGCCGCCTGCTGGAGGCATCGCTCGGCCGCGGCCTGCCCGAGAACGGCGGACTGGCGGTGCGGATGGCGCGGCTGCGCGCCGAGCGGGCCGCCCTGCTCGGTTTCGAGAGCCACGCCGCGTACGAGGTCGCCGACCAGACCGCCGGCAGCACCGGCGCCGTCTCCGACCTGCTGGCCCGGCTGGTGCCCCCGGCCGTCGCCAACGCCGGGCGGGAGGCGGAGGCGCTCTCCGCCCTCGGCGGCGGCGACCTGGAGGCGTGGGACTGGGCGTACTGGTCCGAGAAGGTGCGCAAGGAGCGGTACGACGTCGACGGGGCCGCCATGCGCCCCTACTTCGAGCTGGACCGGGTGCTGCGCGACGGCGTCTTCTTCGCGGCGGAGAAGGTCTACGGCCTGTCCTTCACCGAGCGGCCCGACCTGCGGGGCTACCACCCGGACGTGCGGGTCTGGGAGGTCCTCGAGGAGGACGGCACGCCGCTGGGCCTCTTCCTCGGCGACTTCTTCGCCCGCGCCTCCAAGCGCGGCGGCGCCTGGATGAACGAGCTCGTCTCCCAGTCCCGGCTGCTCGGGCAGCGCCCGGTCGTGGTGAACAACCACAACATCGCCAAGCCCCCGGCGGGCGAGCCCGCACTGCTGACGCTGGACGAGGTCACCACCCTCTTCCACGAGTTCGGCCACGCCCTGCACGGCCTCTTCTCCGACGTGCGCTACCCCCTCTTCTCGGGGACGAACGTGCCGCGCGACTTCGTCGAGTACCCCTCCCAGGTCAACGAGATGTGGGCGCTGTGGCCGGAGGTGCTCGCGAACTACGCCCGCCACCACGCGACCGGCGAGCCGATGCCGGCCGCGCTGGTGGAGCGGATGCAGGAGGCGGAGCGGTTCGGACAGGGCTTCCGCACGGTGGAGTACCTGGCCGCGACCCTCCTGGACTGGGCCTGGCACACCCTGCCGGCCGGGACCGACCCGGGGGACGCGGAGGCGTTCGAGGCGGCCGCGCTGGAGAAGGCGGGCGTCGCGGTGCCGGCGGTCCCGCCGCGCTACCGCTCCGGCTACTTCGCGCACATCTTCGCCGGCGGCTACGCGGCCGGGTACTACTCCTACGTCTGGAGCGAGGTCCTGGACGCGGACACCGTCGAGTGGTTCCGGGAGAACGGCGGCATGCGGCGGGAGAACGGCGACGCCTTCCGGCGCGCGCTGCTCTCCCGCGGCGGCGCCACCGACCCGCTCGAGGCGTTCCGGGCGTTCCGCGGCCGGGCGCCGGAGACCGGTCCGCTGCTGGTGAGGCGCGGACTGGCCTGACCCCGGCCCTCTCCCGGACCCGCCCCCGGATCCCGTTTCCCGCACCCCCGACCCCCGATCCCCGCCGCCGGTCCTCCGGCGGCCACGGCGCCCCGGACACCCGCGTGTCCGGGGCGCCTGCCGTTCCGGGGGTGTTCGCCGTGTCGGGGCGCCTGCCGTGCGCGGGGTGCCCCATGTGTCCGGATCGTGGCGGACACGCCGCGGTCGGGGACACCTCGTGGCAGGAGTGTGCATTCACTCGACACATGTCTAGTCAGTGGGCCGGGGGCTGGCTACGCTGGCGCACCCACCCGCCTGCCGGGGCCCGGTACCGGGCCGCCCCGCGTGCGACCGTCCGCCCGGCCGCCCACCCGTCCTCCGTCCCGCACCCGTCCGCACCGGCCGGTACCGCGGGCGCCCGGCGGCAGGAGACCCACCCTCATCCGTCCCGAGGAACGCCCCCATGCCAGCCATGCAGCCCCCGCCCCGCCGCACGGCGGCCGGTCCGCCCCGCCGCCCGCCGCGCCGTGCGCAGGCCCCCGCCCCCGGCACGCAGGCACCCGGCCTCCACCTCCGGGCCGCAGGCCTCCACCCCCAGGCCCCCGAGCCCGCCGCGCCCTCCCTCGCGCCGGTCCGCACGGCCGCCCGCCGCCTCAACCGGCGCTTCGCCGCCGCCAACGCCGCCTGCTTCGCCGTCACGGTGCTCCTCGCCTGCACCTCCGGGGACCTCCTCGCCACCGAGGTCGCCGGACGCGTCAACCTGGGCATGGCGCTCGGCCTCCTCCAGGGCGCCCTGCTGCTGTGGACCGCCGCCCGCTTCGACCGGCGCTCCGAGCACCTCTGCGACCGCCGGGCCGACGCGCTGCGCGCCCACTGGGAGGCGCAGGCCGGGGCCGAGGCGGATGCGGAGGCCCGGACCCAGGCCCCGTCCCGCCCCCGGGCCGGACACGGCCACCGGTACCGCAGCCACGGAGCCGCCCGATGACGACAGCCCTCCCGCCGTCCCCCGCCGGGGCGCTCCCCCTCGCCGCCGCCCCGCACGCCGCCGCCCCGCACGCCGTCCTCGGCGAGAGCACCCAGACGATGGTGCTCATCTCCTTCATGATCTTCGTCGGCCTCGCCCTGCTCCTCTGCGTCTTCGCCGGCCCCGACCGCGACGAGGTCGCCGACTTCTACACCGCCAACCGCACCCTGACACCGCTGCAGAACGCCCTCGCGCTCTCCGGCGACTACATCTCCGCCGCCACCGTGCTCGGCACCACCGGCATCGTCGCCCTCTCCGGCTACGACGGCTTCGCCCTCGCCTTCAGCACCGTCCTCGCCCTCGGCGTGCTGCTGCTGCTCGCCCGGCCGATGCGCAACGCCGGGCGCTACACCCTCGGCGACATCTTCGCCATCCGCGCCTCCGGCGGCGCCCCCCGCACCGCCGCCGCCGTCGCCACCCTCGCCGTCTCGCTGCCCTTCCTCGTGGTGCAGCTGTCCGGCGCCGGCTCCGCCACCGCCCTGCTGCTCGGCCTCACCAGCGACGGCGCCCAGCAGACCTGCACCGCGCTCATCGGCGCCCTGATGGTCTGCTACACCGTGCTCGGCGGCATGCGGGGCACCAGCCTCGTCCAGATCGTCAAGGTCGTCCTCACCTTCGGCACCGTCGTCGCGGTCGCCGTCTCGGTCCTCCACCACTTCGACTGGCACCCCGGCGCCCTGCTGGACGCCGCCGCCAGGGGCAGCGGGCAGGGCGACGCCTACCTCCGCCCCGGCCTGCAGCTCGGCCACACCGCGGAGGGCCGCCTCAACTTCATCGGACTGCAGCTCACGGTCGTCCTCGGCGCCGCCTGCATGCCCCACATGATCATGCGGGTCAACGCCGCCCCCGACGGCGCCGCCGCCCGCCGCTCCACCCGTCACGCCGTCGCCATGGTCGGCCTCTTCTGCCTGGTCGTCGTCGTCCTCGGCCTCGGCGCCGCCGCCATGGTCGGCGACCGGGTCATCGCCGCCGTCAACCCCAACGGCCAGGGCGCCCTGCTGCTCCTCGCCGGCACCGTCGAGGGCGGCACCGCCACCACGGCCGGCGGCGTCCTGTTCACGGCGGTCGCCTGCTCGGTCTTCGTGACCGTGCTGGCCGTCGTCGCCGGCATCACCCTGACCGCCGCCGCCACCCTCGCCCACGACGTCCATGCCCACGCCGTGCACCGCGGCCGCCTCACCCAGAAGCGCGAGGTGCGGGCCGTCCGCTGGTCGGTCCTCCTCTTCGGCGCGCTCGGCATCGTGCTCTCCATGGCGGCGCAGGGGTACAACGTGCAGTTCCTGTCGTCGCTGGCGGTCGCGGTCGCCGCCTCCGCCGTGCTGCCGGCGCTCGTGTACTCCCTCTTCTGGGCGCGGTTCAACCGCACCGGCCTGCTGTGGAGCGTCTACGGCGGCGTCCTGCTCTCCGTCGGCCTGCAGGCCTGCTCGCCCACCGTGTCCGGCAGCCCCTTCGCGCTCTTCCCGCAGAGCGACTTCGCCTGGTTCCCGCTGCAGACGCCGGGACTGGTCTCGGTGCCCGCGGCGTTCCTGCTCGGCTGGGCCGGAAGCGTCTGCGGCGCGCGCCGCCCCGCCCCGGCCGGGGAGCCCTCCTACGCCGCCGCGGAGGCCCGCATCCTCACCGGCGTCGGATCCGAGTAGGACCCGCCGCCGGCACGGTGGCGGTCTGCACGGCGCCGGTCTGCACGGCGCCGGTCTGCACGGCGCCCGCCGTTTCTCAGGCCCTGGGCCCGGACCCGTCCGGGCCCAGGGTGGCGTGCCAGCTCGCCGACATCACGTCCAGCAGCAGCTCCCGGTCCGTGCGCCAGGTGCCCTGCACCGCCGTGTCCATGGCCACCTGGTGCAGCTGGCGCACCAGCAGCTGCAGGCGCAGCTGCGCCTCCGTGCGGGCCGCGCCCTCGAACCGGTCCAGGTAGCCGGACATGGTCTCGACCAGCCGCTCGATCGACTCCGACCGGCGCTCGGCGACCATCCGCTCGACCGCGCCCGCCTCGTTCAGGGCGGCCAGCAGTCCGGCGTGCGACTCGTACCAGTGCAGTGCCTCGTCCATCCAGCGCCGCAGCCCCTCCCGCGAGCCGACGGCCTGCTCCAGCGCCGTGTACCAGCCGCGGTCCGAGGGCGTCACCTGCTCCAGCAGCGCCGCGGCGGCCTCGGCCTTCGAGCGGAAGTGGAGGTAGAACGTCGCCCGGCTCGTCCCGGCCCGGCCCACGATCTCGTCGACCGTCGCCGCCGCGTAGTCCTCCTCCTCCAGCACCTCCCGCACCGCGGCGAGCAGCCGCTTGCGGGTCAGCTCCCGGTACTCGGTGCGCAGTGAGGACGGCCGGCCGGCGGACCGCC
This sequence comes from Streptomyces sp. NPDC001380, assembly GCF_042895785.1. NCBI lineage: Bacteria > Bacillati > Actinomycetota > Actinomycetes > Kitasatosporales > Streptomycetaceae > Streptomyces > Streptomyces sp. NPDC001380. The sequence continues at coordinate 52,849 of NZ_JBIAWP010000011.1, read as the reverse complement.
GTGCGGATCCGGCGGCGGCTGAAGAGGTCACGCGCCCACCCTATCCCGGTCCGCCGGGCCGGCGGCCTGCCCGGTCGTGCCGCCTGCCGGGTCGGTCGTGCCGGCCGTCGTACCGGTCGTCGTACCGGTCGGGGGCGGCTCCGTCCGTGGCGTGCGCGGGACGGCGCCGGTCCGCCGCACCGGCTGCGGCGCGGCCCGTCCCGCGCCGATGCCGCAGCAGGTACCGGGCCGCCCCCGACGCGGACCCGTCCGGACGGCTCCGGCCGCCGGCCGCCGGAACCCGGCTCCCCGGCCCCGGCCCCGGCCCCGGCCGGTGGCCGTCCCCGGCCCGGCACCGGTGTACTGCCCTGCGGCGCGAACGCTCCCGGGGCCGGACGACAAGTACAGGACGAGACCGCCGCCCGGCGGTCGGAGACGGAGACTCCGTGGAACCGGACCACGACGGTCGGCGCGGCCGCGCCGACGACCGCGCCGCCGACCACGCCGAGGCCCAGGCCGACGCGGGTGCCGACACCGATGCCGACGCCGACGAGCGCCGCAGCGACGCCCAGCTGACCCGGGCGGCGTCCGACGCGGCGGCGTTCGCCCCGCTCGTCGAGCGGTACTCGGCCGCCCTGCACGGCTACTTCGCACGGCGCGCCCCCGCTGCCGCCGACGACCTGCTGTCCGAGGTGTGGCTGCAGGCGTTCGCGGCCCGGCGCACCTTCGACGTCTCGCGCGGGTCGGCCCGGGTCTGGCTCTTCGGGGTCGCCCGCAACGTCCTGGCCGGGCACATCCGGCGCGCCGGACGCGACGGGGGCGCGCCCGCACCCGCGCCCAGCGACCCGTGGCAGGCCGTGGACCAGCGGCTCGACGCCGCGGCCCTGGCCCCCGCACTCCACCGGGCCCTGGCCGAACTCCCCGCGGACGAGCGGGAACTGGTGCTGCTCGTCGCCTGGGAGGAGCTGACGCCGACCGAGGCCGCCGCCGTCGTCGGCGTCCCCGCCGGCACGGCCCGCTCGCGCCTGCACCGGGCCCGGAACCGAATGCGCGAACGCCTCGCGTCCTCCCGTCCGGCACCCCTGGGCCTCACGGCGGTCGGAGACCGGGCATGAACGGCAGCCATCCCCGAAGCCGCCCCCGCACCCGCGGCACGGCACCCGTGGCCCCCGCGCACGACGCATCCCCTCCCCACCGCACGGAAGGAATCGGCATGACCGACCGACAGGCACTCCTCGACTTCCCGGGCGCCGAGGCACTCCGCGCCGCGGGCCGCGTCGAGCCCCCGTCCGCGCGGACTCTCGCCCGGGCGGCCGCGGCGGTCGACGCCGCGATCAGGGACGAGGCCGCGACCGGCGGCGGGAGCGCGGCGCAGGAGCGGGCCGGCGTCGTCCCGTTCCGCCGCCGCCGGCTCGTCACCGGCCGGCGGGCCGTGGCGACGGTCCTCGCGGCGGCCGCGGTCGCCGCCGGTGCGGCGGTGTACGCCGACCCCGGTGCGGGAGCGTCCGCCGGACGGGCCCCGGGGCAGGCCCGGGCCGCCACCGCCGCGACGTTCCTCGAGGACACCGCGAAGGTGGCCGCCGCCCTGCCGGCCTCCTCCGGGCGGTACTGGAGGATGCACCTGAGGACCGCGGCCCCGGGCGGCGGGTCGAGGACCTTCGACGAGTACGTGTCGCGGTCCATGCACTACTCCGTCGTCGCCCGCGGCCACACCTTCACCAAGCCTCAGCCCGGCGTCTGGAAGCTGGGCCCGAGGAGCTTCGGGTGGAAGGGCCTGGACGCCCTGCCCGCCGACCCGGCGGCCCTCCTCAAGATCATGAACAGTTCCCGGGAGTACGCGGGCCAGAGCGCCTTCATCCAGGCCGGCACCCTCCTCGGCGGCGCCCCCTCCAGCCCCGGGCTCCGCGCCGCCCTGTACGGCGCCCTCGCCAGGATGGACGGGGTCAAGCTCGTCGGCCCCGCCAGGGACAGCGCCGGCCGCAAGGGGACCGAGCTGGTCTTCAGCGGCGTCGCGAGCACCGACTACCTGATCATCGACCCCCGGACCAGCGCGCTCCTGGAGACCCGCAGCGTCACCACCAAGGGCCGCCCCGACCCCGTCGACCGCACCACCTACCTCTCCGTCGGCCCCGCCGACCGCATCGGCTGACCACCCCCGGCGGCGCCCCGCCGCCCGCACGCGTCGACGACCGCCGAGGGGCCCCAGGCGGTCTCGGGCGGTGTCGGTACGGGCGAGGCGGGCGCCACAGGAACGGCACCGGAGGAGGAAGGCGGCCGGCATGCCGCCCCGGTCCGGGGCGGCATGCCGGCGGTCGACCATCCGGGCGGCCACCCCGTGGTCCTCTGCCCCCACACCGGTGATCAGCGTGGCCGCTGCCACCCCCGGATCGGACCTCCACCGCCACGACCGCGACCTGCTGCGGCCGGAGTCCCCGACGGGTGCGGGCCCTGTCAGGCAGAGCCGCCGATCTCCCGGTCTGCGGCAGCGATCTGGTCGTGGAAGCGCCTGTGGACCCAGTGACGCTCTCCGAGGAGTTCGATCTCCCCCCATCGTCCGGACACCGGGCCGAGCCGGGTGGCGCGCGGCATCGTGGCCGCCAGGCGCTGCGGGCGGGCGCCGCCGGACAGTTTGCTGCTGTCCAGCACGTGGATGGCGTCCTGGGTGACCGCCACGCACCGGTACGTGTTCCAGAACATCGTCAGGCCGGTCAGATAGGTGAGGACGAAGAAGAAGAAGTTCGGCGCGCTCTGGCAGATGAACGCCTGCCGTACCTCGCTTCCAGCGGGCAGAAGGGCTGTCGAGCGGTGCACCAGGTCCTGCCGCGGTCCGAGAGGACGCCGGTCGCTCCCGTCGAGCCCGTCGGTCATGGGTGTCCCCTTCCCTCCCGCGTGCCTCCCCGGATGCCGCGAGACGGCCGCGTCGCCGGGGCGCGTCGCGTACGTGTGAGCCGGCGGTCCGCCGTCCGAACACCATATGACCTTGTGTCAGGTCGAGACCCACGGCTGGAGCATCGGCTGCCGTACAGCGGAGGCCGGGAATGTGGGGAACCAGCCGCCATGCAGGGCGGTGAAGCCCGGCTCTGCGCAGATCACGGGGCCGCTTGTGCGGCATGCTGCTTCTTCGCTGTCGCCGGTGCAGGTGGGGCAGGTAGGGCAGGTCAGCAGTGGAGAGGCCGGCCGCGGTCTGGCAGCTGGCGCGCGGGATATGAGCCGCTGATCACCGCATGAGTCGCTCCTGGGCACCATCGGAGAGCCAACCCGGCCGAGCCGGCCCTGCCGGACCGCCCAGAAGCGTTGGTCCGGCGCCGTCAGGCGTAATTTTGGCATTCATCTTCTGCCCTCGATCATGAGAAAAATCCACGCTGAAAACGTACCTCCGGACTGCGGCCGGGCCTTCCTCGGCAACCTGCGTCAGTTGGCGGAGAAGGAGCGGACCGAGCAGCCATGGATGCTCCCGCACGGGCGTTGATACGCTCTTTGGCCAGCGGCCTGTTCAGGCTGGGGTCGAGCACGGGCAGGGGGCTCTCGCAGTCCCACTTCTTGTCCGGAGTCTTGGCGATCTGGGTTCTTCCTGGTCATGGGTAGTGGGTCCGTGGGCCTGGTCGTCGTTTGTGGTCCTTGGCCGCTGTCGAGCGACCTCGGACGGCCCAGGGGCGGCCCAGCCGGGCGGCCTCGGGTTTCGGTCGCCTCGCTTTGTCAGCGGGGGCGGCAGCACAACCAGCCCCGCTCCGTGCCGCGGATCACTGCTTCTCCAAGGAGACCTTGAGAGCTCGCGTAGTCCTGCGGGGACGGAGCGCTCTGAAGGCCCGTTTCATGGCCTTCACGAACCCTTCGAACAGCACGTCGCCGATCAGGCCGAAGATGAGCCATGCAATACCGCGAGAGATGGCGCCCACAATAGCGCCGACTATCTCTTCCACCAGGCATCCCAGGGCCCAAGGCGGATGACGTTGCACGCGGGCGTTGGCGCGATCTTTTGCCGGTGGCCTGCCTGGGCTGGGATCGAGCATGATCAGGGGCCGTACGCCTGTTGGCAACTCGGGCAGGTCCTGGGCCTGCCCGCAATGTGTCCGAGTGGCCTCCTGGTCGCGCTTGACGCGGGTCCCGGACCTGGCAGGTGCCCAAAGATCGTGTCGGCGTCCGCGTCAGCCCCGCCGGCCTTCCCTCGTCTGCGGGGCGCGCGGGCGGCCGCCGGAGCGGCACGGAGGCAGGAGCGACGGCGGGCGGACCGGCGCGCGCCGCGCCGCGCTGTGCGCGGTGCCTTGAACCCGTGGAGAAGGTTGTTGTTCAGCTGCTCATGGATGCCGGTTCCGGCTGCTGCGCTCGGGTCTTCTCGTCATGGTGCAGCGCGACTCTGACGGTCCGGCCGTTCGTATGGCTGAGCACGTCCATACGGTTGGAGAAAGCTTCGACCAGGGTGAGGTCTCTGCCACGGGTGGAGCCGTCGCCGGCTTGGCGGGCGTGGGGGATGCCGAGGGCTCCGCCGTTGTCGGAGACTGCCGGCGACCGGTGGCAGGACCGGGCCCGGTCTTCGCGACGGCGAACGGCACGCCGATCGAGCCGCGGAACCTCAACCGCCGCGGGTGCGGCGTCCGCGAGCGGGCCGGCCGGACCGCCCGGTTCCACGGCCTCCGGCACACCGGCGTCACGCTGCTGCTCGGTCTCGGTGCCCCGCCGCACGTGGTCCGCGACATCGTCGGGCACAGTGCCCTGGACGTGACGATGAACATCTGCGCTCATGTCGGCCTGTCGGAGGAGCGCGCGGCGCCCGACCGGCTGGTTGGTCTCCTCGACGGGCGACCCCGTTGCCGTCGGCACTGCCGCCAGAACGCACCGGCGCCCCTGAACCGATCATCGGTCCGGGACGTTCGTCCTGCTGAGAGGTGGCGCCCCCGGCAGGACTCGAACCTGCGACCAAGTGCTTAGAAGGCACCTGCTCTATCCGCTGAGCTACGGGGGCCGGACAGGAGCCGGACGGGCTGCCGTGAGCGGCGCGGGTGCGGCACGCGGCGGCGGTGGCCGGTCCCGGGCGGATGCGCGGTGCACGGGGCGGGCCGTTGTCCTGTCGGGGACAGGATAAGGGTGTCCGGGGTGTCTCCCTGGTGTTCCACGGGTGCGCCGTGCGGTGCGGCGCGGGTGAAGCGGTCCGATAATCGCAGGTGGGCGGCGGGTGCGCATCGGTATTGGCGGGCGTCCCGCCGGACGTTGTGCACTCGTTACGGCCCTGCGGCCCCACCCGTTATGGACCCGGTGGGTATCGGGGGGAGGTGTCCTTTTCGTCCGCACAGGGGATCCGGGCTGGTGGGGGGCGTGGCGTCCGGAGAGGGGAATGGCGGGCAAAGAATTGTCATGCACTCAGCGGAATGGTCAACGGGAAGGGGGAAAACCCACTCGCCCGAGGGATCGGAGTTTTCCCCATGCCGCGGTTGTCCACAGGTTTCCGGGGGCGGCTGGTGCGGGTGCTCCGGTCGGCGGCACTCTCGCCACAACGCAACCAACGACGGGGAGTGTCCGTGAACGAGACCCTGGTGACGATCGTCGGCAACGCCGCCACCGGCGTCCGCTACTCCACCACGTCTGCCGGAGTGCCGCTCGCCAGCTTCCGGCTCGCCTCCACCGAGCGCCGCTACGACCGGCAGCGGGGCTCCTGGGTGGACGGTGAGACCAGCTTCGTGACGGTGTGGGCATGGCGGTGGATGGCCGAGAACGTGGTGAGCTCGGTGAGCAAGGGCGATCCGCTGGTCGTGACCGGCAAGATGCGGGTGCGCGACCGCGAGCAGGACGGGAAGCGGACGATCACGGTCGATGTCGACGCCTGGGCCCTGGGTCACGACCTGGCGCGCGGCACCTCCGCCTTCCGGCGGGCGGTGCGGGCCCGGCCGGAGGCGGCGGGAGGTCCGGCCTGGGGGCAGTCCGAGGTCGTCGGCGGCGCCGGCGGCACCGGTGGCGCCGGCGCCGGCGGGGTCGAAGGGGTCGGTGGCGTCGCTCACGGAGACGGCGCAGCCCGTGGCGGCGGTGCCGTGGCCCGTGAGCGGGTGGCCGCCCCGGTCTGACCGGCCCGGCGCGGTGGCCGTGTCGCCGGCCGGGGAGGGTCGCCGCCGGTGCCCGGATTTGCTGACTTGTCGACAGTCTCCGCTGGTTGAAGGGGGTTTGGTAACAGAAGCGAAACGGGATCGTCCTGGTTCCGTACGGGGGTTTAAGGCCCGTTCTGGATCAATAGGATGCCTCGGGTAAGGAACGGCCGCGCTGGGGGGCTGCGGCAGTGTGCGGTGTCGCGCCGTCGTGCGCGACCGCTCGGAGGAGACATCTATGTTCCGTGTTCGCGGGCGGGTCATACCCCGCGTATCAACTGTCATGCTCGCGTCGAGCGTGCTCGTCGTCGGCGGTCTCGCCGCGGCCGGGTCCGCTGCCGCTGAGGACGGCTCGGGTGACGCCGGCGCCACCGCCACCCTGGAGCAGCAGCTCTACCACGGGGGTCCCGTGGTGGTCGACGGCAGCGAGCGGGTGGCCGGCGGGCTCTTCACGCTCGACACCGGCAAGGGCAGCGTCTACACCTACTGCATCGACTTCGGCCACTACACCAAGGACGGCGCGAAGTACCAGGAGGCCGGCTGGGACGCCACCTCCCTGGCCAACAACCCGAACGCCGGCCGGATCAAGTGGATCCTGGAGAACTCCTACCCGGCCAAGGGCGTCGCCGAGCTGCCGGTCAAGGGCCTCAACGAGGACCAGGCCGCCGCCGGCACCCAGGCCGCGATCTGGCACTTCTCCGACGGCAAGGACGCCGTGCCGAAGGACCCGGCCGCGGCCAGGCTCACCACGTACCTGGAGGAGAACGCCGCGGTCCAGGAGGAGCCCAAGCCCTCCCTGGAGCTGACGCCCGACGCCGTCTCCGGCAAGAGCGGCGACCTCATCGGCCCGGTCAACGTCTCCGCCAACGCCACCGTGCAGCTCCGGCTGGACGACGCCGCCGCCAAGTCCGGCGTCAAGCTGGTCGACCGGGACGGCAGGCCGGTGACCGAGGCGTCCAACGGCAGCGCCGTGTACTTCTCCGTCCCGGCCGGTGCCGCCCCCGGCACCGCGACCCTCACGGCCTCCGCCACCACCGAGGTGCCGGTCGGCCGCGCGTTCACCAGCCTCGGCTACACCCCGCAGCAGCACAGCCAGACGATGATCCTCGCCGGTTCCGGCAAGGTCGACGTCTCCGACACCGCCACCGCGACCTGGGCCCGCAAGGGCGCCATCCCGGCCGCCGAGGCCCGCGAGTACTGCCAGAGCGGCAAGGTCGTCGTCACCGTCTCCAACAACGGCGACGAGGACTTCACCGGCACCGTCTCCGGCCGGCCCGTCACCGTGCACCCGGGCGGCAAGCAGGAGGTCGCCGTCCCGGTCGCCGAGGACGCGCACTACGCGATCGAGGTCAAGGGCTCCAACGGCTTCTCGAAGACCTTCGAGGGCGTCCTGGACTGCCGGACCAGCAGCAGCACCGGCGGCGGCACCGCGGGCGGCACCGCCCCGAGCGCCTCGCCGAGCCCGGCCCCGAGCAGCAGCGCCACGGGCGGCACCACCGGCACCGCGGGCGGCAGCACCACCGGCGCCACCACCGGGGGCGGCCTGGCCGAGACCGGCAGCAGCAGCGCCACCCCCGTGATCGCCGGCGTGGCCGCGGTCCTCGTGGTCGTCGGCGGCGGCGTGGTCTTCTTCCTCCGCAGGCGCCGCTCCTCCTGATCACGGATTCCGCCGATCACGGATTCCACCGGTCCCGGATCCCGCTGGTCCCGGACCGCCCCGGAGCGGCACCGCCCGGCTTTCGGCCGCCCCGCCGGGGCGGTCACGCCGGACCGGCGGCGCCGCCCGGAGCAGCACCGCACCGGACCCGGTCCCCGTCCGCGGGGGCCGGGTCCCGGCATGCGGGGCGGCGCTCCCGGGTGCGGCACAATGGAGGGTCGTAACCCCGTAAGCCATTCCCGACGACGCCGGAGCGATTTCCTTGGCTGAGTTCATCTACACCATGCGCAAGGTGCGCAAGGCGCACGGCGACAAGGTCATCCTTGACGACGTGACGCTGAGCTTCCTTCCGGGAGCGAAGATCGGCGTCGTGGGCCCCAACGGCGCCGGCAAGTCCACCGTGCTGAAGATGATGGCGGGCCTGGACCATCCGTCCAACGGCGACGCCTTCCTCTCGCCCGGCTACACCGTGGGCATGCTCCTCCAGGAGCCCCCGCTCGACGAGTCGAAGACCGTGCTGGAGAACGTCCAGGACGGCGTCCGCGAGACCAAGGCCAAGCTCGACCGGTTCAACGAGATCGCCGAGCTCATGGCCACCGACTACTCCGACGAGCTCCTCGACGAGATGGGGAAGCTCCAGGAGCAGCTGGACCACGCCAACGCCTGGGACCTCGACGCCCAGCTGGAGCAGGCCATGGACGCCCTGGGCTGTCCGCCCGGCGACTGGCAGGTCACCAACCTCTCCGGCGGCGAGCGCCGCCGCGTGGCGCTGTGCAAGCTGCTGCTGGAGGCCCCCGACCTGCTGCTGCTCGACGAGCCCACCAACCACCTGGACGCCGAGTCCGTGCAGTGGCTGGAGCAGCACCTGGAGAAGTACGCCGGCACCGTCGTCGCGGTCACCCACGACCGGTACTTCCTCGACAACGTCGCCGAGTGGATCCTGGAGCTGGACCGCGGCCGCGCCTACCCGTACGAGGGCAACTACTCCACGTACCTGGAGACCAAGCAGGCCCGCCTCAAGGTCGAGGGCCAGAAGGACGCCAAGCGCGCCAAGCGGCTCAAGGAGGAGCTGGACTGGGTCCGCTCCAACGCCAAGGGCCGCCAGGCCAAGTCCAAGGCCCGCCTCGCCCGGTACGAGGAGATGGCGGCCGAGGCCGAGAAGATGCGGAAGCTGGACTTCGAGGAGATCCAGATCCCGCCGGGCCCGCGTCTGGGCAGCATCGTGGTCGAGGTCAAGAACCTCCACAAGTCGTTCGGCGACAAGGTGCTCATCGACGACCTGTCGTTCACCCTGCCCCGCAACGGCATCGTCGGCGTGATCGGCCCCAACGGCGCCGGCAAGACCACGCTCTTCAAGATGATCACCGGCGACGAGAAGCCCGACTCCGGCGAGATCAAGGTCGGCGAGACCGTCAAGATCTCGTACGTCGACCAGAACCGCGGCGGCATCGACCCCAAGAAGACGCTGTGGGCCGTCGTCTCCGACGAGCTGGACTACATCAACGTCGGCCAGGTCGAGATGCCCTCGCGGGCCTACGTCTCCGCCTTCGGCTTCAAGGGCCCGGACCAGCAGAAGCCGGCCGGCGTCCTCTCCGGCGGCGAGCGGAACCGCCTCAACCTCGCGCTCACCCTCAAGCAGGGCGGCAACCTGCTGCTCCTCGACGAGCCGACCAACGACCTCGACGTCGAGACCCTCTCCTCGCTGGAGAACGCGCTGCTGGACTTCCCCGGCTGCGCCGTCGTGGTCTCCCACGACCGCTGGTTCCTGGACCGGGTCGCCACCCACATCCTCGCCTACGAGGGCGAGAGCAAGTGGTTCTGGTTCGAGGGCAACTTCGAGTCGTACGAGAAGAACAAGGTCGACCGGCTCGGCGCCGAGGCCGCCCGGCCGCACCGCGCCACCTACAAGAAGCTCACCCGCGGCTGAGACGCCGCACCAGGCCGCCGGGCCCGCGGGACACCGCGGGCCCGGCGGCACCCGGCCCGGGGGGGCCCCCCGGGGGCGGGCCCCCCGGGCGGGGGCCCGGGGGGGGGGGGGCGCCCGGGGGCCCGGGCGGC